>NZ_JAWRYM010000052.1:0-17947 GCF_046534555.1 Bacillus sp. SIMBA_074 | reverse complement strand
CAGCTGTAAATTTAGCCATAGAAAAACTGCACCTCCAATTGTTAGACTGTGTCTAACAATTGGGGTGCAGTTCATTTCATCTGCTCTCTTTTCTTACTATTCAATCGGTAACATTGATAATGCAACACGACCTTTTTTCATATCAATATCATCTACCCATACCTTTACAATTTGTCCCACGGATACAATATCTAATGGATGCTTTACAAATTGTTTGCTTAATTTAGAAATATGTACTAAACCATCTTGCTTCACACCAATATCAACAAAGGCACCGAAATCAACAACATTGCGGATCGTTCCCTCTAATTCCATACCACGCTTTAAATCTTCTAATTTTAAAATCCCCTTTTTCAAAAGTGGCTTTGGCAACTCATCCCTCATATCTCGCTCCGGGCTAATTAAAGCATCCATAATATCAACTAACGTCGGCTCACCAATCTCCGTCTCTTGAGATAATTTAGAAATATCTACTCCTTCGAAACTCTTTTGCAAGTTTGGTTTCCCCACATCATTCTTTGATAACCCTAAGCTCTTCAATAGCAATTCAACATTTTTATATTGTTCTGGATGAATCCCTGTGCGATCTAACGGATTTACTCCTTCTAATATACGTAAAAATCCGATACATTGTTCATAAGTTTTCGCACCTAAACGTGGGATTTTCTTTAATTCAGTACGCTTCGTGAATTTCCCATCTTCCTCACGCTTAGCTACAATATTTTTCGCAACTGTTTTTGATAATCCCGAAACATATTGCAACAATGCAACTGAAGCTGTATTTACATTAACACCAACTCGGTTAACTGCTGTCTCTACTACGAATGTTAATGATTCATTTAATCTCTTTTGAGATACATCATGTTGATATTGTCCCACCCCAAC
This sequence comes from Bacillus sp. SIMBA_074, assembly GCF_046534555.1. Lineage (NCBI taxonomy): Bacteria > Bacillati > Bacillota > Bacilli > Caryophanales > Bacillaceae > Bacillus > Bacillus sp. SIMBA_074. Next base: position 17,062 of record NZ_JAWRYM010000052.1, on the reverse strand, counting down.
AGATTTAGGGTCAATTTTCACAAGCTCTGCAAGTGGATCTTGTAGACGTCTCCCAATTGAAACAGCACTTCTTTCTTCAACCTGTAAATTCGGAAACTCCTCGCGAGCTACATCAGATGCTGAGTACACACTAGCACCCGCTTCATTTACAATAATGTAAAATACATCTCGTTCTACATTTTGTAATACATCTACTATAAATTCTTCCGTTTCCCTCGAAGCTGTACCATTTCCAATTGCTATCATTTCAACTTCATATTTATCTATAATTGAAATGATTTTCTTTTTTGCATCCTCATATTTACGAGCAGGCGGATGCGGATAAATAACATCTATGTGAAGAACTTTTCCTGTATCATCTACTACAGCTAATTTACAACCGGTTCTATATGCTGGATCTACCGCTAACACAACTTTCCCTTTCATCGGAGGTTGTAATAATAAATTACGTAAATTCTCAGAGAAAATATGAATCGCTTGTTCTTCGGCCGTTTCCATTAATTCTTTACGAATTTCTCTTTCTATTGAAGGTTGAATTAATCGCTTATATCCATCTTCCATCGCTAATTGTACATAATGCGCACTTTTAGAAGCTTCATCAAGAATCATTTTTTTATGTAAAAACTGAAGAATTTCTTCAATTGGCGTGATAACAGAAACTCTTAATACGTCTTCCTTTTCACCACGATTCATAGCTAGTACACGATGCGGTACTACTTTTTGCAACGGTTCTTCATAGCCATAATACATTTCATATATATTCTTTTCATCTTTTTCTTTATCTTTTACAGATGAAGACATAATCCCTTTTCGGAAAGTAGTATTGCGAATCCAACTACGATATGCCGCATTATCCGAAACAAGTTCCGCAATAATATCTTGCGCACCTTGCAACGCATCTTCTGCAGACGCCACTTCCTTTTCTGCATTAACAAATTCCATAGCCTTCTCTGCTGGATTTTCTTTTTTATATAATAATAGCCACTCAGCTAACGGTTCTAATCCCTTTTCTTTAGCAATTGTAGCTTTCGTTCTTCTTTTTTCTTTATATGGACGATATAAGTCTTCTACTTCTTGAAGTTTTGTTGCAGCAACAATATGACGACGCAACTCTTCGGTTAGTTTACCCTTTTCACCAATAAGACGAAGAACCTCTTCTTTCCTATCTTCTAGTTGCATCATATATTGCCATCTTTCTAAGATTGCACGAATTTGCACCTCATCAAGAGACCCTGTCCATTCTTTTCGGTAACGAGCGATAAATGGAACTGTGTTACCTTCTTCTGTTAATTGAATAACATGACGAACTTGCTTTTCTGTAAAGCCTAATTCTTTCACTAACATTTTCATTAACCCTTGTCGATTATCTACCATTTCCATATCCAACCGTAACCTCCTCTATAATAAAAAAAAGTTGCCCTGTAAAGAGAGCAACTTAAACTGCCGATTTAAAAATCTATTAGTCCTAAACTAATTTGTAACGCTTCATCTACACGACTCATCATCACTTCATCCAAATGAGTGATTTTGTCCGTTAAGCGTTGCTTATCGATTGTTCGAATCTGCTCAAGTAAAATAACAGAATCCCTCTCAAAACCGTACTTTTTCGCATCAATTTCCACATGAGTGGGTAATTTCGCTTTTTGAATCTGTGCAGTAATAGCCGCTACAATCACAGTCGGACTAAAACGATTTCCGATGTCATTTTGAATGACAAGAACCGGACGAACGCCTCCTTGCTCAGAACCAACAACTGGGGAAAGGTCTGCAAAATACACGTCGCCGCGTTTTACAATCAAAATATTACCCCCCGCTAACTAAGCGTTCTACTGTATGAGCTGCTTCATACTCTGCTAAGAAAGCTTCAGATGCAATACCAAGATTAATTTTTCCCATTTCAATGTACCCACGTCGCATTGATTCATGTTGGTAGCGTTTCTTCGTCTTATGTTGACGCAATAACAGTTGTGTTGCCTGGCAAATTAGTTCATGGCGATTCTTATTCTCTTGTTTTCCAATTCCGTCCAATTCCGTTACCATTTGCTTTGGCAACCGAACCACGATTTCAGTAGTTACACTTGATTCGGACACAAAAATACACCTCCACCGTCAACTACACACCCAAATATATATATGACACCTATTGTAATAATACCATTGTATGGAGCCTGTTGCAAAGACTTCCTTATTCCTTGCTTATGTTTTCCAATTCATAAATAAAACATTCATCTTCTTTTACTTTTTATCTCTTTCAAACAAGAAATAAAGCAATCCTTCAGTAATATTTCATTGCAACTTATATTAATAACAAGTATAAAAAGAAGCTCCCCAGCGAAAAAGAACCTATTCTTTATTAGTGAAACTCCTCCAAATGACGAGATGCTGAGTAATAATACCTTCTTCTATATATCGTTCAAATAATTGATTACTTCTACAACTTTACCGTGTCGTATAAATATTCTCGGTACACGGAAGCTTATCGTTGCAATAATTTCATAATTAATAGTCCCGGAATATTCAGCAACCTCGGTAGCACTAATATACTCATCACCTTGTCTCCCAATGAGTGTAACTTTCGTACCAAGTGGCACTTCACAAGGAAGATGTATCATGAATTGATCCATTGTCACTCGCCCTACAATCGGTACTCTTTCACCGTTTACAAGTACCTTAAACCCTTGCAATCTTCTAAGCCAGCCATCTGCATACCCAATCGCAACTGTCGCAATCCATTCTTCGGTTCTCGTTCGGTATGTGACATTATAACTAATCCCATCCCCTTTAATCACTTGCTTAATATGAGCAACTTTCGTATGAAGTGACAACGCCGGTTCCAATTTAAATGGTAAAAAAGGACGTATTTCTACAGATGGGGATAATCCATACATCGCAATACCAATTCGCACCGCATTAAATGTAATCCCTTGAAACCTTAACGTTGCGGCGCTATTGGCTGTATGGACAAATTTAGGATTCACTCCAAATTCTTTCAACCAACGTAACTGCTGCAAAAATGTATTATATTGCTTATCAAAGTAAGAAGTCTCAACCTCATCCGCTGTTGCAAAATGCGTATATACTCCTTCTAACTCTAAAAATGGCGCACCTTCTAAACTCTTTAAGAACCCTTTTAATTCTTTTCGTTCACGTATTCCGATTCTCCCCATACCACTATCAAAATTAATATGGAATTTCATTATTGATGAACCATCCCAGAGCTTTATCGCTTCTTCCACCCATTCTTTTTGAAAAACAGTTAATGCTACATCATTTTCAGCAGCTACATTTACATCACGGGGCGGGGAAGGACCTAATACTAAAATCGGTGCAGTAATACCAGCCCTCCGAAGCACTAAAGCTTCATCTAAAAAAGCAACTGCTAATCTTGTTGCTCCTGCTTCTAATGCAGTTTTAGCCACCGGTACATAATCGTGCCCATATGCATTCGCTTTAACTACAGCAAAAATCTCTACATCACTTGGAATGGACTCTTTAATATGTGTAACATTGTTATAAATCGCATCTAAATCCACTTCCACCCACGTGTCACGGTAAAACGGCGCTTCTTCCATAAATACACTTCCTTATACACGATATGCGAAGCTTATTCTTTTATATGCTTCTTTTATGAAATCCACCTTCAAACTAAGAAAAGACGTGGTGCACATATATCACCACGTCTAAGAAGTTTACTTCACCTGCTTCGCTGTAACCGAACGAGCAACCATCAACAACTCATTCGGCTCTAAACCTTTAGACACGAGCATATATTCTACTCCGTTATGTGACCACGTTACAGAGTCTTTCGTCAATGCACCAATCGTGAAACCAAGATCAACCGGCTCTCCACTTACACTTACCGCCGATGAGGCCTCTGCAACTTTTGACTTTTCTTGTATTAAAGTAAAGGATTTCTTACTTCCAGTATATGTGAGTATTGCACGCTTGCCACTGTCTGTCTTCAACTCTTCTTCCTCTTTCAAAGTCATACCTTGCGGTGTATCACGTGGATACAAAATAGCAAACGGTTTGTCTTCTTTCGCTGCCGTCTGAACATCCACTTGTGCTCTAGACATATTTTGTTTCGTATCAAATGCACCTTTATCAAACTTTGCATCAAACTTTACTTTAGTGAAATCTACTTTTACAAGGACATTTTGATCATTATCCATCAGTTTCACAGAAACTGGTGTTAAATCACTTTTATTCAGCTTAATTTCTTGTTTCGGCAACATATTTTGATGTTGATAATTTGTTTTTGTTTTAAACACATAATACTTATCTGTTTTCTCGAAAGAGAGATTTTTCTTATCTTGCAAAATATCTCTTACAAGTGATTCATATAAATAAGCCTGGCTACTATTTTGCGGCCAATCACTTTGAAAACGGAAACTCTTATTAAGTGCCGGTGTTAATACAAATACACCTTCATCATTCCTTAAAATAATTTGACTCTGATCCTTTTTCGCATTCTGCAAATTCACACGATAATACGAAGGTTCTTTATGCCAAATTTCTACATTGTACTCTTGAGGTTCATTTCCTGTTTTAATAGATAATTTCGCTTCAGCTTGATAACTCTTCATACTTTTAACTTTCGTTTCTAAATCTCTCACAACATCTTCCTGTTTCTTTTCCATACAACCCGCCAACACAAAAACGGTCAATAAACCGACAAGAACTAAAAACAGACGCCTTTTCATCACTTCAGCCCCTTTGCCCCTATAAATGAATGGAAGATATGCCTTCCTTATCGCTACCTCAAATATATGAGACAAAGATATAAAATATGCAGACTAGCGTGACAGGCTTTCCAAAACAACTTGAGCAACGGCAAATTCTTTACTATGACTAATTGATAAATGAACAATATGCTCTGTATTTGTAATGATAATCGGCTTACCTCTATCATCATTCCTTACTTCAATATCTAAAAAACTCACTTCTTTCCCGATACCGGTCCCTACCGCTTTAGAATACGCCTCTTTTGCTGCAAATCTTCCAGCTACGAATTCTATAAGACGACTTCCTTTCAACCCCTCGGCAACACCACGTTCCCTTTCAGTTAAAATACGTTCCATAAATTTAAGCTTTCCATCTAGCATTTTTTCAATTCGATTTAACTCAATAATATCGATTCCAATCCCTACAATCATTTCAAAATCCCCTTCTTCTATTTAGCTTTCTTCATTCATATTGTAAGAATAACAGAGAATCTTTCTGATGCAAAAGGAGTGATACTAACAACATGCTAATACCATCCACTCGCATTTCCTTACAACCGATTATCATTTCTTTACTTCTTATACAATTAGTCATGATTATATTGAGCGACTTTTCCCTCTTTCACCTGGCAGCCTACAATGAATATATTGCTAAAGGAGAGTGGTGGCGTGTCATAACTTCCTTACTTGTACACGTAGACTTACAACATTTCCTTTCTAATAGTATTTGTTTATTCGTATTTGGTTCTTCTATCGAAAAACAACTAGGACACTTTTCTTTCATCATTATTTTTTTCCTTTCTGGCATTCTCGGGAATATTTCTTCTTATATTATTATGCCTCTTGAATATATTCACGCCGGAGCATCTGGTGGTATTTTCGGATTACTAGGCGCCCAATTATTTTTATTGTATAGTCGATATCGTTCTTCAAAACCAAGAGACATCGCTATTTTTTCAATAATGATACTTATATTACTACTATTTACTTTCTTTAATCCCTCTGCCAATCCTATAAGCCATTTAACAGGACTGATCATCGGCGGCATGTGCACCCCTTTTTTAACAAAAAAAAACGATGGCGCAGAGCTTATTTAATATAGAAGCTCGCACCATCGATAATTTCCACATCTGTTTGTTTACTTAACTCTCTCATTAGTTGAAATAAAGACTCGTCCTTTTTCTTCGCCTCAATCATACAATCAATTCGCGGAACACTCCCCTTTATCTTTTTCAAAAAAGATAAGAAAGTATCTACATCAATAAAATCTGCATGTGCTCTCGGGTTTTTTCCATCTCTAGGACTGGAGATGTGCATTTTAACCGGTAACAAAGACGATTCCCACGTATGTACAACACGCGCCCAATCTTCATGCCAATCTTCCTGGTCATTATTCATCATATGATGGTGCAAATCAAACACGACTGGAATGTCTAATTTCTCACCTAAATACAATGTTTCTTCTAAAGAAAAGGTCGTGTCATCATTTTCTAATATAATCATCTCTTGAATACCTCTTGGAACAGTTGACCAATTTTCTATAAAGCGTTCTAATGCAAGCTCCTTATCTTTATAACCTCCTCCCACATGTAATACACATCGTTGCTTATGTTCAATTCCCATACCCTTTAACAATTTTTTGTGCATCTGCAATGTCTTTACAGATTGTTTGAAAATACTCTCCTCAGGTGAATTTAGTACAACAAAGTGATCTGGATGGAAGTCAATTCGCATATTCATACGAATTGCATATTCACCTAATTCTTTCAGATTTTCTTTTAACGGACGAATATAGTTCCAATCTAACAACTCCTCATGATTCGCTAAAGGAATAAGCTTGGAACTAAGTCGAAAGAAAGATATATCATGCCCTTTATTATGTTTTAATAACCGTAAGCAATTTTCCAAATTCGAATTAGCGATTCTTTCAAGTTTACGAATCGCAGCCTCTCGATCATCAATCCGCTGAAACTGTGCATACGTCATCGTTTGAGATGGAGAAGCATTCTTCAAATGTACACTCATCGCAACATACCCAAGTCTTACAAGCATATAGCACCTCATTTCTATACGAGTTACTATGTAGTATGCACAATTACAGAAATAAAAAAAGAGAATGCCCGCAAAGGGCATTCTCTTTTTTATTAAGCTTGTGGACGGCTATGATGTTTTCTTTCGCCGCGTCCATTTGAAGATCCAGGGCGACCTTCACCTTTACGACCACGGTTACCATCACGGCTACCAGCATCACGGCTACCGCCATCACGATTACGATCACGGTTACGACCATCGCCACTTCCGCTTCCACGTCCATCACGATTGCGATCACGGTTACGACCATCGCCACCGCCGCGTCCATCACGACTACGATTACGATCACGGTTACCATCACGGTATCCACTTCCGTTACCACCGCGTTTTTTAGAACCGCCACCGCCACCTCTTGAAACAACTGGTGGTTCTGATGTTAAAGCGATCGGAGTTGTATCCGGCTCTTTTGTCATCATTTTTAAAGCAGCAGCTACTACTGTTACAGAATCATTCTCTTCTAACATTTCTTCTGCAATACGCTTGTAGTATGATAAGTTATCATTTTCAATTGTGCTTTGAAGTTTTTCAGCGATTAAACGTTGTTGACCTTCTAACGCCTCGTCAAGTGTCGGTGCGTCCATACGATCAACCTTACGTTTTGTTGTACGCTCGATATTTTTTAATTGTCCTGATTCACGTGGTGTTACAAATAACATTGCAATACCTTTTTTACCAGCACGGCCAGTACGACCGATACGGTGAACGTATGATTCTGGATCTTGTGGGATATCGAAGTTGTATACGTGTGTTACGCCTGAAATATCAAGACCACGTGCAGCAACGTCTGTTGCAACAAGAACTTCAATAGTACCTTCTTTAAATTTACGTAATACAGACATACGCTTCGCTTGTGTTAAGTCACCGTGAATACCTTCTGCTGCATAACCACGTAAGTTTAATGCTTCTGATAATTCATCAACACGACGCTTTGTACGACCGAATATGATTGCAAGCTCTGGAGATTGAATATCTAGTAAGCGTGTTAACACGTCAAACTTTTTCTTTTCTTGCACTTCTAAATAGAACTGCTGAATGTTTGGCATTGTTACTTCTTTTGCTTTTACTTTAATGTGTTGAGGCTCAGTCATGAAACGCTCAGCAATACGACGGATTGGATCTGGCATTGTCGCTGAGAATAATAATGTTTGATGTGTTTCTGGCACATCTGTTAAAATCGCTTCAATATCTTCAATGAAGCCCATGTTTAACATTTCATCCGCTTCGTCAAGAACAACAGTCTCTACGTTTTGTAAGCGAAGTGTTTTACGGTTGATATGATCTAAAATACGACCCGGCGTACCTACAATAATGTGTGGGTGTTTTTTTAGAGCACGAATTTGGCGGTTAATATCTTGACCACCATAAATTGGTAGAATACGAACACGTTTATGTTTACCAATTTTGTATAGCTCTTCTCCAACTTGAATTGCTAATTCACGCGTTGGCGCGATAACAATACCTTGAACTGCTTCTTTATTTGTATCCACTTTATCTAATAGTGGTAATCCGAATGCTGCTGTTTTCCCTGTACCTGTTTGCGCTTGCCCAATAATATCCTTACCTTGCAATGCATGTGGAATTGTTTCAGCTTGAATCGGCGTAGCCTCTTCAAAGCCCATACTTTCAACAGATTGTAGTAAAGACTCACTTAATCCTAGTTCTCGAAATGTTGTCAATGTTACTTCTCCTTTTCTATCCTATACTTATCATTTAAAAAAAGGCGTTTTCCGAACTTGCGGAAAAGCCATTTTCCTGAATACTTACGTATATAACCGGGCGTATATTCTTCACGAAAATACTTCTAAACGTTATTACACTTTATCAATTATAAGTTTTGTAGGTGTAAAAAGCAAACCCCAACTGTTACCTTATTTCATATTCAGAGCTTTTTTCTTTACTTTTATTTTTTTATCGTTTACTGTAAGCGCTTATTATAAGTTTCCACTATTTTCGTGGCTATCATCCCTATTTATATACACCAATTATTTCAACATCGTAATTACTTCTTCTAATTTCATGCCGCGAGATGCTTTTACTAATACAACATCTTTCGTACCGACTACTGCTTGCAACTCTTTTATTAACTCTTCTTTACTATCATACGCTTTTACACGGTCTTTAGGGAAATTAATTTTTGCACCTTCAGCAATTTGAGCCCCTAATTTACCATATGTGAATACATATGAAATTTTTGCTGGATCAATTAATTTACCTACTTCATAATGAAATTGCACTTCTTGATTTCCAAGTTCTAACATATCACCAAGCACAACAATTTTTTTAGCAAATCCATCTAAACCATTCATTAGGTGGAACGCAGCTTCCATAGCTGTTGGACTAGCATTATAAGCATCATTGATAATTGTTAAACCACTACCTGTTTTTACAATTTCCATACGCATACCTGTCATTTGAAGTGTTACTAAACCTTGTTTCATTTCTTCCCACGTTACACCAAAATGTTTTGCAATTGCCATTGAAGCAAGCGTATTATATACATTATGCTTTCCTAGTACTGGCAAATAGAATGACAAAGTTTCATCCCTGTTCATCTTAAAGTGTGTCCCAGTAGCCTGCAATGTTACAGTAGTTGGATAGTAATCATTTGCTCTCGCATCACCAAATGTAACTGTTTCAGCTGCTAAATTCATTTCTGGAACACGATTCGTTAATAGCGGCTCATCTCCATTATATACGAACACGCCACCCTTTTGTAAACCTGTAACAATTTCTAACTTCGCTTCAGCAATCGCCTCACGAGAGCCTAAATCCATTAAGTGCGCCTCACCAATGTTCGTAATAATAGCTGCATTAGGACGAGCTAACTTAGATAGAAATTCAATTTCTCCTCGGCTTGACATGCCCATTTCTAATACAGCTACTTCTGTATTTTCCTCTAAATTTAAAATAGTAAGAGGTAAACCGATGTGGTTGTTGAAATTACCTTCTGTTTTTTGAACTTTAAATTTAGTCGCAAGAATACTTGTTACAATATCTTTCGTAGATGTTTTACCATTACTACCCGTTACACCAACAACTTTTACATCCAATTGATCACGATAGTTTTTCGCTAACATTTGCAATGCTGCTAGTGTATCTTCTACAAAAATAACCGGAAGATTTTCAGGTGGGTTTTCTACATCTTTCATCCATAATGTAGCAATCGCCCCATTTTCAACAGCTTTGTCTACAAAAGCATGTCCATCGAAACGTTCACCTTGAATTGGAACATATAAATTTCCATTTTCAATTTTCCTCGTATCAATAGACACTCCTTGTATAGTAATTCCCTCATACTGCTCTGCTAATCCAGTACCATTTATCATCTGCTCTACTTGTTTTAACGTTCGATTTATCATGAAAACACTCCTTACATAGAGGAAGCACTATTCCTTCGAATAGTGCTTCCTCCTTTTTTGTTAGATTGTATATTTAATTTTTTGTTTTTCTTCGTGACGCTCAATCGCTAAGCGAATTAGCTCTTCAATTAATTCCGGATACGGTAACCCTGTATGTTGCCATAATAGAGGGAACATACTAAACGGCGTGAATCCTGGCATTGTGTTTACTTCGTTAATATATACTTCTCCATCTTTCGTTAAGAAGAAATCAGCTCGTGTTAAGCCCGAACCATCTAATGATTGGAATGCGATAATTGCATCTCGCTTAATTACATTAGACTCTTCTTCTGTCATTTCAGCTGGAATAATTAACGCTGTATCACCATCGATGTATTTCGATTTGTAATCATAAAAATCTTTTTTCGGTACAATTTCACCTACAACTGAACATTTCGGCTCATCATTACCTAATACACCAACTTCTACTTCACGACCTACAATATTTTCTTCTACAATAATTTTACGGTCAAATTGGAATGCCTCTTCGAATGCATTCTCAAGCTCTTCACGATCGCTACACTTATTAATACCAACACTTGAACCAAGGTTTGCTGGTTTTACGAAGCAAGGATATCCTAATACTTCTTCTACTTTTTCATATGCTGTTTCACGATCTTTTTCCCATGCGCTACGAATGAAAGATGCATATTTCGCTTGTTTCAATCCAGCTTCTGCAAAGATATTTTTCATAACAACTTTATCCATACCAGCAGATGATGCTAATACACCGTTACCTACATATGGAATGTTTAGTAATTCTAATAACCCTTGTACTGTTCCATCTTCGCCATTCGGTCCATGTAATAATGGGAAAATAACATCAATTGCATCTTCTTGTTTAGAAGTTGCCGTTGGGATAATTTCTGTACTTAATGATACAGGAGAAATTGTATTCTCTTCCCCACTCATTTGTAATGCCTCAACATTTGTTACTTCGCCTTCAATACGCTCTCCACGCATCCATTGGCCTTGTTCTGTAATATAAATTGGATGAATCTCGAATTTATCTTGATTTAATGCTTTAATAGCAGCAAGAGCCGTTTGTAACGAAACTTGATGCTCAGCTGATTTTCCACCGTATAATAAACCTAATTTAATTTTTGTCACTGAAATCACCCTAACCAATTGTTTTCATTTTTCTATTTTAGCACTTTTTATAAAAATAGGTAGTTCCTATTTGAAATAAAATGTAACTTCCACAAATAATTAAAAGACACCACTTATTGGTTTTCTACACTTTTTCTCTTTAATTTCTACACACCTAAACAAAATTAAACTTTAGAGCAAAATTGCTATCTAATCTAGTTATGTACCTAAAATATGTAGAAATCCACTTTGTGTGTATGTCATCTATATTACCCTACCATTTGTGGAGAATGAAAAAACACTGATTAAAGTTTCATTTTATTAAGAAGACTGTTTTGTAGGCGTATCTTTTTGCCTCTGCTCAACAAGACGATCTAAAGAAACATATACAAAGCCTGCAACTACACACCCTATACTTAAAATTGTAAATAAGTAGTGACCAAGCAAACGATCCAATAAAAAACCACCAAGAAGTGGACCGAATGCACTTCCTGTAATCCACTGCAAACTCGCCGCCCCCATATAGGTTCCTCTCAAATGCTCAGGGGCCAAATTCGCTACAAACGTCATCTGTACAGGCGACATAATCATCTCGCCTAACGTATATATGGCATAAACAAACATTAATGTCATTAAAATAATTGTAGCATTTGTATCATATTCTCCAAACCACTTCGGTAACCATCCTATAAAAAACAAACCAATTCCGAACAAACACGCACCGTATAACATCGTCTTTCCAACAGGTTTATCTGTCGCCCATTTTGAAATTTGAAATTGAAATAAAACAACTAATAGACCATTTAATGCCATTAAATATGGGTATGGATTGTTGACTCCAAAAATATCCTTCATTTCGTTATCAAAGTGAAGCGGTAACATGCCTTCTGTTTGAGAGAACCCCATAGAAATAATGATCCCCGCTAACAAATAAATCATTAACGCCTTATCTCTCATTAAAATTTTCCAAACTGCTCCGGATTCCTGCTCTTTATTTTTTTCCGTCATATCCGTAATTTTTGGCATTGTTTCTTTAATAAGTACTAACACTAGGAGCGCATAAAACAACATAGCGGATGAAGCAATAATAAACACGAGGTTCTTTGATAAAACAACTACTGATGCTCCCATTATCGGTCCAATTGCAGCACCAATATTGTGTCCCATTCGCAATAAACCATATGCTTCTGTTCTTTTTTCTGGCGCCGTCACATCTGCAACCATCGCTGATGCCGCTGGGTGAAATAGCGAATTACTTAACCCTAAAAAAATAGATAAAATGGCATATGGAATAAACCCTTCTATAAATAAAAAACCGAGCATTAGTAATGCATTACTCGCCATTGAAAATATCATAATTGGCTTTCTTCCATATATATCAGCTATTCTTCCGCCTATAAGCGAACCAAAACTTGCAGCTATTGGAGAAAGCGCCATAATGATTCCAACTTGTAATAAAGAATCTACCTTATCTTTTAAATATAGTGCAAAAAAAGGCATTAACATCATCATCGCAATTCCGTTCAATGTCTCACCGATAAATCGAATCCATACGTTACGATCCATCTCTCTTAACTCACGCCATGTATTTTTCATAAATTCCCCCCTTAGTTCCCCAACAATTATATTATATATAATTAGAAAAATGTAAATTTTCAAACACAAAATCTAGCCATAACAATCCCTGTCGAAATAAGTAGAAATTCTTCTGATTATGCACAATCTTTATCACTCTTTCTATATATCTTTCTATAACTTTTTTTGGTATTATTATACATGTCGATTCCATAAAAGAGGCATGCTCCCGTATTGAGCATGCCTCTTTTTACTTATTTCACAGTATATGAACCCTCTTCAATCCAGCTATACATATATTTTTCATCTTCCGTCTCATGTGCTTGTTTTACAATACGAAGCGGACGGAATGTATCTATCATAACGGCCAGTTCAAGTGTCTCTTTCTTCCCTATACTCGCTTCTGTTTTCCCTGGATGTGGCCCATGCGGGATCCCGCTTGGATGAAGCGTAATAGAACCTTCTTCTACACCTTTTCGGCTCATAAAATTACCTTCTACATAGTACAGTACTTCATCACTATTCACATTACTATGATAATATGGTGCCGGAATAGATTCTGGATGATAATCGTATAAACGCGGTACGAAAGAGCAAATGACGAAATTATGCCCTTCGAATGTTTGATGTACTGGTGGTGGCTGATGAATACGACCTGTAATTGGTTCAAAATCCTCCACATTAAAGACCCACGGATATAAATACCCATCCCATCCAACAACATCTAACGGATGGTGCCCTAACACATGCTTGTGCATATAACCTCTCGACTTTGTCATTACGACAAACTCACCTTTTTCATCATATGTCTCCAATTTCTCCGGTCCACGCATATCTCTTTCACAAAACGGACTATGTTCTAACAATTGCCCATATTCATTGCGATAGCGACTTGGTGTTGTAATTTGGCTATTTGCCTCTACAACAAGAAACTTAGTCTCTCCCTCATCTGGAATAACACGATAAATCGTTCCAATTGGAATTGTTACATAATCACCTTTTCTATAGTGAATCGTTCCAAACATCGTTTCAATTTTTCCTGTTCCATAATGAACAAATAACATTTCATCGCCATCACCATTACGGTAAAAATAATCCATTTTTTCTGTTGGACTCACTACTCCAATTAATAAATCCTCATTCCCAAGCATAAAGTTTCTTCCGCTTACTGCATCACCAGTTTTTTTATTTTCTTTCGTACGGAAGTGGCGATGAGCAAGAAGGGCATCCTCTTCATACTGTAACTGACAAGAATGCGATAATGCCGCGTGCCCTACTTCTGTTGGCATATAATGATGATACAAAATAGACTGGGTACCAGAGAAACCTTTTGTCCCCATTACCTGCTCACGATAAAGCGATCCATCTTTTTTACGAAATTGTACATGTCGTTTATGAGGTAGCTCCCCCATGTGACGATAAAACATGCCCATCACCTGCTTTCATGTCTTTTTTGACCGTATTACGTAACGTACCTAAACCAGTAATCGACAGCTCTACAACATCTCCATCTTGTAGCCACTCTTCTGTACCAAGTTCTAAAATACATCCTGTTCCTACTGTCCCAGACCCGATAACATCCCCTGGATATAACGTAACGTCTTCCGAAGCACGTTCAATCATTTCAGCAAATGTATAGTAAATATCTTGGAAGTTTCCCTTTGATAATATCTTTCCATTTACATGAGCAGTCATCTCTAAATCATAACGATCACCGTTACGATAAACGTCTAATTCCTCTTTCGTAACGAGATACGCTCCTAATGAAGTTGCAAAATCTTTTCCTTTCGCTGGACCGAGTCCCACTTTCATTTCTGTTGCTTGTAAGTCCCTTGCACTCCAGTCGTTCATAATGCAGTAACCAAAAATATATTCCTCTGCTTGTTCACGAGAAATGTTTCGTCCTTCTTTCCCAATTACGCAAGCAATCTCTAACTCATAATCAAGCTTTTTAGACTTCTTCGGACCAATAACAAAATCATCTGGTCCAATAACAGCACGGTGGTTCGTAAAATAAAAAACCGGGATATCATACCATTCAGGTACAACATCTAGCCCTCTTCTCCCGCGGGCTGTTTTTACATGCTGCTCAAATGCATAAAAATCTCGAATGCTACTCGGATTAGGCATTGCCGCTGCTAATTGAACTTCCTCTAAGGAATATATACCCTTTTCAGGATTCTTAATACTACGCAATACTTCTACATACTCATCTGCTTTCTCTAAAAAGGCGAACATAGAAGAAGGTAATTGTCCATCACTCGCAAGATTCATATCGATTACTTTGTCACCTTCAAGCCATCCAGCTCGCATTTCTTTCGATGGGAGACGAAATGTAACAAATTTCATCGTGATTCCTCCCTATGAAAATGAAATTTCCACCAACAAAGGAACTCTTGCTGGTGGATACAAATTTTATAAATTTCCGCGACGCTCTTGTTCTCTTTCAATTGATTCGAATAACGCTTTAAAGTTACCTTCGCCAAATCCACGAGAACCTTTACGTTGGATGATTTCAATAAATAAAGTTGGACGATCTACAATTGGTTTCGTAAAGATTTGTAATAAATAACCTTCTTCGTCACGGTCTACTAGAATCTTCAATTCTTTTAATCTATCAATTTCTTCATCAATTTTCCCCACTCGTGCAGTTAACTCATCGTAATACGTATCTGGCGTATCTAAAAACTCCACGCCATTCGCACGAAGCACTTCGATTGTTTTTACAATATCACTTGTTAATAAAGCAAGATGCTGTACACCCGCTCCGTTATAGAACTCTAGATATTCTTGAATTTGTGACTTTCTTTTTCCATCTGCTGGTTCATTAATTGGAAACTTAATACGGCTTCCATTCGTCATAACTTTTGACATTAATGCCGAATACTCTGTGCTAATATCGTCATCATCAAAGTGAATCATTTGTTTAAATCCCATGACGTTCTCATAATAACTAACCCATTCTTCCATTTTCTCAACGTTACCAACGACATGGTCTACAGCAATTAAACCGGATTCTTCAAATGGAATATTGAACTCTACCTTTTGAAATCCTGGCATGAATGTTCCTTTATAATTTTTACGCTCTACAAGCGTATGAATTGTATCACCATACGTACCAATAACCGCTTTCTTCAAGGTACCTTCCTCATCTGTTAACTCTTCAGGAGGAGCAATCGCAACAGCGCCACGCTTCACCGCTTCAGAGTAGGCTTTATCAACGTCATCAACAAGTAAAGCCACATCTTTCACTCCATCACCATGAGTCTTTACAAACTCTGCAATACGGCTATCGCTACTTAAAGCTCCAGACACAACAAAACGCATATTTTTTTGCACAAGAACATAAGATACCTTTTCACGGTTTCCTGTTTCTAATCCAGAATAAGCTACAATTTTGAATCCAAACGCTCTCGCAAGATAATAACTTGATTGCTTTGCATTCCCTACGTAAAATTCCAAATGATCTACATCACGTACCGGAAAAAAGTCCTCCATTTGTGCAGCTAGCGTATCCATAGATTTTTGTTTCATAATATCTTCATCCCCCTGTAAATAGATTAAATGGTCCATACTTAAAACCAACCGAAAACGCTTCCAACATCAATTAATAGAAATTAGTTAGCAAGCTAACAAATTCTGACCTTTAAAACTTTCTATCTTTTCTGTCAAATTCCTCTTTTTTTCTTACATATAAAATTCGACTTTTTTCTCTTTAAAGTAAGGGGAAAATATTAATACTTGAAGGTATATATGAGAGGAAAACAAAAAAGACTCCAACATATTAACTACTTACTAATACGTTAGAGTCTTTATTTTTTTTGAATGATTGTATTTATATTTTTCATACTAATATATTTGCAAGGAATAGAATAAATGATGTTAATATTACCGCTCCGCCTAATGATCCTAATAAATCTGTTTTTGTTACTTGTAACACTTGTTCACTGTTCATATTCCTCATTCTCCTTTCATTTTGTACAATTTAAAACTTTTATTATACTAATACGCTTGATAGAAATACGATTAATGCTGTTAATACTACTGCTCCGCTTGCTGATCCTAAGAAATCACCTTTTGTTACTTGTAATACTTGCTCTTTCATATCTTTCATTCTCCCTTATCTTATTTTTGTTACAAAACTTCTATTATACTAATACGCTTGATAGAAATACGATTAATGCT
>NZ_JAWRYM010000270.1:0-318 GCF_046534555.1 Bacillus sp. SIMBA_074 | reverse complement strand
CTTAGTTGACTCATTATTCTTATAGTCCCTGATTCGCGGTGGTGTTGAAATTTCTGCAGACGTTTCTTCATTATACTAGTTATCCATATTATTGGTAATGGTCCCACGACTTTCATACCGCCTGTCATCTGCAGGTGTATCTTCATTATAATATCGCTCATGATGCTGATCATCCACAACAACGGATGGTTAACTGCCCTTTTTAGTCAATTGCATCTCATCGTCAATACTGGAGTATTGCTCTTTTTCCATTGGTGAATCCCTCACTTTCGTTTATGGAGCATTTATAGTGTATGTAAAAAGTGATGGAATCCATCG
>NZ_JAWRYM010000269.1:0-318 GCF_046534555.1 Bacillus sp. SIMBA_074 | reverse complement strand
GCTGGAAACGTTGCAACCGGACAAGCTACCCGTGATTTAATCGAAGCAGGGGCATCTGTAGTAAAAGTAGGAATTGGCCCAGGGTCAATTTGTACGACACGTGTTGTGGCAGGGATTGGAGTTCCACAAATTACGGCTATCCACGATTGTGCACAAGTAGCTCGCGAGTACAATATTCCAATTATTGCCGATGGCGGCATTAAATACTCAGGGGATTTGCCAAAAGCTGTAGGCGCAGGCGCTTCTGCCATCATGATCGGTAGCTTGTTCGCGGGAACCGAAGAGAGCCCGGGCGAGTTTGAAATCTTCCAGGGCCGA
>NZ_JAWRYM010000268.1:0-318 GCF_046534555.1 Bacillus sp. SIMBA_074 | reverse complement strand
GCCCTCTAGTGACTGTTGCAGTCCAGAAGCCAATTCACCGGTTCCCGCTTCAGATTTCTTGGCACCTTGCAAAAGCTCGGATTGTCCATCTTTCATTTGTCCAACACCTGAGCTAAACTGTTGTAACCCTTGATTGAGCTCTTTTGATCCTGCAGCTGCCGAACCGACCCCATTCGAAAATGTCAATGATTTTTCAGCTAGTTTTTCCAGGTTTTCATGGATTTCGACGGAACCTGAGTGAACGGAATCAATCCCTTCATCCACTTTTTTGGAACCTTCTTTAGCTGAGTTAATCCCATCACCAAGTTCGCTCGTTCC
>NZ_JAWRYM010000267.1:0-318 GCF_046534555.1 Bacillus sp. SIMBA_074 | reverse complement strand
CTTTAGCCAATACAGGATCGACGGCTGAAATCAGCATGATCACCCAAAGCCCTGTCTTGTTGATAGTCAACTGTGCCAGCATGGCGCGAAGTGCCGCAGCCATTGTAAAAGGGTTTCAGGACTTTTCAACCGGTCCGAACATCATTGGGGTAATTGCCAATCAAGTGGGAAGTGTAGGGCATTACCAAATTGTCAAAGCGGCCATCGAGCAAGAATGCGATGTTCCGGTGCTGGGATATATGAAGCGGGAATTGGATATTGATATTCCTAGCCGTCATTTGGGCTTAATTCCTGCTATTGAGCGCGGGGAACTTGACC
>NZ_JAWRYM010000266.1:0-319 GCF_046534555.1 Bacillus sp. SIMBA_074 | reverse complement strand
AATCGTAACCCTACTCCTGACGATTATATGAAATTAACGTACACACAAAATATTATCAATGAATCAATGCGCATATACCCGCCTGGCTATATAGTATCACGGAAAGTGGAGGAGGATGTGGTAATAGGAGGATATCATTTTAAAAAAGGCGATATGCTCTTGTTAAGTCAGTATGTGATGCACCACAAGCCAGAGTATTTTGATAACCCAGAGTCTTTTAATCCTGAGCGATTTGAAAACAACTTTTTGAAAACTCTACCTCCGTTCGCTTACTTTCCGTTTGGCGGAGGGGCGAGAGTTTGTATCGGTAATCATTTCG
>NZ_JAWRYM010000051.1:0-19196 GCF_046534555.1 Bacillus sp. SIMBA_074 | reverse complement strand
GCCCGGTACAATACCGGACTCATTTGGATCAAGTTGCCTAATGAAATAACCGTGTCTAACTTTTAGGGGTCACTTCAGGTCACTTCAAATTGCTGTTCTTTTTTTATTACTATTTAAAATATAAAGTGAAGGCTAATAATCAGTGGGGGTTTTGTTCATCCCCCACTGATTATTAGCCTTCACCAATCGGGCGTTTACGGGCAGCAGGGCTCCCACCTAACTTCTTTGCTCCAGCCGAATTTTGAGGTAGGAGTTTTACTGCCGCAAATAGCGGGATAAAAAGTTTTTTACTTATTTTCCGAAAAACCATTGACAATGATAATGATAACCATTATCATTTATTATGAAGCCAACAATTGATGAATCAACCAAACGCTCAGTAACATTGTTACCCCTCTTTTTCATATAGAAAGGCACTGTACATTCCCCCTGTTTGTACAGTGCCTTTCTTGTTTATCATCATTCAAACAAATTTAATTGCTCAGGTTTCGGCTCACCATATGTAATGTTCATCATTTTCATAAGCTGTTTCGCATTATCCGCTGCATCTCCGCCCGAATTATTATTAAACAATACAAATATATCCTTCGTCTTCTTTTTCAATTGCTCTAATCGTTCTACCCATTCCGCCAATTCTTTACTATTATAACGATATAAACAGCGAACCGCTCTCCAATTTTCTCCTTTATCCAGCCAACCATGAACATTTCGGCCATGAAAACGTATTAACGCCATGTCCGAGTTTGTTGCCTCTAATATAAGCGGTACTGATCCTATTCCAGCCTGAGGCTCATCGCAAATTGTATGAATCCAGTTTTCTTTTTCTAAAAACTGTAACGTCTTATCTCTCATTTCTGGATAAAACCATGTTTGATTTCGAAACTCTAATGCACATGGTAAATCTTCCATTTTTTCTTTCGTGTATCGAAGTAAATCTACATTTTTCACTTTACAATCAAACCATGGTGGATATTGAAATAAAATCATTTTTAATTTATTTGCTTCTATTAAAGGAAGAATGGATTGTTTATACACATCAAACATCTCATCGAACGTAGAAAAAGGGATTTCCCCTTTCATATGTCCTGTCATTCCTTGATAGGCTTTTACTATAAAAGAAAAATCTTTCGGCGTCTCCATCGCCCATTTTGTATAATTCCGCGCAGGTTGTATCGCATAAAATGAACTATCTACTTCCACAATGGGAAAATGTTCACTATAAGTTCGCAATTTATTTCTATTTTCATAGGGATTTATATATAAAGAATCATGATCTCCCCACCCTGTCACTCCAATGAAAAGCAAATATATCCCTCCCTTTTTAACTTCACCTTCTATCCATTCTACTCACTTCCCGGACATTTCAGCTAATCAATTTCATTAAGTAGCCCCTTCTTTAAGAGTATCCGTATAAAAATATGATATACTAAATGGAAGAATTTTTAAATTGAGGGGTTATTTATTTATGCTTCCAAACGATGATATTGTATCTCATGAAAAACGAATAGAAGAACTAGAAAATAAAGTGCGGTTATATGAAGAGCTTGTGAATCAATTACCACATCATTTCACATACAAAAATCCACATATTGGTTTACAAATTAAGAAAACGAGAACGACTCATTCCATTCAAAACATACAAAAAGAGAATAAAAAGGCTGATTTTCAACTTACTTGCGATTCATTATTTTTATTTGAACAACTTGAAACATACTTTGTTCATATTTTTGATGCTTTTTCACATCATGTCACCTTTGTTGATAGTAAAGGAAATATAACTTTATGTAATCAAGCTGCAGCAGATGATTTTGGTGTAGTACGAAATGATATAATTGGAAAGCCAATTCAACAATTACTAAACTTGCCAGAAGAACAAATTAAAGCGATTGAAACATTAAGAACAGGAACAGAAATATATAATGAAGAAGTGTTAGACAAAAACTATGGTATTTTAAACAATCGAATTATTCGGGATTATAACGGAGAGATTTTTAGAGTTATTAGTGTCTTCCATTATTTAAACACAGAACGTGATGCAGAAAAATTTTCATTAGCAGGACGAATCGCAGCTGGGATTGCTCATGAAGTACGAAATCCCCTTACAACGGTACGTGGATACTTGCAATTTCTACAAGATAACGTTTCTCCATCCAATAAAGAATTGTTTAAAAGTCTACTCATTCCTGAACTAGATCGTGCAAATAGTATTATCACAAAATTTTTAGCCATTTCAAAAACGCGTGAATTTACTAGAGAACCTTTTCCCATCAATACGTTTTTACGCGAATATATTCAACAACTACTTGCTAGTGAAGTTTTTTTACACAATATTTCTATTGACTATGAATTTTCTACGGAATTAGATGGTGTACTTGTCAATATCGATCGTCATGAACTTGTGCAAGTTTTTTTAAATTTATTTCAAAATGCTATCGATGCTCGAGGCGAAAGACCTCTTTCCATTCAAATTTCTAGTTATCGCCTAGATAACTTTGTTCGGATTACTTTCACAGATAACGGAACTGGGGTTCCTCCAGCTATTCAAGAATATATCTTTGATCCATTCTTCTCAACAAAAGATTCAGGAACAGGACTGGGCTTGTCAGTAACGAAGAAAATTATTCAAAATCATAACGGTACATTAAAAATGTCTAGTAATCAAAACGGTACAACTTTCACTATTTCTATTCCAATTTTACCTAAAGCGAACTATGAACGAATTAATCATTAAAAAGGTTGGGCTGTTCCACGAACTGCACGCAAATTGTTAGATATAATCTAACAATTTGCGTGCAGTTTTTTTATTCTAACCTATTCTTTTTTAACTCATATAAATCTTTCTCTATCTCTTAATTGTTCTTTGTTTTCACAAGATAGGTAAACTTCTTATTTTTTTAGAAATAGTAGTTTGTCCCTCACGAATTCAGTTTATTATATAGTAACGACTATTTATTCTATAAAAGAAAGGAATGAACAAATGTCCAACAAAAATAAAGGGAAAGTGTTTTATGGTAATGATTGTTGCGAAGTAAGAGCTTGCAGTTATATTAACATCTCTAAGGCAGAACTAAAAGAGTATGCTAGACTTCTTCAAGCTCTTGGTCAAAGTATTCAAGCTGTATTTCAAAACCCTTCTCAAGATAACATCGATAAACTAATTTCTCTCCTCAATAATCTTCAAAAATTCCTCAGTTGCTTAGATTTATCACCTGCACAAGAAAAAATTGGTAGTTCTATTATTGCTAACTTATTAACTATCCTAAAGTCCTCACCTTTCTCATGCGGAGCATTGTACGTTGAACTACAAAGTTTGCTTAATTATTTATTGTATATTGCTAAGTTATTCAAAATCGATTGCTGTACTATCGATAAACTAGTTAAGCTCATTACAGAAATTCAAGCTATCCTAGTTCAATATGGATCAGGTTGCCTTGGTGGAGGAACAATAGGACCTACTGGACCTCAAGGACCGGCTGGCACTCGGGGTGCTACTGGACCTCAAGGACCTCAAGGTATTCAAGGGACTCAGGGACCTGCTGGTGCTCAAGGTGCTACTGGACTTCAAGGACCACAAGGTATTCAAGGACCTGCTGGTGCCCAAGGACCGGCTGGTGCTACTGGCGCTCAAGGTGCTCAAGGCGCTCAAGGTCCGGCTGGTGCTACTGGTGCTCAAGGTGCTCAAGGCGCTCAAGGTCCGGCTGGTGCTACTGGTGCTCAAGGTGCTCAAGGTGCTCAAGGTGCTCAAGGTCCGGCTGGTGCTCAAGGTGCTACTGGCGCTACTGGACCGTCCGGCACACCACTCCCTGTAACTATAGCAGCAATAGGAAATTCTAATCCACAAACTATATCACCTGGAACGAATATCCAATTTAATCAAGTTTTCGAACTAAATAATCTCATTTTTAATGACACTTCAGATACTTTAACTATTTTAGAAACAGGAGTATACGATATTAGTTTCTCAGCATCTACAACCTTCCCGGGTTCTTCACCATTTGGATTCGGTATTTCATTCAACGGTCAACCACCTACTCGTAATTTTTCAACTAACGTTATCGGTAGTGCGGTTTCTTTTTCCACAATTGTTACTTTAACAGCTGGTACAACAATCTCTGTACAACCTACAGTAAATACTATTTCCATCCCTAACACTGGTGACACAACAGCTACACTATCAGTCTTCCGAATTTACTAATTTTAGTTTTCATTTTATTTTTGAACGACCAAGAATGTTTGATTTATAGTAATTTATAGTAATTTGTATTATTTTGATTGTATGTTAAATCTTTCTTTTAATAAAAAGGAGCACTTATTTTGGAGGATAAGTGCTCCTTCTTTACGTTTCTTTACTTCAAATTTACTCTAGCTTAATCCTCTTTTTGTATGATGAATAGTGAAGACAAAGACATGAAAGAGGGATGACAATGCGAATTATATCACTGACACGTTTTTGGTTTGTTCTTATGGTATGCATAATTTTATGTATAGGGTTTCTTTTAACTCTAAACTATTCAAATGTTTCAAAAGCAGAAAGAAAAACAATTCCATACGAACTTCTGTATACAAAACAAAACAACATCCCGTATTCCTCTTCCACACAAAATGAAAAAAAAGTTATAAAAGGAATGCTTATTACAGAAGCTTCTAGTTATGAAAACCTACTTCAAATCGCTGAAACGATTAAAGATCAATATAAAAATAAAGACGTTGATGAAATAACACTCTCTATCCATAATGAAAATACTGGAAGTTTCGAAGAGGAATTGCCATATGAACCTATTAGTAAAGGAATAATAACCGTCACGTATGATTCTCAATCCTTCGGTAGGACCAATGTTACGCTAAATAAATAAACTGAAGCTTTAATCCGTGGCGCTTTTCCCATCCCCACGGATTATTAAGTTAAACCCATCAAATTTTTATAGGCAGCTCGATTCTCACCTAACTTCTTTTCTGTTGCCACATTTTGAACCGAGATAAAACCGCTCATTTCTCATAAAAAAGAGGCGAACTCGTTATTCGCCTCTTTTTTTACCAAAATGGAATCCACTCTTTCACTTTATCTATCCATTCATTTTGCTGTTCTTTTCTTTGTTGTTCCTCTTCTTTTCGTTTTTTCTCTTCTTCTTTCCTTCGTTTTTCTTCCTCAATCGTTTTTAATTGTTTTGTATAATCCGCCTCAGGTATTAGTGATAACTGAAATGCCTTTTGAGTTGGATTTCCATTCGCTTTCTTCATAATATCCCGGAACATTGTCGTTGTAATTTGGCTGCCTCCTGGCACATAATGCTCACTATCCGTTTTATCATACCCTACCCAAATCGCACCTACTAAATCCGGTGTGTATCCAACAAACCACGAATCCTTCGCACCAGTGCTTGGTCCATTTACAAGCTGGGTAGTCCCTGTCTTGCCTGCGGTATCGATATTATTAACTTTCGCTTTTTCACCTGTTCCCCTTTCAATAACACCTTTTAATAAGTATGTCATCTTTTGGGCAACTTTCTCGTTCGTCACACGAGTTTCTTTCTTATACCATTTACCAATTGTTTCCCCTTCAGCATTTTGGATTTCTCTAATGGCATGAGCTTCTACTTGGACACCATCATTTGCAAGTGCGCTATACGCTTGAGCCATTACAAATGGTGAAGTCCCTACATGCATACCTCCTAAAGCAATCGGATACGTATGGTCTTCAGGCTCTAATGGAATACCAAACCGCTCTAAAGATTTCAATCCTTTATCTAATCCAATTTTCTCTAATAACCAAACTGCTGAAACATTATATGACTTTGCCACCGCTTCATACATCGTCACATTACCATGGAACGTATGATCACTATTTTGTGGTGCATATTCTTTAATATTAAACGGTTCATCTTTTAAGACATCGTATACTTCATATCCTTGTTCTAACGCTGGTACATACACTGCAAGAGGCTTTAACGTTGAACCTGGCTGTCTTTTTAATTGTGTTGCATGATTAAACTGCAAAAATTGATAAGGACCTCTGCCTCCAACTAAAGCCGGAACACCGCCAGTTTTTGGATTCATAAGGACCACTCCAGTTTGCATAAGCTGATCTGAGCCACTATCTTTAAAATAACTATCATTATTCACAACATCTTCAACCGCTTGTTGTTTTTTCGAGTCAAGTTCCGTATAAATACGATAGCCACCTGCTAAAATTTCATTTTGTGTTAATTCATACTTGTCCATCGCTTCTCTAACAATATAATCTACGTATTGAGAATATTTCCCCTTATATTTATCGTCAACACCACGTCGTAATACAAGACCTGATTCTTTCTCCTGATTATATTGTTCTTCAGAAATATATCCTTGCTCCTTCATTAAACCTAATACGACATTACGTCTTTCAATTGATTTATTAAAGTTTTTATACGGCGAATACGCAGATGGCGCTTTAATTAATCCTGCAATCGTTGCAGCTTCTGAAATCGTTAAGTCTTTTACTTCTTTATCAAAATAAGATTTAGCTGCTCTTTTTATCCCCCAAGCACCTTCACCAAAATAAATTTGATTCATATACATTTCAACAATTTCATCTTTCGTATAAGTACGTTCTATTTTTTTCGTTAGAAAGTATTCCTTTATTTTACGCGAGAATGTACGGTCTTGCGTTAAAAATACATTTTTCGCAAGTTGTTGTGTAATTGTACTACCACCTGCCACAACTTCACCGGCTGTAATGTTCTTAAATACAGCACTTATAATTCCACTATAGTAAATACCATGATGACTAAAAAATTCCTTATCTTCTACTGCAACAATTGCTTGAACCATAATATCAGGAATATCTTTCCTTTTGACCCCTTCTGTTTTAGAAGAAGCTAATTTAGTCGCAACTTCATTATTTGCATCATAAATTAAAGTCGGTTGTGGAACAGCTTGTTTTAATTCAGATATATCTTGAATGGAAATTATTATATTTACAACAATAAATAGAGTAGCAAGTAAACTTCCCAATACAATTAATGAATTGCGTAGTTTCTTCCTCTTATTGAACCACTCAAGCGTTTTTTTTAAGTGAGTGTTCTTCAATTTCATTGGTTCACTTCCTTCATTTGTTTACACTCTTCTTTTTAAAAGGAAGAATATACCTCCTTTTAAATTTATTATAATAACGTAGTCGTTCCTATAGTGTAAAGCTTTTCTTTCACATTCATACTTTTTGCAAGAAAAGGACATTCTACAAGTAAGATATTCATTGTTGAGTATTAATATTATTAATACAACAATGAGAGTTATGTTAAGTTTTTGTAAACTTTTCGATAAAATGTTTTAAAAAACGACAGTTTTTTGTTAGAATTGATTAGCCAATATATTTTACATATATTACTTTTGTGGGGGTAACAATAATGGTCTTTAAATCAAAAAAAGATAAATTTTCTGAAATGCTTATGAACGTTTCCGAAAATTTAAAAGAAGGCGCGCAGTTTTTCGTGGAGTATAAAATTAAAAATGCTAGCGATTTAAAAGAGTTTTCTATGCGCATGAAAGAGTATGAGTCAAAAGGTGACTCATTCATTCACGAAATCATTATGGAGCTAAACAAAGCGTTTATTACTCCTATTGAACGTGAAGACATCCTACAACTTGCAATGAGTATGGATGATGTATTAGACGGATTAGATCACAGTGCTGGTCTATTCGAAATGTATTCTATTACAGAAGCTGATGAATACATGATTAAATTCGTTGAAGCAATTAATCAATGTGCGATTGAGATTGCAAATTCTGTTGAACTACTTTCTAAAAAGAAATTAGTCGATATTCGTACAAATGCGATCAAGATTAAGGATTACGAGTCACAATGTGATGATATTCGCCGTCATGCGATTAAGCACTTATTCTCTCGTGAGAAAGATCCGATTAAGATTATTCAATTTAAAGAGATTTACGAAGAGCTTGAAGAAGTAGCTGATAGCTGTCAAAGCGTTGCAAACGTATTAGAAACAATCATTATGAAGAACGCGTAAGGAGTTTGATCATGGATACACTCTTGATACTGACCGTTTTAGTAGTCATTTGCGCTTTAGCTTTTGACTTTATCAATGGATTTCACGATACAGCAAACGCTATCGCAACGGCTGTTTCAACGAAAGCTCTAAAGCCTAGACATGCAATTGTTATGGCAGCTATTATGAACTTTTTAGGTGCGATGACATTTACAGGTGTAGCAAAAACGATTACAAAAGATATTGTTGACCCGTTTGCTTTGCAAAATGGTTCTCTTGTAATTTTAGCTGCTTTGCTTGCGGCAATAGTCTGGAATTTGATCACTTGGTACTATGGCATTCCAAGTAGTTCTTCGCATGCAATCATTGGCGCAATCGCTGGTGCAGCAATTGCTGCTGCTGGTATTAGCGCATTAAACTATAAAGGGTTTATAAAAATTCTTGAAGCTTTAATCATTTCACCGATCATCGCTTTTGTTATTGGTTACATCGTATATAGTATTTTTAAAGTGGTATTTAAAAACTTTAACTTAACGAAAACGAACAAGAACTTCCGTATATTCCAGATTTTCACCGCTGCATTACAAGCTTATACGCACGGTACGAATGATGCACAAAAAGCAATGGGAATCATTACGATGGCTCTTATGGCCAATAACTATCATACTTCTGGCGATATCCCTTTCTGGGTACAATTATCTTGTGCAATCGCAATGGGTCTTGGTACTTCTGTCGGTGGTTGGAAAATTATTAAAACTGTCGGTGGACAAATTATGAAAATTCGTCCTGTAAATGGTGTAGCTGCCGATTTATCATCATCACTTGTTATTTTCGGCGCAACATTTATTCACTTACCGGTTAGTACGACGCACGTTATCTCTTCTTCTATTTTAGGAGTTGGTGCTTCACATCGCGTGAAAGGTGTAAAATGGGGAACTGCAAAACGCATGTTAATTACATGGGTTATTACACTTCCTATTTCAGCTTCTTTAGCTGCATTATTTTACTACTTATTACACTTAATCTTTTAATCAAAAGTCGTCTTCCTTATTTTTCTAGGAAGACGACTTTTTTGTGAACAAGCCTATTTCTTATTAAAAAGCGTGTATAATGATTGATGGATAAGTTATATAGAGGAGTTGGCAATTTTGGAATACATCATGTTACTTTTCATCGGATTAATCGCCGGGACAGTCGGGAGCCTAGTCGGACTTGGAGGCGGAATTATTATCGTTCCGTTATTAATTGGATTACACAGTTTATCACCACAACTCGCAGTAGGAACTTCTATGGTAACAGTCGTTTTTACAGGGCTGGCTTCTACCCTTACTTATATGAAACATAAACGGGTAGATTATAAAAGTGGACTTATTTTATTTATCGGGAGTGGCCCTGGTGGTATTATCGGATCATGGGCAAACAAATTTTTAAACCAAGATACATTTTCTTTATACTTTGGGATTTTTCTTATATTCGTCTCCATTCTTCTTATACTACGAGACAAATTGAAACCTCTTTCCCTATCAAATATGACTGTAATTAAGCGATCTTTTACAGATAACGAAGGAAATACTGTAGACTATCAATTCCCACCATTTCTCGCTATCTTTATTGCCTTTATAGTTGGATTTATATCCGGATTATTTGGAATCGGTGGTGGTGCCTTACTTGTGCCAGCGATGATGCTCCTTTTTGCGTTCCCAGCACACATTGCTGTAGCAACTTCAATGTTTATCGTATTTCTCTCAGCAATTGTAAGTTCTTTAACTCACATCTCTCTAGGAAATGTCAGCTGGGCTTATGCATTAATTCTTATTCCTGGTGCATGGATTGGCGGAAAAATCGGGGCTTATATTAACACAAAATTAAGCGGTAATGCAGTAATTAATTTATTACGTATCACATTAATTATTCTTGGAACTAGATTAATCATTACTTCATTTTTATAACGCGTTCTTTCTAGAATGCGTTTTTTCTTATACACATGAATATAAAAAGGCTCCTAGGAGAACAAATAAAACTAAACAAACACTTAATAGCATAAAATTTGAAATATGTAATTTCTTCAAGTAGATCACTCCTATAGCTATGACTGTTATCTTTATGATAGCGAAAAAACAGTTATCTTACAGTTACAAAGCGCTAACAATGCAAAATCATTTATTACAAATTTTATCCTTATATTTCATTTCTTTGTATAATCTATCGATTCAATAAAAAAAGATGTCATATTGACATCTTTTTAGTGAAGAAGTGACCATCCCATAAAGTCTTCATGTACCTGGCACGCCCTCTTATCGTTTCGATCATATAATTCAGCATAACTATCTGTTTCTTCATCATAAGCCATCGTATAAATAATTTGGCCGTCTATTTCAACGGATAAAACGACTCCACCTTTCATCTCTTCCACATGAATGATAGCATTCGCCGGAATTCTCATATCCGTCATCTTCATCGCATCTAACAATATACTAAACCCCCTACAGCGTATTCATTGCTAGTACTATTACACACTAAATAGTATACTACTGTAATAGCATACATTTCGTCAATGAAATTGCTGTTTAAAGAGCATATTGTCTTTATACATATACGCTAAAATATAAGAAATAGAAATGTTTTAATGGGGGGCTAACATTGATTCTACATAAGGGAGATGTATTATTCCGTCAAGGTGAGGACGGTCCATTATATTTTATAAAAACAGGTTTATTAAAAGTTATTCGGTTAGAAGAAGACGGAACACCATTTTTATTTAATATTATCGTTCCTGGTGAAACGATACCTCACCATTCTTTAATTTCACCGAAGGAATATCACGGTACAGCTATCGCTTTAATGAAAACAGAAGTGGAGCCTATAATTAGCAATGAATGGTACGACAAACTTCAGGCAAATCCTGCATCATATGAAAATATCGCTATACAATTACAATCGAAGTTAAGAATGATGCAACAGCGTATCGATCAATTGACAACTGTCTCTCCTAAAGAGCGCCTTCATCGTTTACAAGAGTGGTTCACCTTTTATTTAGGTGACATCCCTATTTATGAAATATTAACACAAACTGAAATTGGTCAGCTCATAGGTGTACGCCGCGAAACAGTAAATCGCTTACTTAGAGAACAAGCAAAAAACGAGGTAAAATAATACCTCGTTTTTCGCTTGGCAACGTTAACCTATTGTAAGCTTGCTGCGGGACCGAAAAATTCATAATGAATGCTCTCTTGTTTAACACCCAAATCAATTAATGCAGCATTTATATGTTTCATAAATGGTACTGGACCGCAGAAATAAAATTCTGCATCAGTCGTTGGAATAATAGTTTGTAACCATTCACGTTCAATGAATCCTTCTTGATCAAAATTCTTCATTTCCACATCTTGCTCTGTCGGTGAAGAATAGCAAGTATATGCTTTAACTTGTTCATACTCTTTTTCTACTGTCTCAACATGCTCTTTCATCGCATGTGTATTACTATTTATCGCCGCATGAACAAAGCATACATTACGCTTTGATTCTTGTTCAATTAACGTATTTAACATACTCATCATCGGTGTAATACCTACTCCACCACTAATTAGTACAGCAGGTAATGTTGACTCCATATTTAATACGAAATCTCCCGCTGGTGCACTTACTGGTAAGACATCCCCTTCCCCTACATGATCATGTAAGTAATTAGATACTTTACCATCTGGTGTATCTACACCTTTTTCTTTCTTTACACTAATACGATAATATTCTTTTCCTGGAGCATCAGACAAGCTATATTGACGATTATGTGTATATGTCTCACCTTTAATATTTATTTGAATCGTTACATATTGTCCTGGGATGAATGAAGAAACTTTCCCGCCATCTTCAGGTTTTAAATAAAATGATGTAATAACGTCGCTTTCCTTCACTTTTTTAACAATCACAAAGTTGCGGAAATCTTTCCATCCACCTTCTTTATGTGCAGCTTCTTCATACATACCCGCTTCAATGCTAATGAATGCATCAGCAATGACGCCATACGCTTCTCCCCATGCATTTAAAACTTCATCAGGTGCGCCTGCGACCTCTTTAATCGCTCGTAGTAAGCATGTACCTACTATTGGATAATGCTCTGCTTTAATACCTAAACTTCTATGCTTATGACCGATT
The DNA here is from genome assembly GCF_046534555.1 of Bacillus sp. SIMBA_074. Lineage (NCBI taxonomy): Bacteria > Bacillati > Bacillota > Bacilli > Caryophanales > Bacillaceae > Bacillus > Bacillus sp. SIMBA_074. Next base: position 7,062 of record NZ_JAWRYM010000051.1, on the reverse strand, counting down.
TGTTTTACAACTGGAATAATAGCTTCTAAATTATCAATGTACATTGCAGCTGCATAAACAGCATTTGCTAATGCTTGTTGTTGTCTTCCTATTTTCTGGTTCGTATGGTTGAAAATATTCAATAACTCCGGATGTTCCGAAAATAAAATTTGATAAAATCTCGTTGTAATCTCAACGCCTTTTTCTTGTAATAACGGTACTGTTGACTTTACGATTTCAATTGTTTTTGCACTTAACATTGTATCCCACTCCTCTATTTCCTTAACTGTTTTTAGTTTAACTGAATTGCATAATTCATATTGTGATTTTAATCACTATTAACATGGTGTTTTTGTGAAAAATATATGAACAATGCACATATTAAGTAAATTTTTATTAGCCATCATCATCATTAATAGTGCTCAAAAAAAAGCTAACTAGAATTCTAGCTAGCCTACTACTTCGTTTGTATTGCTTGTTCAATTACTTGTATATTCTGCCCATCTCCAAACTCGGTATACCCCCATACATTCGTCTCACCTTTATATTTATTTACAAGTATATCCAAGTCATGATATACGCGATGAGCATAGATTACATACTCCATATTCTGAAGCTCCACACCTTTTTTTACAATTTCATAACTTCTATTCACATCGCGTTTTATTTTTTCATTTTTTATTTCTTTATGTATATTTTTTAAAGAGGCTTCTTGCTCTTGAAACCATTGTTTAAAATGTTTCCAATCCCCATCTGTATATTTCTCTGCCTTGCCATAATTCAAGAAATTATTATAACTTTCATGTGTCGTACGAACAAAATCGAGTGTCTTCTTCTTCTCTTGCACCTCTTCTATTTGTGCTACTGTATTTACTCCAGCAGACTTATTCGCATAATATAATAGTACTTTCATAAGACTATAGCTCGCTATTGCCATCACAGTAATAGTTACCAATACACTTAACAATTTCTTCATATACAGAACCCCTTTTCTACTATGAATATTACAATGTACTGTTACACTTGTAACATTCTCTCGTAGAAATGTAATTCCTGTTTAAATCCTCCTTTTCATTTCGACACTATTTTTCTACAAACTTCTCCTTGGTAAATGCTCTTGTAAAACAACATAACCTTCATAAGCTGTATAACCGAGTATAGCCATTAATCCGATATAACAAGCAAATACTGTCCATTTCGTTTTCGTATCGACTTTATAATAATTTTCTTGTTGTTCCTTTTCTGTTTCCCATTCATTTAATTTTCTTTCTGACATTTCAAATGCTTCTCTTATATGAATTGTATGCATTTCTTTTTCATCTTCATATGGGATATAATCAAGTGGCTCAAATTTTGGTAAAATGTACTCTAGCACTTCAATCTTTTGAAGTTCTCCTGTTTTTAATTCTTTTTCACGTTCTCTTTGTCTTAATACATTCATTTCATGGTGAATCATATAAATCGTTCGATGCACCGCACCAGTTTCTTTTAATTCCTCTTCAAGCCTAGCAGCATATTCTTTCATTCCATCGATTTTATATCCTAATTCCTTAATCGGCTCATCTCTCTTTATTACTCTATATAGTTCCATACAGCCGATAATAAAAATAAATCCTCCTAAAATACTTTTGAAGTAAATAGAATAGCCGAGTAGTAAAACTAGCCCTGCTCCCCAAATTTTCGTGCTTACAACTGAAATTATTCGTCCACCATCTAATGGAGAAACTGGAATTAAGTTAAAGAAATTAATCATACTTCCAAGTAAAATAATAAGCGCCCAAAACGGCTCTTTCGTGATTATATACAGTGGGATCGCGGGTAAAAATGAAAGCAACCCGAAAAGAGGTCCCATATATGCAATGTAAGCTTCATCTTTTGCATTTTTCGGCATCTCTTTCATCCCAATAAGAGCTCCCATAAATGGTATGAAGATTGCTGGCGATGTTGGTATCCCTTTCTTTCTCGCTGCCCATAAATGCCCCATCTCATGTACAAACAATAAATATACGAGTGCTACCCCAAACTTCCAACCATATATGACTGCGTATGCACCAAGCGATAAAAACATACTAAATACTGTTGAAAATTTTGCTAACTTAAAAATTGCAAATACCCATTTTAACTTAGATAGTAAAAATAACCCTATTGCAACGATAACTCCCCATAATCCTTTTTTATTATTTTTCATATTCCTCTCCTTTATCTCGCTTTATTGAGCCATATACACTCATCAAAACTTATTCTTTTTCTCTATTATGACATATTTTTTTCTATTGTTAGAAATAATGTTTATTCCATCCATTTTTAGCCAAAAATAAAAATAAAAGGAGGTAAATACAAATGAAATTACAATCTCTTATGATAGGCGCTCTATCGTTTTTAGCTTCAACTCTTATTTTTTATACCGTCAGCTACGTATTATTATTAGATTGGTTGCCAAATCACTTATTTATAGCCCTTATTATTCTTTCTGCTCTTATGATTTCCTTTCTAATCACACGAAAATCAATGAATGAGCCATCTGCAAAAGCAAAATAATAGAGGGGATCTTTCCCCTCTATTATCATTTCCATATAGACTTTATGATTCTTACTGCCCGCTATTTACGAGCAGTAAGAATCCCACCTCAAAATTTGGCTGGAGCAAAGAATTTAGGTAGGAGTCGTGCTAATAATCAGCGGGGGATGCCCCCACTGATTAAAATTTCACTTTATCTTTGTAAATTCATTTTTTCACCATACTCTTTAACAATTTGAATAATGTTTTGAAATGCTCCTACTTTTTCTTTCTTACTATTTAATATTTGTAAATCGTGATTATCATAATAGGTTTCTAGTGATTTTAATTGTGATTCTGAAGCATCTTTTATCGGAACAGTAACATTCAACTCATACTGTTTATACCCTTCCTTTACTTTTTCAGCTGAAATTATTTCACTCTCTTTTGCGCCAATTAATTTTTGGACCTTTTCTGGGAAAATTAATTGCAAATAATATTCTTGTTCCTTTGCTAACTTATTATATAGTGATTGTGAAATCGTATAACGTACTGTATAATTCATTTTTTGATCACCTGCTTTAATATGAAACGCAGTAATCTGCATGTCTTTTTTTGTTACTTCCGTTAAAGTACCTACCTGCATCTCATCTTCTTTTTGTTCTGGAATCTTTGGAAAGATAGCCAAAAGCTTTTCCGTATCTTTTTCGTTAAGCATATACATATCTTTTTTATATTGAATCCATCCTCGGCGATCTTCTCCTCTTAACCATGCATAATATGTTTCTTTTTTTCCATCACTACTAATTTGTATTTCATATTCCGGTTCACCAAAACTACCCGTTACTTCTTGTTTTTCCGCTTTGTTTATAATATCCACCACCAACTCCGCATCCATTTTCTTTAAATTTTTTTCTTCTTTACCTTTTTGCATAACAGTTACTTGTAATGGTTCTCTCATTTCATTCACTGTCTCCTCTACTTGTTTCGGTTCTTTCTTTTGCTCAGATTGACCACACGACGCGAGTAAAATAACACATAAAAACATTAAATATTTCCCTTTCAAATCGATTCTCCTTTTCCAATAAGAAATTCTTATAATCCTCATGCATAAAACAAAAACGTTACATTATATAGAATGAGCTATACTATAAACTGAAGGGAGGATTTTACAATGTCCATTAATTTTCATGATGCAAATAATAAGTATACGTATGCAAATCGTAACGCACATATTTCATGGCAGGAAACAATAAACAATATTGTAGATGTACAAAACAAACAAATAATTGATATAGGTTGTGGTGGAGGCATTTATACGAAAAAACTTGCTCTTATGGGAGCCAAAAATGTTGTTGGGCTTGATTTTTCAAAAGAAATATTACAAGCTGCAAAAGAAAATTGTAATGCCTTCCCAAACATTTCATTCATTCACGGTGATGCACATAATATCTCATTCCCTAATGAAACATTCGACCTTGTCATTTCTCGTGCAGTCATTCATCATTTGCATGATATTCCCACATTTATACGAGAGGCTTCTCGTATATTAAAAAAAGACGGTCTACTTATTTTACAAGACCGGACCATTGAAGATTGTATAATCCCAGGAAGTCCTGAACACCTTCGTGGATATTTTTTCTCGGTCTTTCCAAAACTCATTGAAACAGAAGCGCAAAGAAGACCAAAAACCACTACTATACAGCAATTATTACAAACATATCCTCTTCAAGCGCTCCCCATTCAAACACAATGGGAAGTACGAAAAGTACATGATTCTGTAGAGGCTTTGCTACAAGATTTATCTCCTCGAACAGGCCGATCCATTCTATATGAACTAACAGATAATGAAATTTCTCAACTTCTACATCATATCCAAACGGCATTACAAAACGTCTCTCCTATCATCGAAAGAGATCGTTGGACAATTTGGAGCGCGAAAAAATTGTAAGGAAGGAAGCCTCACAAAATAATGTGAGGCTTCCTTCTTTCATAATCTAATTTTGCAACACTCTTGATATCCTCCACTCCTGGCCTGTGCACTTCCACACTTCGGACATACTAAATATCTAGACTGATTTGTCAACAAACTACCTTTTTGAAAGAGTAAAACTTCTGCTTGTTTAAACGAACGCGAATAATATAACCACATAAAACCAATTATAGCAATAATGCCAAATAATACTCCCATCGCAAGCATTTCAGTCACCTCTTTTGGTTTGTTCTTTCCAGCAAGTGGATTGTTGTATTATTCTCTGCAAATTCAAACAATTCCTTCCTTACTCCTATAAATATCGATTTTCTCCATAAACTTTACAATTCTCTATAATGTTTTACAGCATTTTTACAAATAGTATTAACCCTTATATTCTCAGCTATATTTCTACAGGAAAGAGTATTTCCCAAAAAATATGTTGACTTTCTAAAAAAAACATGTAAAAATGTTGTCAGAATACTTGAATAAAAATTCATTGACGAGAACGAGTATGTTATAGAGCTGTTCCCCAGAGAGTTGGTATTTTGCTGAAAGCCAACGCTCAGTTCGTAACCGAAAATCATCTCCGAGAAGTAGAACCGAATGCTAAAGTAAGTTCTTACCGGTCGTCCCCCGTTACAAGGAACACGTATCATGTTGTACGTTGTAAAGCCGTATACATATAGATATATTTCTACATGTATAAATTAGGGTGGTATCGCGGGTAAATATAACTCGTCCCTTTCTTAAGGGACGAGTTTTTTGTGTTCTTACAATGAATTTACAAAAAAGGAGAAAAAAAACAATGAACACTGTATCAAAAAAACATGTTTTTTTCACAGGTCTTATGCTGTTTTCTTTATTTTTTGGAGCAGGAAATTTAATTTTCCCTCCAATGCTTGGACAAAATGCTGGTGAAAACTTTTGGCCAGCGATGATTGGTTTTTTACTAACAGGAGTCGGCTTACCACTACTTACTGTTATCGCTATTTCTCTATCAGGAAATGGAATGCAACAACTTGCGAGTCATGTTCACCCATTATTCGGAATATTCTTTACGGTAGTTGTATACATTGCAATCGGTCCATCTATGGGCATCCCACGTGTTGCTAATGTCGCTTATGAAATGGGAATTAGTTCTTTCTTACCAGAAACTATTCGCTCTAGCAGCCTAACGCTATTTTTATACACAGTCATCTTCTTTGCTATCGTATTTTGGCTTAGTTTAAATCCTTCTAAACTCGTCGATCGTATCGGAAGCGTATTAACACCTATTTTATTACTCTCTATTTTCTTATTATTCTTTAAGAGTGTATTTTCACCACTTGGGCAATCAGGACCAGCAATGCAAGAGTATCAAACTTCTCCAGTTTTCAAAGGTTTTATGGAAGGATACTTAACGATGGATACCATTTCAGCGCTTGCATTTGGAATTATCGTTGTAAATGCAATTCGCTCAAAAGGTGTGAATGACCGCAAATCAATTGCCATCGCAACAACAAAAGCAGGACTTATTGCCGCTACTGGTCTCGTACTTGTATATGGTGCACTTGGCTGGCTCGGTACAACTAGTGTCTCTCTCGGATACGCAACAAACGGCGGACAGCTACTTACCGTTATCGTACAACAATTACTCGGTCCATATGGTCTAATTCTATTATCTCTTATCGTTACACTCGCTTGCTTAACAACATGTATTGGACTTGTATCTGCATGCAGTCAATACTTCTCAACATTATTAACAAAATTTTCATACACAACGTTAGCAAGTGTCATTTGCACATTAGGATTATTAGTTGCCAACTTAGGTTTAACAAAAATTATCGCAATCTCTGTTCCTATTTTACTTGTTGTATATCCAATTGCGATTGTACTCGTATTACTATCATTACTTCATAAATATTTCGGTGGATATCGTTCTGTTTATGTAGGTGCGTTAATTGGTTCTGCAGTTGTGAGCGTATTTGATGGATTAAAACAAGGGAATATTCCTGTTTCATCTATCACATCTTATTTCGAGTTTATTCCATTATATAATGAAGGAATTGGCTGGTTAGTACCAGCATTAGTTGGGGCTATTATCGGTTTTGCTATCGCAAAATTAAGTGGCGCCAAAGCAGTACCATTAACGGATCATTCACCTGAATCGAAAGTATCATAAAAAAACTCCCATTTCGGGAGTTTTTTACATTTGATAAGAAGTATGATTAAAGCTACTTACTTTATAAGCTTTCGTATAGTAATCAATATTCGTATCCACTGTTTCTACTTTTACAACATCATAGCAATCTTCTTTCTTCACTAGAAATAAATAATATTCTTCTGTCGCCTCAATAATTGCAATACGATCTGTTTCAATATCATATTGTTCACAAAGTGCTTGCAACGCATCCACATAGTTACCTAATTTTTTCGTTTCATCCATTCCAAATATCGTTTGAACTAACATACACTCTCTCCCCTTTGTATGTACTGTTAACACCTTAATGATAACGCTTACATAAATAACCGTCAATAAAAAGCTTTGACCATATATGAAGTGCACCCCAATTGTTAGACACGGTCTAACAATTGGAGGTGCATTTTTTATGGCTAAATTTTCTTCAAAAGAA
>NZ_JAWRYM010000265.1:0-320 GCF_046534555.1 Bacillus sp. SIMBA_074 | reverse complement strand
GGGGATAGGCAAGCCAGGGTTCTGGCCGCGACGCGGCCCGCCCGCGCAGCGGGCGCGGCAAAGCCGCGGGGGATAGGCAAGGCAGAAGTCGGGGACCGAAGTTTGCGCGGCAAACTTTGGGGGCACAGCCCGCGCAGCGGGAAGTGCCACGGCCCCTGTCCGTCGGGGCGGCGCACCAAACGCAAGTCAGAGCCAAGCCTCCGCAAACCAAGGCGCGCCCTCGATAAATCCCAACAGCGCCCGCGCAGCGAGGCGCCCCGCTTTCCCGCCCAAAAGGACAGAAAAGAAAACGCCGACCCTGCGGCCGGCGTTCCCATGCA
>NZ_JAWRYM010000264.1:0-321 GCF_046534555.1 Bacillus sp. SIMBA_074 | reverse complement strand
AGCAGCAAGCACTTTGCAATCTAAAATTGATGAAGCTCCCAACGGTGCCACGATTAAAATAGAGGATGGAGAGTATGAGGAAACAGTGGTAATATCCAAGCCATTAACCCTTGAAGGAACGGGTAAAGTCCTTCTTCGCTCTTGTGAGGCTGAGCCGGTAGTTACCATTCGCAATAAGGGTGTTACTCTAAAAAATATCAAAGTGGAACACTGTGGGGATGAAAAAGAAGACACAGCTATTTATGTTACTGGTTCTAATCATATTCTGGAAGGACTTAATATTGAGGCTAAGCACTTCGGCATTAGACTTGAAAATGCGAC
>NZ_JAWRYM010000050.1:0-21439 GCF_046534555.1 Bacillus sp. SIMBA_074 | reverse complement strand
CTTTCTCATTAACATAAGAGAATAGTAACGTGCTTTTAAGTTTAAGAATAGTCTAAATCCTTAAGTTGATGGATGTGTGGCGAGACCCCATATCAAGCAATATTTAGCGAATTTTCACCACAAATTATCTTTGTCTTCCTATTGGGGAGACGGTACCACTTCTTTGAAAGAGAAAAAAAGAAGATCTTGAGGTCTTATGTAGGCTGATGAGGCTCTAGAACATGAAAAAGTTCATTCGATTGTGTTTGATGAGTTACCTCCTCATTCGATTGTGATGCAGTTGACTGCAATAGTGTTATCAAATGCAGCGCTGTTGATTGTTGGAGGCGAAGGTGGTCTCGAAGGTTACGTAAAAGGAGTAGGGGTTGGTTAGCGCCTTCACCTATCCTACCCGAATAAGGCGGGAAATGGTTTAGTCCTTTGTTACAGAAGGCGGCTTTTTTATGACATCCGCATCATCACCTGTAACGTAAACTTGTGCTGTTTCTTTTTTTAGCTTTTCCTTTATTTGTTTTATTTCTTCTATTTGACGTTTTGTAACCAATACTTTATTTACTTGCACGGGGTGTTTGTTTATTTCAATTTCTTCTTCTTTCAGAGGAATTCGAAGTTCCTCCTCATTTCCTGCTTCTATTACTAATACTTCACGCTTAATAGGAACAGTGAACGTTTTCTGTTCTTCGACGACTTCTTTATGAACCTTTACCTCCCCTATTTGTACTCGTTTTTTTTTTATTTCCAGCTGCTCTTCTCGTAATTGAAGCGTTTTTTCTTTAATTTCATTTGTTTTTTTAGTCGGTTTGTCGATGTTCCTTCTCGAATTCATTGTATAACTAATGCCGCCTACGAGTGCTCCTATAACGAGTCCTGTTACGATTGTAAAACCTGTTACCCAACCGATTATGCTACCGATTATCACACCAATAGTAATATACTTTCCCATAGGACCTCCTGAAGTTCTTTTTTATATATGAGGATGGAAAGAAACCTACTTAACTAGAAGTTAAGTAGGTAGGCACAATTAGTCCTCTTTGATAATATCTGTATTACCATGCGATTCAACATCTGCAACTTCTTTACGAAGTACGTCGCGTACTTGTTCTATTTCTTGAACCGAACGTTTATGAGCAGAGACTTCACCAGTGACGACCGTATGCTTTTCTACATCAATTTTTTCAGCAGTTACTGGAATGTGAATCGTTTCTTCTTCTGTAATTGGTTCATCTGTTGGTTCGTGATCAACGGCTCTTTGTTCAATAACGACTTGATCATGTAAAACAGGGACATTTACTGATTGTTCTTCCTCAACAATGTCCTTATGAAGCGTCACATCACCAGTCTCCACACGGTGTTTGTCGATCTCCAATTCTTCAGCACGAAGATCAAGATGTACGTCTTCTGCTGCAAATTCTGTATCGGCAGAGCGATCTATTTCACGTACCTTTTTTCGAGTTTCCTTTTGAGTTCCTTCTTCGTTAAATAAATCAAAAAAGCCCATGATGAAAACCTCCTAAGGGATGTGTTTGGATCTTACAAGTACTAATGTTACCTGTGTGAGTGAAAATATGCGCTTGATTTGGTGCTTGTTTCTAAAAAGGCTTTACTTAGCCATTTGGTATTTACATCCAATTTTTTTATTAGGGATATTTTAAAAAAATCAGAGTCGTTAGCCTTCATGCCTTCATCCTCGATTAACGTGCCCTATCGTACTATAAGGGGTCATCATACATGCCCATCAACTTAAGAAAAATAAACCGCCCTAAAACGAAAAAAATGAGCTGACTTCTCAAAGTAACTACCTATAGGGGTACCGTCACATCGCTATCAAGCTAAGGTTTTATTACACCATCAGAACGAAATTTTTAGGCTTTCCTGTAATGAAAAAGCTTATTTATCGTTTTGGGGGTGACCTGTTTTCTTAGGTTGATGGCAATGGGGTCCCGCCAACATAACGCGAATTTCGTACGCTAAGGAACTTTTTATTTAAAAAACTTGGTTTTCCGTACATTAAGAGTGTTCCATAAACGGTATTTGATGTTTGATATAAAACTTTGTTTTTGGTAATGAGTTTTTGAACTGAATTTTAAACATATTTCAGTCAGTTTTGATAGATATAAATAAAGTTCCTTAAACGACCGTTTTAGGGACTGTTTGGACTGGTTAGTCAACATGTGATACCGCCAGCATTTCGAAAAAAAACACGCTAAGCAAATTAAATAAGAAATAAGCAGGTTTTTATCACGTTAAGAGTAAACCTATTTATGAAAAATAAAATTCTTAAAAAATGGAGAGCCGATACCATAAACTTGCATTATTAATGTAGAATTTTGATGTTGGCTCTTTATTTACTAAAATAGCAAGTTAGTGAATAAATTGTTCATATTTTTTCGAGAGGAGGTTAAGCAATGAGAGCGCCGTATCAAGTATTGATATTTCCTTATATAAAAACTGATGATTCCATTCAATATGGCATTTTTAATCGAAGTGATTATGGTTATTGGCAAGGAATAGCTGGTGGTGGAGAAGATGGTGAGACTCCTATTGAATCAGCAAAACGGGAAGCGTTTGAAGAGGCTGGTATTATAAGAGAATGTCCATATATAAAACTAGATTCTGTGTCTTCACTACCAGTAGAGGATGTAGTTGGTGAATTTCTTTGGGGCGAAGATGTTTATGTAATAAAAGAATTTTCTTTTGGAGTTAAAGTTCCTACAAAAAATATTAAATTATCTAAAGAACACTTCAATTATAAATGGCTGTGCTTTGAGGAAGCCGTAACGCTTTTAAAATGGGATAGTAACAAAACGGCTTTGTGGGAATTAAACAAAAGGCTGTTAAAATAATTTAAGTGTTAGTTAACAAAGCCGATAATAGAAATCACACATTAAACATATATTTATACGCCTTGTTACTACACGCTAAGGAATAGTAATAAAAAGATGATGCCGATAAAACTATATAAAAACCAAAAGAATCCTAAGATGGGGAATGTTTTATGAAAATTAAGCATGGTAAACCTCCTTGGGTATATAAAGGATTATAATACATCGTTGGTCTATTTAGAATACTAACCATGAATTGGATGGCATTAGGCATGGTTAAACTAATAGAAATGATACATTAAACGTATTTAATGAGTAGTCTGCTAGGTATAAAGATAATTGATAATCATACAATGATATGGAAGGGCCTTTTCTAACGTGTTAGTTACCTCAACGTATATGTATCTCTTGGCGCCTGGGCGAGGGTGCTTTTTTTATTGCACATTATAATATGGACAAGCATAATATTATGTAACAGGACGAGTTCTTCGTGTCCTATTCAATGCTCAGGATAAACCCCAATTCACATTGAGAGCACCAATAGCGAGGGTGCTCTCTTTTTATTGAATCTACATTTATTTTTATGCCTAATGAATTCGCGAAGTGGATACTATTTCATGTGAAATGGTGATTTTATTTATATTCTGGATAGATTTCTTGCGAAATATGTAACTAGAGCCGTATTTAAATTGAAATATGATACGATAGTTGTATATATACATTTAGATGGTAAGAGGGGATAAAAGTTGATGAAAAACCATATAAAAGTAAATGGAAAACTCCTTCAAACAAATATATACAATTTTAATTTTTTTGGAGGCGTTCTTCAATAAGTTTTGCTTTTTCATTCACTTTTGTTGTATATGTGAAATCACCGTAACAATATGGATATCTAAAATTTTGTTTATTTCCACCACAAGTGTATGTAGCTGGATTCTGATCAACTTTCAACTTAGAAAACTGTTTAGCTTTATCTTCCGAGTGTTGTTTAGCTTCTTGATTGGCAATAAAATCAATATAGCCTGGCCCCATATTATAGCTTTGAATAATTGTATCCATGCTAACACCTTTTTCTTCTCCATATCTATACATTTGAACAAAGTGCTTTACCCCTTGTTTAATGCTCAAGTTTATCTCTTGGATTTCATTTGGCTTTAATCCAAGTGATTCGGAAGATTGCATAGGGTCGTTGCCCTCACCCCTACTCTCGTGGTACATAATTCCTAGTAAAATTGCTGTTTTTTCTCCCAAATTATATTTTTCTAATTCTTTTTTCATGATGGGCTCATATTGCAATAAACGTTCCTCGGTAGCAAACGCTTTATTTTTTTGAGTATTGGTTTTGTCATTAAAATATAGTATCCCGATTATTGTTCCTAACCCTAAAATACTAATAAAGAATAATATAATAGTTTGTACTTTTCTCTTATTCTTCAAATATTACTCCTCCTTTTACAAGAAACCCTATTTTCAATGGTGGCTGGTTATTAAAAAAATTCAATAATTCTCTATTTCCCAGCTTTTTTAGACTCGAAATTTTTTTCTAAATGCTAAGTTTAATAGAAAAATTTAAAGATAAGGTAAAGATAAGATAAAGATAAAATAAAGTCCATTTTTTAGGGTATCTATTATGTGTTCTAAAGGCTCCAGATTCAAGAGATATATTATCTACATAACCCATAAGAGAGAAGGAGGTAAGCAAAATATCACTTGAAACAGATATAATTCTTTCTTTATTAGATATAAAACTGTGGATGGCCCATCATTCGGAAATTAGTCGCTTAAAAATAAAAAAAAATTAAAATCAGAACCGTACCTCAATAAGTCTTCAAGTGTTAATAAAAGAAAGCTATATAAGGTGAGGGAATAAAGATTCAACACCAATGATTATCAATAATTGAAGTGCTAATGATTATAATAAAAAGAACCTTCAATAGGCTCTTTTTTATAGTTGGTAAATATGTTATCAACAATAGATGGTAATAAAGATAGAAATTTAGACACTTTTTATTAATGGGCTAAGTTTTCTTAGGAAGAAATCTATTTCTCATGACTGATCGCTAGATATAACAGGATATATCATTTATTAATTTGGGTGGGTGATTTAGCTTTTTGAGTTTACCACACTAAAATTTAAATTTTGTTTAGGGACAAAATGTTAAAGAGTTATATTCTGAATTAACAGAAAATTAAAGTGGTAAAAATCCTATTAAATCTTTTATCAGGTAACTCATATTTCTTTGGCCTTATTTTCATGGTATTACCGAACGTTTATATGTCTCTAAGGGAAAGAAATACTTTAAGTTTTATTACCATCTAATGTTTGATTAAGATGGTAACATGAAAATAAAACGTTTACAACTAGAAAATAAAGAAAAAATATAAAAATTCGACTTTTTTTTCGACATTACGACTATGAGAGAAAGAATCTAAATTAAGTAAATCTTATATTTAGAGGGGATATTTACCTTATACATAACGGTTAAAACATTTGCAAATGTTTCACGAGTAATTAAAAACGTCGAATATAAAATTATATTGTGACAATTTTAAACGAATATACTTTATAATTCATACTTAGACTAATAAATTAATTACTAATAAATTAAATACGCTATATTTAATAGAGTATAATATGGAATATTTAACTTTAATAGTCCACATTATATATAATTATGAATCATTTAACATATTTGTTGCGGAAAATTTTGACATAAGATATTTTAAATATTAAGCACAGAAACATTTCAAAGAAAAAGAGCTATTTTAAAATGTACCCTAAAAACGTTTTTCCTAAAAGTAGTAAGATTTTGCAAAACGTTTCTGTGCCTAATTAGATGAAAATAATATGATAAATTGTTTAAAAGAGATAAAAATAAGTTGCTTTTATGGAGAAATATACATCCCATACTATTAGAATTATGTCAAATTGTAGTTTGCAAATTACATTTCAAAGTATAAAAGGGGCATTTATTGCAGCTCGAATATCTATTACTGATTTATTGCATAAAAAAGTAGCTGCACAAAAGTACAGCTACTTTTTTCTTGAAAACATTATTATGCAAATAGCATACTTAACGTAAACTTGCGCTTAACGGTACTTGTGAATAAATTGTGAAATTGCTACTCTATGTTTCTAACTAACATTTTTGCACCAGAACCATATAAAAAGAGGACGAATAGTTACGTCTTCTTTTTATATGGTTATATTAGCTACAAAATAATATCATTTAAATAAATCTTCTATTATATTAGCAGGGGATAGTGATAGAAAAGTGTGTTCCTTTTCCTAGTTCACTTTCTATCTCTATATCTCCGTTTAATTCTTTAATAATACTGTACGCAATCATAGTACCAAGCCCAGTACCTTTTTCTGTTGTTGAATAAAATGGCAAGGCAATACGTTTTATTTGTTGGGAAGACATTCCTATTCCTGTATCAATAATATCAATTACAATATTACCTTTTATTTTTTGTATATTTATTTGTAATACGCCACCATTTTTCATAGCCTCAATTCCATTTTGTATGATGTTGGTTAGACATATTTTAAATTTTTCAGTATTAGCATTTATGTAAAGGGAATCTGTTGTAATATGCTGTTTTATTTCAACATTATATGAAAGAGCGAGTGGTGAAATATTATCTTTCACTTGATTTAATATGTAATTAATATCTAGTTCCTCTTTTATAATGTTTTGTGGTTTGGTTAAAGATAAATAGTTATTAATAGTAGATTGTATTTGCTGCATTTCAAGTAACATAATTTCTAAGTACTTATCTTGAGACATCTTAGCACTCTCATCTTCATTTAGTAATTGAGTGAATCCACGTACCGTGGTCAGTGGATTATGAATTTCATGCGCGATCGATGCAGCTAGTTCGCTAGCTATATAAAATTTTTCTGCTCTTTGCATTCTTTCTTTTATTTTATATTTCTCGATCATTCCTTCTATTAAATAAACTGATAATAATACTGTGAAAATATTTATGATTATATAATTGAATAAAAATTCAATGAGAGTAGAGTCAATTTTACCACCTGTATTTATTTGCGTTACAATACCGCAGATAGAAAGGGAAGTTGTACATATCAAAATAAGTAGAATACTTAATAATATCTTCTTTTCCTTGAAATAAGTAGGTGACAAGTAACGAAACATGATTGTAATAACAGAAATAATAGTAAAGATAATAAATGATGGGAAGACTCCGCTTCCACCTAAGTAAAATCTATAAGAAAGATATAAAACTCCAATACAAATAATGCTCTTTGTATTTCCATATAGAAAAACTAATATAATGGGAATAAAACGTAAATCATAAATGAACCCAGCGTGTAAATGAAAAGGAAAAGTCATACAAAAAATAATTGCAATGGAGGAAAGTACAGAAATTAATATATTATTACATGCCATTTTTTCTTTATGTTCTAGCCAAAATACTTGGTAACTAAGGATACAAATAATAATAATAAATGTATTTAATAATAGTGTAGGAATTCCCATAGTTTATACCTCTCTGAGAGTTTGTAAGTAGGATTATGTATGTGTTTAATCTAGGTGTTTGATTTTATTAGATTTTCTATCTTTAAAAAAGAAAAGGAAGGGCACTTGAAAAAGTGCTTTTTTACCATTTATATTAAAATCGATGAGGAAGATAGAAATAAAAAGTTACTTTTACTTATGAACAAAAAAATTGAAAGTAGCCCTTGTATAGGTAAAAGATGAAGCAAATTACTGAAATAGTTACGTTTCTCTGGAGTGAATATTCCGAAAAAACATTGTGTATAGCGAAATCCATTTTATAACCTTCGCCATATTAACATGCAACTTATTAAATTACAAAGAAAAAATTAAAAATTATTATTTTTTTGTTATTTTAATTTATTTAAAAACGTAAAAGTATTCAAGAGGTTACCATTGAGATGCTAGGGTACTTAGACCAATATTCGAACTTTGTAATAACGTTGTTACTTTTTTACTAATATTCTTAATACTAATTTTAGTATAATTAATCGATTGAAAGTTATGATAATTATCTACGTACCCTTTTTTTATATCATTTTATATTAAATACAATGATATTTATTGTCACATAATAATGCAAATTTCCAGTAAACTAATAGAAAAAATCCTATAAAAACATAATTTACTATCTTTTATATAAACATTGCAGGTGTAAATGCAATAAAATTTCATTATTAATACATATATTCAATCTGAAAATATCTTTGTAGTGGTCCTTCATGCCAAGAATCGTTTCCGTACTCCAACTACCGTTATTCTAGTATTTTACCAAGTTTCTTATTTTGTTAAGGTATTCTAATATTGTTACTTTTGTGAAATGAAATGTTTTAATATTATAATTTATAGTGAATGTTGAGAAAATAAATAATTTGTAAAAATAATATAATATTTGTAACTTTATGTCTTATAATATGAAATATCTTCGTTGTGATTATTTTAAATATTTGAATAATACATCAGATTCATTTTATCTAGGGAGGTTTTAAAATTGGGGAGAAGAGTTGTTAAAAGAGTTTTTGCATTATTATCAGTACTAGCATTATTCTTTAATGTGTTTCTACCGAAGGCAAACGCGGAGGTTATGACGCATGAAAAGTATTCAATGAACTGGAGTTATAGCAACAGTTTAGGTAAGTACATTCGAACTGAAATTATTAAAAATTCAAGCGGTCAAATTGCTTATTGTTTAACTCTTGGCTTAAAATCACCAAATGGTGAAGATCTTCCTGAAATGGGGAAAACAGATAATGTAGTATATAGGGTTCTATTAAATGGTTTCCCACAAAAAAGTATAGAACAACTGGGAGTAGCTAATAAGAATGAAGCACATTATGCAACTCGCGCGACACGTTTCTAACTGAAAAGGTTAGACACTAAGTCAATTATACACTTAGGAGAACTGATAATCCAAAAAAGTCAAATGATAGGGTAACGCCTTGAAGGGCTTTCTTTAATACTCCGAATAGCGTTCTCATCGATAAGAATGAGAGGGTTATAAGCTCGGTGAAGTCGGCTGAGAATACACCCTAACAGGTTAAGCTGAGGAAATGCGAACCAGAGGTGGTCGAGTGTATGATAGGTCGGGAGTCCATAAAATACCTATGGTAAGAACGTCACAAACAAGTGACTGACAAAATTCTGAATGTACGGATCTAGACATAAATGAAACAGAAATGTTTCACCTACCAAAGTGTAGGGGTTGTGAGGGTGAGTAAGATTGTGTCGTATGAAAATCCTTATACTGTTACAGGCAGTATCAAGCAATCAGGTCTATAGGAATTGCCTAAGGGTATATGTACGGATAGGGTTATTGGAACGTGGTAAGCTGATGACATGGAGGACTTATCGCCTATGAAGTGGTGGTGAGGGAATATATAACTCACTTTTACATCAGTGAAAGTAGGGGCACAGTACCGTTGAAGTTATGGAAACATAATGGAGGGATAGCCCCAAGTCAATATGTTAGGAAAACATAAATGAATCAGTCACGTTAGGTTCTGGTGGGACTAAGAAAAGTCAAAAGTAAAAGGTAATAAAATAAAACAAATAACAAATTTACTGTTTACTGAAAGGCTGACTAATGCCAACAAAAGAAACAAGGTATAAGAAAAGGCAACAACTAAGGAACATAGAGTACTATGACTTACAAGAATTGCAAGATACCCTTTATAAACAGAGCAAAGAAGGTAAGCGATTTACTTCCTTGATGGAAATCATCACACCTAGAGAAAATATTCTTTTAGCATACCGGAATATCAAGAAAAATAAGGGTAGTCAAACCGCAGGTACAAACAAGAAAACGATACTCGATATCTCCTCTGAATATGAAGAGAGAGTAGTCACCTATGTAAGGAACCGTTTGGTTCACTACACGCCACATAAAGTAAGAAGAGTGGAGATTGCGAAAGAAAATGGTAAGAAAAGACCGCTAGGTATTCCTACAATTGAAGACCGCTTGATACAGCAGTGCATCAAGCAAGTATTAGAACCCATATGTGAAGCGAAATTTTACAAACACAGTTATGGGTTTAGAAATAACAGGAGTACACATCATGCAATATCTAGATGCGCATCATTAGTCAACAGAAGCCACTTACATTATGTTGTAGACATTGACATAAAAGGATTCTTTGACAATGTTAACCACGGTAAACTTCTGAAACAAATGTGGTACATGGGAATTCGAGACAAGAAATTGATATCTATACTATCCAAAATGTTGAAAGCTGAAATCAAAGGGATTGGAGTCCCAAAGAAAGGTACGCCCCAAGGTGGGATTTTATCACCTCTACTATCCAACATAGTTCTGAACGAATTAGATTGGTGGATAAGCGACCAATGGGAAACATTTCAAACCAAACGTGATTATGGAAGATATAGAGACGCTTCCAATAGACTAGACAATAGCAATAAGTATAGAGAAATGCGGAAAACACGACTCAAAATGATGTATATCGTAAGATATGCGGATGATTTCAAGATATTTTGTAAGGATGCAAAATCAGCTCAGAAAACTTATGTGGCAGTAAAGAAATGGCTGAATGAAAGATTGGGTTTAGAAATTAGCCCAGAAAAATCCCAAGTGACAAACTTGAAAAAGAACTATACAGATTTTCTAGGTTTTAAATTTAAAGTTTGGAATAAAGGAAAGAAAAAGCTATTGAAAAGTCATGTAAGCAATAAAGCTAAACAAAGAATTATTCAGAAGATTAAAGAATCCATTGCGAAAATAAAAAGCAATCCTTCTACAAATGAAGCAAATCGTTTTAACGCTCTGATTTTAGGGTTCCATAACTACTATAAAGTAGCAACAAATGTAAGTGTAGATTTTTCACATATTGCTTTCTTAGTCAAAAAGAACCTATATAACAGTACAAAAAGTATACGCGGTAGTACGGGACTTAAAACCAAAACCTATAGAAAATTTTATGGGACATACAACTTTAAACCTTTGTATATATCAAAAATAGTACTATTCCCAATAGCGGGACTTAAGACGTCGCCTCCTATGAACTTTAAACAACATATTTGTAACTACACAATAGAGGGTAGGAAGTATATACATGATAAGTTAAGTGAAAATAATACTTGGCTCATCCAATACCTTCTTAAGAATATGAGACCAGATGAGGACATTGAGTTTAATGATAATAAAATATCATTACTCATTGGTCAAAATGGGAAATGTGGAGTTACAAAAGAAGTTTTAGTGTTAGGAGATATGGATGTACATCATAAAATTCCTAAAAGCCTAAATGGTGACGACAGTTACAATAATTTGATATACGTTAAAAGGGATGTTCATCGCCTAATACATGTCACCGATGGTGACAAAATAAAGGAATATATGAACAAGATACAATTGAATGAAAAAGGTTTAGCCAAAATTAACATGCTTCGTAAACTTGTTGGAAACTGTTTGATTGAAGTAAGTACTAACTATTGATGGAACGCCGTATGCGGGGAAACTCGCACGTACGGTGTGGAGGAGGGGAAAAGGTGGAGATAACATCAAATCCTTACCTATTCCTATAGCTTGCGGTTTGGAATGCATTAGGTCAACTTGATGTAAATGAATTAAAACATGAAAATAAAAATGTTGAAAAAGCGGCTAAGACAATTATTAATGCTGCAAATACAAGTGAAGATACTCAAGATATTTTTATGAATGTGATTCCTGCTGAAAAGCAAAAGGCAGAATTAAAGGGTGAGTTTTTTGAAACAAACCTATACACAGTACAAACAAATGCTAAGAGTGGTTCTTATAAAGTAGTAGCGAAAAATGCACCTAATGGAGTTAAAATTGTTAGTGAAAATGGAGAAGTGAAAGATCAGCTTTCACTTGGGGAAAAATTCCGTATCCAAATTCCTAAAGATACAAAAACAGGTGAATTTAATCTAAGTGTTGCTGCAAATTTAACTAAAGTTCAAGCAATTGCTTATCGCGGTACTGATACTGTTCAGAATGCTACAGTGCTACTAGAAAGAAATGAGGAAAAGCTTAGTAGTGACCTTGCAGTAAATTGGGAAGCTGCTGGTTCTTTAAAAATTAAAAAGGTTGGGGAAAATGGAGAAATATTAGCTGGTGCAGTATTTGAAGTCTTTAATGCAAATAATGAATCAGTTGGAAAAATCACGACGGGTGCTGATGGTACTGCAGAATTAAATAACCTACCAATTGGTACCTACACAGTAAAAGAAATTAAAGCACCAACAGGTTATGTTTCAGGTAATAAACCACAAACTATTGAAGTTAAGACAGGGGAAATAGGAGCTGTTCAAGTAGTAAACAACAAAGTAAAAGGTAACATCGAAATAAAAAAACTTAGTGATTCAGGTAAGATGTTGCCTAATGTTGAATTCACGGTCTTTACTGAAGATGGAAAAGAAGTGAAAAAAGTAGTAACAAAAGAAAATGGAATTGCAAATGTTGATGGTCTTACGTATGGTAAATATTATTTCTTAGAGACAAAAACACCTAATGGATATATTGGAAATAAAACAAAGTATCCTTTTGAAATTAAAGAGCACAATAAAACACTTACTTTTACAGTGGAAAATACAGAAGTGAAAGGTAGTGTGAAATTACTAAAAGTAGATAATGAAGATATCAGTAAAAAATTAGAAGGTGCAGTATTCGAGATAAAAGATGCAAGCGGGAAAGTAATTGGGGAATATAAGACAGATAAAAATGGTGAAGTTAACGTCAAAGATTTAGCGTATGGTAAATATTCATTTGTAGAAAAGGCTTCTCCAAATGGTTACGTTCTTATTACAGAACCAATTGTGTTCGAAATAAAGGAACACGGAAAAATTATTGAGCTATTAGCAGTTAATCATCTTATCAAAGGTGATCTAGAAATTACAAAAGTTGATGTAGCTGATGGAAACAATAAGCTTCCGAATGCAGAGTTTACTATTTATAATGAAGCAGGAAAAGAAGTAGTTAAAGGGAAAACAGACGATAAAGGTATCGCGAAGTTTGAAAAGTTACCATTTGGAAAATACACATATAAAGAAACTGTTGCACCAAAAGGTTATGTATTGAATGAAGAAATATTCTCTTTTGAGATCAAAGAGAATGGTCAAATCATTAAACATATTGTCAAAGATGAAAAGATTCCATCAGTAAAAACAACAGCTACTGATAAAACCGATGGTACAAAAGAAATGCACACTTCTAAGTCTGTAACAATCCAAGATAAAGTGGAATACAAAGACCTACAAGTAGGTAAAGAGTACACTTTAAAAGGTAAATTAATGGATAAAGAGACTAATAAACCATTAGTTGTAAATGGTAAAGAAGTAACTGCTGAAACTAAGTTTACACCAAAAGAAGCAAACGGTTCTATTACACTAGATTTCACTTTTGATGCAACTGGTTTAGAAGAAAAAGAAGTAGTAGTATTCGAAGAGTTACTGAAAGACGGAAAAGTTGTTACTACACATGCTGATATCAATGATAAAGGTCAAACAGTTAAGTTCGTTAAGCCATCAGTAAAAACAACTGCTACAAACAAAGCTGATGGTGGAAAAGAGATTCATTCAAAGGATTCTATCACTATTCAAGATAAAGTAGAGTATACTAACTTAGTTGTTGGTAAAGAGTACACTGTAAAAGGTAAATTAATGAACAAAGCTATTAACAAACCATTATTAATTGATGGTAAAGAAATAACAGCAGAGACTAAGTTCATTGCAAAAGAAAAGAATGGTTTTGTAACATTAGACTTTACTTTCGTTGGTGCTGAACAGCAAGGAAGAGAAGTAGTTGTGTTTGAAGACTTATTGCATGAAGGTCAAGTAATTGCAACTCACACTGACATTAACGATGTAGGTCAAACAGTTCGATTTGTAGAGCCTTCTATTAAAACGACAGCTAAAAACAAAGCTGATGGTTCTAAAGAGTTAGACGCTTCTAAATCTGTAACAATCCAAGATAAAGTGGAATACAAAGACTTAATCGTGGGTAAAGAGTACGTTGTAAAAGGTAAACTAATGGATAAAGCAACAAAAAAACCATTATTAGTTGATGATAAAGAAGTAACAGTAGAATCTAAGTTTACTGCAAAAGAAAAAAATGGTTCTATCACATTAGATTTCACATTTAATGCTTCTGCATTACAAGGTAAAGAAGTAGTAGTATTTGAAGAACTGTATCAAGATAATATCTTAGTAGCTATTCACGCTGAATTTGAAGATAAGGGACAAACAGTGAAATTCAAAGAGGTAAAACTGGAACAACCTAAACCAGAACAGCCGAATCAAGATAAAAATACTCCAACATCAGAGCAACCTAAAGAGCAAGTAAAAGAGCAACCACAACCTAAGAAAGAAATTCAATCTAAAATTGGATGGTTACCGCAAACAGGCGCTGACCTTACAAGTTGGATCTCTATGGCTGCAGGTGCATTATTGTTAATTGTTGGTGGAGTGATTTTCCTAAAACGTAAAAATGCATAAAAATTAAAAAATAAGCACATCTGTTTTTTTACAAGATGTGCTTATTTTTTATGTTAATAATTTAGTCCTATATACAGTATTTTAATCTATTTGCTTATTTTTGAGTTGTTGTAATAATTCCAGGACAGCAAAACAGTCAGCAGCTGCTCGGTGTTTAATCGTTAATTCAGTTGCATCACTTAATGAAATCCATCTTTTTGAATCTACATAATCGGCGTACATTTCCATAATACATGTGGATTTAAAATTCTTAAATTCTACATTTAATTGATTCATAATTACTTGGTGTTCGTAACAGCTAGGGCAGAGACTTAGACGTAGTTTAGCTTTACTTTGAATGACATGGCCACACTGTTTACAAGTCCGTTGCTCCGAGCCAAGTTTTCTACCATACAAAAAGCTGGGGCATCACTTCATAAACAAGCAGTAATGGCTGATGGACTAATTAATAGTGTCTCAACGCATGTTGCAGAAGCCCAACAGGCATTCCCAACCTTGCATACAGATATAATGTCTGGATTAGATGCTGCCAATAACATTATGGACTCTGCTAATAAGATTTCAGGCTATAAAATAGATACGTCTAATATAGCTAAAAATGTTGGAAACATGGATGGTTTATCTACTCGCCTCAAAGATTTTGGTGTACCACCTGAAAAAATGGAAGAGTTTTTGGCAGAACAGAAGCGTACAAATGAACTTGGATCGATGTCACTTGATTTCATGCCAGTTATTGGGCAAATCAAACAAGGGCTACAACTCATTAACGGCAAAGAATATTTCACTGATAGAGAGTATGACAAAAATGACTATGTATGGGGAACCGTTTCTACTGTTTTTGGTGGGGCTCCTAAAGTTATTGGACGTGTATTCGGTAAATATGGTGAGTTAGAACAAAAAGCGAAGGATTTAGGAAAAGTATCAAAGGTAACTGAAGAGATTGGATGGAGTATGCCAAGAGGCGGAGGGGTCATTGATGGGCGTAAGTATACTGAACATGATTGAAAGAATGGCACCTGATACAATTCAGGTTCGGGCAGAACTTACGAAGCGTGCACGTGAGAGAGCTGACCCGAGAGGAATGACTCCAAATGTAAGATATTATAAAAACAGGTTCTCGTCAACCAGGAGACAAACCTGGTACTTGGAAGTATGTTAGAGAAGAGGGTTACGTAGTTTTAAATGACAAAGGTGATGTTGTCACAGTTGTACCTGCAAAGAAAAAAGAATAAAATGAATAACGTAGTTAAATTATTCTAGAACAAAGAAGGTTAGGAATATTGGATATAAAATATGATAAATATGAGTTATTAGAAATATTCGAGGATGAACCAGAAGATTATTATATTTCAGGTGCAGGTGTATATAAATATAGCAAAACAGATAGTTTAGGTTTTAGACTGTTAATGTATATGTCAGTTTATGAAAATACTGTTGAATTAAACCTGTTATTAAAAGAGAAAAGCATTTTTGATACGAATATAGTATTTGTAGAAAGAGTCTATACCCGTGAGGACACTCTTTACATTCAATGTTCAGGAGAAAATAAAATTATCCAAATTAAATTCAAACCACATTTTACAGTTACAATAAATGAATTTTAAAAACTTGAAATATAAAAAAGGCAACCATGTGGGTGTCTTTTCTACTTCTTAAAATGACTTAAACTAGTTTAGAAAGCGTTAATAGAAGGAATTTAGTCATGAATGAATTAATAAAAAAAGCAATACAATATCAATTCTATGACTTTGCACCTTTTTATTTCACTTGAACTTTGTTTAAGCGCGTTTATCTACTCATTGTTACGCGTGAATTGCGTTTAAAATCGACACTTTATTCGTAGTAAATAATACATAATTTTGTTTTACAGTTCTAATTAATATACGATCAGTTGTCCCATATGCTGTTCCGATACGGATTGCACTTGGTTCTTCAACACCCGCATAGGTAGCATCTTCGGTAACCTCAATCACATCACGTAATGGAATCGTGACCTCCGCAAATTGCCATGAAATAATTAACTCTTCTTTTGTTTTTTTGACATCAATACCTAGCATTATACCAAGACCTTTCTATAATAGAATGCTACACTTCTTATCTTATTATACAAATCTTTAGATTATTTTTCTACATGTATAAATAGAGCTGATATTTTAAGGGTATCAAAAGAACGGGAAGATATACTATCAATCTATTAAGGAATGCGTTATGAAGAAAAGTTCACAAGGAATTAATATGGATTTGATATGGTTGAAGTATGATGAATGAGTAACAGTAGGAGTTGCAGGAAGGAAATGAATGATGAGACTTAAATTAGTAGGAACCTTAACTTGTATAGTAGTAATGCTAGGTATCTTTATCATTTACACCAATATATCTATTGGTAAAGAACCATATAAGACAAACCATGAAACTAGTGAAAACTCCATAAATAAAGAAAAAAATAGTAAGCAAAATGGGACTTCAAATAAGATAGCAAGTTCCTTTGCTAGTATACAGGCTGTAGTAAATAAGGAATATGGTTTACCCGAAGACTATATGCCAGAGGATTTAGTTGTACCAAATGTACCGTTCTCATTTAGTGGAACGGTAGAAAAGAGTCATCTTCGTAAAGAAGCAGCGGAAGCGTTAGAAAAACTATTCCTTTTAGCTAAGCAAGATGGGATCCAGTTGAATGCTGTTTCAGGATTTCGTTCCTATGAGTATCAAAAAGGTCTGTATGCCAACAATGTTAAAAAGAAAGGGCAAGAGCATACGGATCGCTTCTCTGCAAAGCCAGGGCATAGCGAACATCAAACAGGGTTAACGATGGATGTTTCTTCTAAAAGTGCGAACAATGAACTAGAGCTATCCTTTGCGAATACGAAGGAAGGAAAATGGCTGAAAGAAAACGCGCATCGTGCAGGGTTTATCATTCGTTATCCTAAGGGGAAGGAAAGTATTACGGGTTATGCATATGAACCTTGGCATATTCGCTATGTAGGAGATATTGCTGAAAATATATATAAGGAAAAACTGACTTTAGAAGAATATATGAATCTGTGAAAATAGAATTGAAGAGTTAAACTGTATTCATTGTTTATGAATGCTACTTTTTCTATTAAAAAGCCTAATTTCTCAATGTTTTGTAGAGAAATTAGGTTTTTTTCATCACTTCATTAGAGTTTTTTAGGCTTCGTTCG
This sequence comes from Bacillus sp. SIMBA_074, assembly GCF_046534555.1. Classification (NCBI taxonomy): domain Bacteria; kingdom Bacillati; phylum Bacillota; class Bacilli; order Caryophanales; family Bacillaceae; genus Bacillus; species Bacillus sp. SIMBA_074. The sequence continues at coordinate 3,943 of NZ_JAWRYM010000050.1, read as the reverse complement.
TTGGTATACTTCACACAATATTATAAAGGAAATAGAACTTACTGAAGATAACATATGAATGTTTTATAAATGTATCAAAAAAGTGAACAAAATCGTTATTTTGCACAACAAGGTAGTCAGCTTAATGAAATAACTGCTTGTAAAAAAAGAAGCCCTACAGGAAATATTACAGGGCTTCACCAAGTTGAGTTATGTCGTATTCACAAGGGATTTTAACATGATATTTGTGTTGAATAAACTGGTAAATGTGTCCAAGTAATTTGGAGCTATTTTATAAAAAAAGAGAAGCGCTTAATCAGGACGCTCCTCTTAATGCCAATACACAATAACTATCCCATTATACTGTATAAGCGTAAAATATTTAACAATTACCTTCATGGTAAATATTTCATTTTGTCTTAGTACCTTTAAATCACGAAAAAAGGTTCTGCTGTTTCCAACAGAACCTTTCCTAAAATGGCAAAGAGTAACTCTTACCTTACTCTTTGTTCATATACTACAGGAGTTTTAATGAAAATCCAAGGCTCCTTATATTGAGAAATAAAGAAGAATCATTATAAAAAATTTTATCTTTTTTCATAAATAAAAGAGCAGCTAGCAAAAACTAACTGCTCAATACAAGGAGATACAGAGAAAACTAAATGGATTTTGGCATACAGCCTATCAACATTATGGACATAATATTGATTTTTATTCGAAGGAATTCATGTTTTACAAATCAGATTATGATAGTCGATATTCTCCATATTGACCAGAAAAGAACCAAGAATTCTAGTGAAATGCCAAGTGTTCTTTTCCTAGTTTTTTGAAATTCTTTTACTAAATAGCCAATAGCGCTAATTGCTAGAAGAATGAAAAGAATAAGTTCTAGTGTAACTGGCATTTGATCTACTCCTAATTCATTATTTTAATTTAGTATATAACGATTATAAGATATTTTTGTGGTTAGTGGTGAGAAATTAAACAAAACCATCTCTTTACGAAAAAAGGTCCTGTTGTTTCCAACAGAACCTTTCCTAAAATGGCAAAGAGTAACTCTTACCTTACTCTTTGTTCATATACTACAGGAGTTTTGATGAAAATCCAAGGCTCCTTATATTGAGAAATAAAGAAGAATCATTTAAATTGTTTTTGAGTAGAAATGAAAATAGGGGTTTGCCTTAAACATTTATTATTAATCAAGAATATGAGTATAGAAACAGGCTTAAATTTTGTAATGGTGGAGGGGATTGTTGTGGACATAACTCAAAGTGTGGTAAGAATAGTGGTTAATGGGAAAGACCTTCCGTTCACTTCAGTTCAAACCTCTGCATGGAATCATGGACCTGTAAATGATTTAATCGTTTCGACGAATCAGAGAGTGAATGAGCTTTATCAATTCATGTGGTCACAAGTACCAGTTACGATCTCGGTGTATTTTCTTCAAGGGGCGGACTTAATGAGATTCGCTAGGATCGCTGGAATTAATGAACGTGTAACGGGAGAATATATATCATTTCATTTGGGGATAAGAAGAATTCAAAGTAGCTTAACAGCTGCTTCTTTATTTTGCATAGAAAAAGGAACCATAATAGGATCCTTAATTTGATTCAGAAGTTGTGTAGTTTTTCTTGATGATATCTTTTATGTTGATAATTAAGGATATAAGGAATCCAGCAGCTAGGATACCGTTTACCCAGTAATATGTATTCCCGGATGTAAATTTATTATAAAAGGAATCGATATTATAATACACTAAGCCTGCTGAAATGACGGTAGAGATTACTAACGTACCAAAACTTTTCATGACGCTGCCCTCCGATTCTGAAATTTTAGGCTTTTAATACAATTGTACATTTAAATAAAAAGGTTTACAAAGGAATTACCATAAGGAGGAGTTATAACGAGTTTCTTTCAATTGATGGTTTTTATTTTTGAAAAAATAACTATTTTATAAAAAAAAATTTTTGACCCCCATAAAATTAGTTGTTCCTTCGAATATATATAAGTAGAAGAAAACAAATGAAAGAAAAAGCTAAAATTACCAAAAATATAGCGAAGAGTTATTCAAAGATTGCAGCTAAAATAGAAAAGAGCAAGAAGAACAAGTGGTATTGCAAAAGAAAACAAGAAAGTAATACAAAATACAGACTTCACTTTAGTACAAGTGGAAAAAATAGTCATATAAAAAGTCGGCCTCGAAAAATATGAGCACCAGCAAGAAGACAAGCCCAAAGAAAAGTACTAAGAAAATGTGGTTAAATGGTCACTTGTTTAGTGGCCATTTTGCTATTTGAAGCAGAAGGAGGCAGGGAGATTACTAGTGTTGAGTTTAGTAATGAAAATCTTAAAAAAAACGAAAATAGAAGATATCGTATTTAACATACAAAACAACGGAGGAGATAAGGAAGCTTTTATCGTACAGTATCAGCCGTTTATTAGAAAATCAATCTCGTCTGTCTGCCGCAGGTACATTACAGAACAGGATGATGAATATAGTATTGGATTGTTTGCGTTTAACGAAGCAATTGAACAGTATTCATATAAAAAAGGAAAATCTTTTCTAGCGTTTGCTGATCTTCTTATAAAAAGAGATGTAATTGACTATATACGCAAGGAGTCTAAGCATAATCTTGTCTTTTTAAAAGAAGATAAGCAAGAGGAAATATTAGAAATACAAGTATCGCTTACGGAGTATATGAAAGAGATGGAAAATAGTAACCGTAAGGAGGAAATTCTTCATTTTCAAAGTGTGCTAGCTGAGTTTAAAATCACATTTTCAGAGCTTGCTAAGGAATCCCCTAAGCATCGTGATACGCGTGAGCACTTAATAGAAATTGTAAAGATTATTATAAAAGACGAGAAAATGATGGAAGAGCTGTTCCGAAAGAAAAAGTTACCCCTTAAACATATTGAACCACGTGTTAGGGTAAGTCGTAAAACGTTGGAGCGACATCGAAAATACATTATTGCGATGTGTATTATCTTTGCAAACAACTATACATATATTCTGGATTATATAAGAGGGGAGAAGCATGATGAATAAAGGAATTGTGATGGATATAAAGAAACATAACGTAGTTGTTTTAACTCCAAATGGAGAGTTTATTACGTTTAAAAGAAAAGTACACTCTTACATGATTGGAGAGGAAATCTCGTTTAACGAACAAGAGCAAAGAGCACCGCGTTTTTCAATGCCACCTTTCTTAAAGCCTACAGCAGTAATTGTTGCTGGTTTTCTATGCGTATTGCTGTTTTTCTACAATCAACCAGAAGAAAAAGTGTTTGCTTATGTCTCAGTTGATATAAATCCAAGTTTAGAGGCGAGCGTAACGGAAAATCTTCGTGTTATAGATTTGCGGGCTTGTAATGATGACGGAAGGCGTATTTTAAAAGAAATGAAAGGGTGGGAAAATAAGCATCTGCAAGATGTGATAAGCACTATTATAAAGCAGAGTCAAGAGGATAAGTACTTAACGAATGATAAGCAAGTTATGCTAACAGCTGTTGCAAAGGACAAGTCGCTAGAACCACAGTTGGAAAAGGTTATGCAGGAATTAAAGAAAGAGTATGAGATAAAACATATTACAGTTGAATATCAAAGCAGTACGATGCAAATGCGGGAGGATGCCAAGAAAGCAGGGGTTGGAACGGGCGTTTATATAAAACAAGAGAATGAGAAGCAAAAATCGCTTACTCCACCTGCACCTCCGTCTAATCAAGAACAACAAAAGTCATCTTCTGATGCATCATCATCGGACGCATCTCCTGTAAAAGAAGAAAGCAACGAGAAGAAAGAGCATATAGAACAAAAGCAATCTAATGAACAACAACCGAAGCAAATAAAAGAAAATAATGGGAATCAGCAAGAGAACAACGGAAGAGGATCACAAGGAAATAATGGAAATGGGCAAGGAAACAACGGCAGAGGGTCACAAGGAAATAATGGAAATGGGCAAGGAAA
>NZ_JAWRYM010000263.1:0-322 GCF_046534555.1 Bacillus sp. SIMBA_074 | reverse complement strand
CTCGGCCGCACCCTCGGTGTAGTCGAACGCGGCCTTCGGCGTCCGGCGGCGAGCGATCCTGGCGAGATCCTCGATCGTCAGCGCCGACTCCAGGCGCCGCTTCTTCAGATTCAGCTCCGGCTTCTTGAACTGCATCAACTCCAGCAGTTCCACCGGCTTCGGAAATTGACGGGTGACCATGAGGGATCCTATCGAGGGTCGTAACGGACGATCGGGGTGGTCCGGGCGACGAGGGCGCGGAGCGTCTCCAGGTCGCCGGTGAGGAGGCCGGCGGCGCGCGCCTGCACCAGGACGTTGCCGATGGCGGTGGCCTCCACCGGCC
>NZ_JAWRYM010000262.1:0-322 GCF_046534555.1 Bacillus sp. SIMBA_074 | reverse complement strand
CATCTTTGTCCCTTGTTCCTCCAAGCGCCATGATAAAAAAATGCAGACGGATGATGTTCATCGCTTACGCATGCTGGAATTGGCGCTTGCTACCTGCAAAAGCAAGACAAACAGCAAAGGCGATCCTCTGTTTGAAATCTCGACGGTAGAGATGGATGCGCTCCCTGGAGAAACGTATACGTATGACACCATGATTCATATGCGCAAAAAATATCCAACCGACGAGCTATTCTTCATTATGGGCTCAGATTTGCTCACGGGTATGTCCAATTGGGGAAATGCGGAGAAGCTTTTAACCGAATTTTACTTTATCGTCATGTCG
>NZ_JAWRYM010000261.1:0-323 GCF_046534555.1 Bacillus sp. SIMBA_074 | reverse complement strand
GTCGGGGTTTCTCAGGACGGAAAAACGCTCTACATGGTCACGATTGATGGAAGCAATGGGGTTTACCTCGATGAGCTGGCAAAAGTCATGGCCGAGCTGGGCTCGTATCGCGCAGTCAACTTTGATGGTGGTGGCTCAACGACATTGTCAACCAGATCACTGGGAGATACATATGCCACTTTGTCCAACAAACCAAGTGGCGGGTCAGAACGACGCGTTCCTACCGGGCTTGCTGTTTACAACACAGCACCGCCAGGAGAATTAAGAGGATTCCAAATTGATGTACCATCCGATGTGCTGATTGGTCAAAGCATTCCGCTAAC
>NZ_JAWRYM010000260.1:0-323 GCF_046534555.1 Bacillus sp. SIMBA_074 | reverse complement strand
CGCTGAACCGCGCTGCCGACGGCAGGCAACTGCTCCGTCCGCCCGGCTGTCACCCGGCGGTCACCGCGCTGGCGCCTACTGGCCGCAGCCCCCTGGAGGCGATGCGGATGACGCAGGTCGGATTGCCCGAGGCCATCGAAAGCAGGGCGCTGCTGGCGGCCAACTACAGGCGCTACGGCAATGGTCCCGAGTTCTGGGATGCCTACCAGCGCCTGCTGGAATCGACGATCCCGCCGGGCGCCTACCGCCCGGACGCGGCCAACCGGCTGGCCCTGCTGGCGCAGGAGCTGGGGATCGTCGAACGCGCGCAGCTGGTCTAGCTG
>NZ_JAWRYM010000004.1:0-295966 GCF_046534555.1 Bacillus sp. SIMBA_074 | reverse complement strand
AAACAATGTTATCGCCAATTTGAAACATATAATCCACCTCCATATATGGTAACCTTCTCAACCTTAACATATATGTGATTTTTTATCAAATATTTTATAATATCATAAAATCGTTTTTATCGTCAACCACTTTTTTGACAAAAATTAAATTAAGTAAAAAACACCCCAAAAACAATAGGGAGTGTGTCAGATTCCCCCGCTTATATTCAGAAATCTCTACTCATTAACGTAGATCAGTTTTCCCTTGAAAACGACCAAATCGATCCCGTATTTTTTTCAATCTTGTGTGGTATTCCAAAATCTCAATTCTTGCTTTTTCAGCTAAAGGCGCAATTGGTCGTAAGTCTTTTAGCCCCCAATAATCAACCACTACATCAAGTACTTGATCAAAATATTGTAGTGGTCCATAATTCGCTTCTTTTGCAATCACAGCCATTCTATTTTCAAAATCAGGCATGACGGCACCTGGCATTTTAAAATTCTTAATCACATTGGCAATATGATAGCAATAATTAGGTTCTAATTCCAAATGTGTTCGAATGACGTCTCGATAAAACGCATAATGAAGAGTCTCATCTTTGGCGAGACGACGTAATAATGTAGCAAGATCTGGATCATGCTTACTTGAAACCTTAGCTACGTTATTATAAAACACCAGCGTTGCAAGTTCTTGTAGCGTCGTATACGTCATTGCTTCGATTGGTGTATGAAAATCAGGCTCAAATCCACCCTCAACGACTGACTTTCTTAAATCATGTATTCGTTTAGGGTTCACACTTCGAGTGAGTAGTAAATATGTCTCCAATAAATTCGAATGTTGATCCTCTTCTGAGGTCCAAGTATGAATAAAGTCTGTAATAACAGAAAGGGATCCTTTAAAGGTCGCCGATAAATACGTTGTAAACCACGGTAAATTCACTTCTGTTAATAAAGCTGTCTCAATAGCCGTAATTACACCAGAAGGAAGAGTAACTTGACTTTCATCCCAAGGAACTCTTTTAAAGTCCATTCCCTTATCCCATGGTAAAAACTCATGATAACCCCAGTCTATCTTCTGCGCTCTTATTTTATGTTGTTCATACAGTTCTTTTAAACGTGGTTCTAATCGGAAATCTAAATCATTTGTTAGCATATATAAGTGCCCCCTTTTTTATCGTAGATAGTCATTCTATTTTTACATTCATTTGTATCCTTAAAAATTTTCTACAAATAAATATTACTTTCCTTTTTTTAAGTCAAATACAACAAATTTTTAACAAACCACTTTAAGAACGCTTTATTTCTATATGATTTTTTTCATATCAAAAGGGAAACCGTTACATATATTGTCCTTTTTTATAAAAAGGGTTCTGAGGCATACGATATGTTGCTTAGCCTAAATAAAAAAACTATCCTCAGCAAATAGAGGATAACATTCATGGATGAAGATACTCGTCATATTGTAAATCTTGGTGAGTATAAAAAGGTGCATATCCATAAAGAATCGTTTTATAATAAAGATTGATAAACAATTTATCTTTCATCCGTTTTCGCTACTTTCTAATTTTGTTATTGGTAGCAAAAACTTAAAAGATTAATGGCGTTTTATACACACTAACAATTTATTTAGATATAAGATATTAGATTAAGAAATTGCAAAATATATACAGTTGATAAGATAGCCTTAAACGACAATCCCCAACAAAATCACTGTACATTGGCTATGATGAGTTAGACCGAATTTTCGGAAACAGTATACAATACAAAGGAAAGAGGCGATAACCATGCAGTCAACGGAATCGTATATGAAGGAAAGACAACGTAGAGAAAAAATAGAAATAATATTTAATCACAGGGTAAAAGGAGAGAGTTATTTTCATGGTTCTTCCTATCAATGGAAAAACATTGTATATCAAAATTATAATAAGATACAACAAAAAGAGTTGGAAATTGAACAAATCATTTCAAAAATGGAAAAATCAGGAGTTCGTTTTACGCAGCACCGCTCGCTCATACACTATCCCATCATTGATTTTGTAAAATATATAGCTAAGATTTATAAGGAAACCCTCGAAACACAATAATCATATTTAAAGGAAACCTTTATAAAGTGTGTATTTTCGAAACTTTGTTAACTAAAAGCCCAAAAACTCATTTCAATATTCTTTTTATTCGAAATACTCTTCTTTCTTGTTATAATAAAAACCATAACGTATTCTAGTCGTTTGTATATCTTCAGATTTTGCGAATTTTATTATACCTTATTTACTTTTTATGTACTTTATAATAAAAAAAAAGAATTATCTCTTCTCTTAAAAATTAAGAGAAAAAATAGTTCTTTTTCATTTATCTTATTTCTTAAAGTAAGTCCAGCCTTCTTCTTGGTAAATCTTTTCTTCTTTCATCAGTTTACCAAGTGCACGTTTAAATGCAGCCTTACTCATATTGAAACGTTCTTTAATGTCTTCTGGGTTGCTCTTATCCCAAAACGGCATCGCTCCGCCTCGTTCTTCCATATATGCATAAAGTACTGCTGCATCATCTTCCATTCCTTCTTCTTTACGAGGAAGAAGTGAAATGTTAATTGTACCGTCGTCTTTCACGTCAATAATACGACCTGTTACGCGCTCACCGATGCGGACTTGTTCTTTTCTTTCTGTATGGTGTAAGAAAGCACGGAAATGCTCGTCAGTTAGTATGAATGAACCAACTTGAAGTGAGCGATACACACGTCCATTTACGTTTTTATTACGCATAGATGGCGTTGCATCTACGATAATTTCTTGCATATCACTGTCTCTTGCCGGAAGAGCAATTAAACGATCACGATTCGTTAATTTTAACGTACAATATAATTCGTCGCCTTCCTGAGGCCATACTGGCATATAAATTGGAAACTCATCAAGTGGAATTAGTATATCTTTTGATACACCAATATCAACAAACACACCTAAACTAGGAATAACTTCTACAACCTTTACCCAATTCCAATCATGTGTTGTAATAATTGGTTCCTTCATTGTTGCTGAAATACGATTTTGGTGATCAAGGTATAAGAATACATCAATCGTATCGCCTTCTGCAATTTCTCCAGCTAATTCGTTTTTATGTAGGAAGATTTCTTCCTCTTCGTTTCCAACCATATATCCGATTTCCGTTTCGCGTAAAACAGTTACCTGTTCAATCGATCCTAATTGCAAATACATATTTTTTAATTCCCTTCTATATATATAAAATTATCTTTTTTATCATTCCAAACAAAAGTTAATTATAACACGATTTTTCCTTTATTTGTCCAACTGCCCAAAATTCACTATAATTAAATAAAGACTGTATCTATAGGACTATATTCCCCTACGGATGACCCGTCAAAACACTTAAGTTGCAACACTCTATCTAATCGATGTATTTTCCGCTATACTTTAATATGTATATTACATAGCCTATTTAGGTGCATGAAAAGATAGAAATTTATTTGGAGGTGCTAACTATGGCAAAAGAGAGTTCTTTTGACATCGTTTCGAAAGTAGAATTACCTGAAGTAACAAACGCAATTAACATCGCATTAAAGGAAATCCAAAACCGATATGACTTTAAAGGTAGTAAAAGTGATATTAAATTAGAAAAAGAAGTACTTGTTTTAACTTCTGATGACGAGTTCAAATTAGACCAAGTAAAAGACGTTCTAATTTCTAAACTTGTAAAACGTAACGTTCCAATTAAAAACTTGGACTACGGAAAAGTTGAAACCGCATCTGGTAATACTGTTCGCCAACGTGCAACTCTGCAACAAGGTATCGATAAAGATAACGCGAAAAAAATTAACAACATCATTAAAGAAATGAAATTAAAAGTAAAAACGCAAGTACAAGATGACCAAGTACGCGTAACAGCGAAAAGCCGTGATGACTTACAAGCAGTAATCGCAGCCGTTCGCAGCGTCGACTTACCAATCGACGTACAATTCATTAACTATCGCTAAGAAAAAAAGATCCTCTATCTATACAGAGGATCTTTTCTTTTTAACCGCAATTAAAAAAGCAATAAATAACACGTTCACACCGACTATTAAGGAGATAAACAACCAATTCACACCTGTTTCTTCGCTAACTTTATACACATTCGACTCTTCGCGCTTTAAAACAAGATAAAACTTTCCGTTTTCTTCTCTTATAATTTCGTCTTCTAACAATCCTCTTAACTCTTGTTTTTCACCAATTGTACTTACAGGTAAGGAAACCTTTTTCGTCTCTTTCGTATTATTAATCGCTACTAGTGTTACTTCATCTTTATACTTTCGTTTTAATATACTCATTCCATCTTTATCATATAGAAGTTCAAACGTACCACGTCGTAAAGATGGTCTCGCTTGTCTAAGTTCACCTAGCTTCGTTATGTGCTGCATAAACTTTTCATCAGATTTGAAATCCATTAATCGTCTATTATCTGGAGCCTCTCCCCCATCTAATGCGATTTCAGTTCCGTAATAAAAATTCGGTATCCCCGGGGATGTTAATAAGTAAGTGATCGCTAGTTTTAAACGAGACGGCGGGTAATACATATTTTCTTTTGCAATACGTGCAAATCGCTTTGTTTCTTGATTATCTAAAAACGTAGCGAATTCCTCTTCTTTTCCACTCACATCATATAAAGGTTTCACAGACATGTCTGCTTTTGAAAATGACTCTACTATTTTTTTATAGTACTCATTATCTTCCTTTGTCATAATGTGAAAACCTTTCTTTACCTTCCGCAAATCCTTTTGCACTTCATCCCAAAAAGCACGCGGCTTTTTTTCACTATGTATCACATAACTTCCGTCTAAATCGACTTCTTTTATCCACCATTTCATCGAGTCTATTAATTGTTGTTCATTTTCTTCATACGGAAATTGAAAGACAACTTTCATTCCTTTTTTGTGAGCCTCATTTACAAGTTCTTTCACATCATTTTCTGTTCCGAAATGTTCATTTACTTTTTGAAAATTTCGAACGCTTAATCCATCATACTTTTCACTTTCAAAAAGCGGCGAAAGCATAATAGTAGTAAATCCCATTTCTTTTATGTAGTCCAATCTTTTTATAATCCCACGTATATCTCCGCCCTGATACCCTTCTAAATTACCAACGTCTAACTGTTTGTCATTTTTCGATTCTCCGTTATTAAAGCGATCAATCATAATGGAATATATAACTTCATCTCGCCATTCCCTTTTTTCTTCCGCAAAAGTATGTACTGGTACAAACAAAATAACAGCTAAACAAAAACAAATGAATAGTTCCTTAGTCCATATTTTTTTCACACGCATCCCCCAAACTTCCAATTGTAAGAATATTATACCAATTTTTAGAGCAAATCGCATACGTTGATTTTATCCCCCAAAAATACATCATGTTAGGTTTTCTAACATCCCCTAAAAAGTTTTCTGAATTTTTAGTTGATTTTTCTTTTCATTTCGAATATGATATGAAACATAACATATAGATGTTATTTTTTCTAACATCATAGGAGGAGAGAGAATGAATACGGGAGATACAGTTTTTATTTTTGTAACGACAGTAATGGTCATGTTGATGACACCAGGATTGGCACTTTTTTATGGGGGTATGGTTCGCAGTAAAAACGTACTCAGCACGACAATGCACAGTTATAGCGCAATGGCTATCGTTTCGATTCAATGGATTGTTATCGGTTATTCTTTATCATTCGGGCCAGATTGGCACGGACTTATCGGCAATCTCGATTGGTTCGGTCTAAACGGAGTTACCTACGCACCAAACCCAGACTACTCATCTACTATTCCTCACAATTTATTTATGATGTTCCAACTCATGTTCGCTATTTTAACTCCCGCTTTAATTTCAGGGGCATTCGCCGAAAGAATGCGATTTTCTGCCTTTCTTATTTTTATCCTTCTTTGGACAACAATCGTTTACAATCCTGTTGCTCATTGGGTATGGGGCGTTGGCGGATGGCTGAGAGAACTCGGCGCATTAGACTTCGCTGGCGGTAATGTCGTTCATATCACATCTGGCGTTGCTGGTCTTGTATTAGCTATTTTCCTTGGAAAACGAAAAAACATAAGCGGTACCTCCCCTCATCATTTACCATTTACAATGTTAGGCGCAGGCTTACTCTGGTTCGGCTGGTTCGGTTTCAACGTCGGTAGTGCATTATCTTTAAATGACGTAGCTTTAACTGCATTTATTAATACAAATATAGCCGCCGCTGCCTCAGCTCTAACTTGGATGCTTTCTGAATGGTTCTTCCAATCAAAACCGACTGCGATGGGAGCTGCTTCCGGGGTTGTTTCTGGTTTAGTCGCAATTACGCCGGCTTGTGGATTCGTTACACCTTTCTCCGCTCTTCTTATCGGAGCAATTGGCGGTATATTATGCTTCGGAGCTGTCTTCTTCTTAAAAAACAAATTCGGATACGACGATACACTCGATGCATTTGGATGCCACGGCATTGGAGGAACTTGGGGCGGTATTGCAACTGGACTATTTGCTACTACTACTATAAATAGCGATGGTGCTAACGGATTATTTTACGGAAACGCCACTCTCCTTTTCAAACAACTTGTAGCAATCGGAGCAACATATGCATTCACAATCATAATGACGTACGCCATTATTAAAGCCATTAACTTCTTCCTTCCTGTTCGCGTCGATGAGCACGAAGAACAAATGGGGCTTGATATTTCGATGCACGGGGAGAAAGCTTATGAGTATACAGAGCGAGTAAATTAAAAAAGAGATGCAATCTATTAATAGTAGATTGCATCTCTTTTATCGCACTGATTAGCATACTCCACCCTGTATTCCCGTAAATATATCGATCGTTTCTTTCAATATATCGATTTACCGACGAATTCCGACATAGCTAAAACGCAAAATACCCTGCATGATTTTACACAAAAAAGACGACCGTTTAACAGTCGTCTTTTCCTATTTACTTCGGAACATTCCCTACATACTGCGTAATATCAACATTTAACGCCCCTGCTAAACGCATTCCGTAGTCATGATCTGCGCGGAAGAAGTTGCAAATAGCTAGTAATTTTGTTTGCTCATTTACGCCTTTTAAGTCGTTTGTTAAGTTCGCAATTAAGTTGTCTTGCTCTTCTTTAGAGAATGAACGGTAACGCTCACCCGCTTGTTTGAAGTCATTTGGTTTTTCAATTTTTTCACGAGATACGTAGCCTTCTACTTTCATAGTTGAATCGCGGTAAGCCGGATCTTCCACTGGATTTTCAGTATGACGGCTCGGTTCGTAGTTTATTGTAGATGGGTTTTGATCCACTTGCATCGCACCATCACGTTGTTGATTACGAACAGCTGCGTATGGGCAGTTTACAGGAATTTGTAAATAGTTTGCACCAAGACGGTAACGCTGTGTATCTGGGTAAGAGAATAAACGACCTTGTAATAATTTATCTTCAGATGGTTCAATACCATTTACAGTTGCACTTGGAGAGAACGCCACTTGTTCTACTTCCGCAAAGAAGTTTTTCGGGTTACGATTTAACGTCATCGTCCCTACTTCAATTAATGGGAAACAATCTTCTGGCCATACTTTCGTTGGATCTAGTGGATCGAAGTCTAAAGAGTCCGTTTCATCTAGTTGCATTACTTGTACGTGTAAATCCCATTTCGGATAGTTTCCTTTTTCGATTGCATCGAATAAATCACGAGTTGCATGATTGAAGTCTTTCCCTTGCACTTCTTGCACTTCTTTCGCACTTAAATTACGTACACCTTGCTGTGGCTTCCAATGATATTTAATGTAAACAATTTTACCTTCTGCATTAATCCATTTAAATGAATGTACGCCGAATCCTTCCATTTCACGGTAGTTTGCCGGTGTACCATAATCAGAAAATACCCACGTCATCATATGTGTAGATTCTGGAGTTAACGTCATGAAATCCCAGTAACGATCTGGTGTTTGAACATTTGTATCAGGTGCTGGCTTTAAAGAATGCACCATGTCAGGGAATTTAATTGCGTCACGAATGAAGAAAACCGGTAAATGGTTACCTACGATATCATAGTTTCCTTCTTCTGTATAAAATTTAACAGCGAACCCACGCGGATCACGAGCTGTCTCTGGAGAACCTTGACCATGAATAACCGTTGAGAAACGAACGAATACAGGTGTTTCAGTTCCTTCATTTTGTAAAAACGCTGCTTTCGTATATTGCTGCATGCTGTTTTTCGTTACGAATACACCGTGAGCACCTGCACCACGTGCATGCACAACACGCTCAGGAATACGTTCACGATCAAAGTGAGCAAGTTTTTCTACTAAATGATAGTCTTCTAACAATACCGGTCCACGGCGACCAGCTGTACGAGAGTTTTGGTTATCTCCAACTGGAGCACCTTGGTTTGTTGTTAAGCGCTTATTTGGATTCATCAAGGGTGATCCTCCTCTTTCCTTCATAGTAATTATTATTTATTTAAAATTATTATAAACTAATTATTATTCAAAATTAAATCCTTGTCAACTATTTCCTTCATTTTTTTGGAAACAATTTCAGCTAAACAATCAATAAATACAGATTGTGAATTGGGCATATTTAGTCTAAAATATGCGGCATTTAATTCATCAGTTACAACTTTACATTCATAATCGGTGTCATATAAAGTGAAACTTTAATCAGTGGGGGGGTTGTTCATCCCACACTGATTATTAGTTGAACCAATCGGGCATTTACGGGCAGTTGATCTCCCACCTAACTTCTTTGCTCCAGCTGAATTTTGAGGTGGCAGTTTTACTGCCCACAAATAGCGGGATAAAACTCCTAAATCGAGCAATGTGTTTTAAACCTAAGTAACAAACAAATTCATACTCTGTAAACATTTTATTCATTGAATCTGTTAATTTATGCGCCTGCTCTTTCATTATTTTCCCAAGCGGTGAAATTCCACCAATTGCTTTATACCATCCGATTAAATTTTGGAGCGCTTCTTCAGATGGCTTACGGCCATGACGAATGTGAGTATAATAAGCTTCTACATCATCTAATGACTCCGGTGTTCCATATGCCATTACAAGCAAACCTATTTTCTTCTTCGTCATCTATATAGCACCTCAATTTTGGAAATGAGAATCTTTTTCAAGAACATTTGTTTCCAATTATAACAAGCAATAATAAGTACGTCAAAATAATAATTCTAAATAAGTATTATTTCTAATATGATTTCGAATTTTATATGACAATTTATTTAAGAAAAAGAGCGGCTCACATAAATATAAGCCGCTCTTTCCCTATTCCTTAATATTTACCCCATACTCTTTAAACCAAACATGAATTTGCGCTAAATGAGCTAAAAGCTGCGGCCCAGTCATTAATTGACCAAACCATGGTTTTTGAAATGCACTGCCGCCAGACTCGATCAATCCGCTCAATTGCTCCTTATCGAACAATTCATGCAAAATTGAGCCTTTATCCGTTAATAAATCTTGGAGCCATACTGTTACTGCTTTTGTATAGTGCGGGTTATGCGTTTTCGGATACGGACTTTTCTTTCTATACAATATATCATTTGGAAGTAATCCTTCTAACGCCTTACGCAATAGACCTTTTTCGCGGTTTTTATACATTTTCATTTCCCAAGGAATATTCCACGCATATTCGACAAGTCGGTGGTCCGCAAATGGAACGCGTACTTCTAAGCTTGCCCCCATACTCATACGGTCTTTTCTGTCTAATAATGTTGTCATAAACCATACCATGTTTAAATAAAATAATTGTCGTCTCTTCGCTTCTAATGGGCTTTCTCCCTCTAAAATAGGAACTTCTTGAATGGATTCTTCATAGCGTCGTTGTACATATTGTTGTAAATTTAATTTATTTCTCCATTCTTTCTTCAGAAGTTGTTCACGCGCTTCTGTAGAACGCATCCACGGAAATGCACTTGATTGTAAATCATCTTCTCTATAAAACCACGGATAACCGCCGAATATTTCATCTGCACATTCTCCAGATAAACCGACGACAAAATCTTGTTTTATTTCACGGCAAAACCATAATAATGAAGAATCAATATCTGCCATACCAGGCAAATCGCGAACGAGTACTGCTTCTGTTAAATACTGTGCTAGTTGTTCATTAGAAATGACGCAGCGATGATGGATTGTTTGAAATGTCTCTGTCATTAAATTAATAAATGGCGCATCTGAATTCGGCTGAAACGCATTCGCTTTAAAGTATTTTTCGTTATCTTCATAGTCAACAGAATACGTGTGTAATTGACCTTTCCCTGATCTTTCATACTCTTTCGCGGCAATTGCTGTGATAGCACTTGAATCTACACCTCCTGATAAAAAAGTGCATAGTGGTACGTCAGAAACTAATTGTCTCGTAATCGCATCTTGTAATAAAAAACGAGTTTTCTCTACTGTTTCTTCAAATGAATCTTCATGTTTTTTACTTTCTACATTCCAATATCTCCATATGCATAAACCGTCTTTTGAGAACGTCATTGCATGACCCGGACGCAGTTCTTGAATACCAGCATATACACCGTGACCAGGCGTTCTAGATGGTCCGAGGCCAAATATTTCTGACAACCCTTCTAACGTTACTTCCGCCTTCACATCTGGATGCGCTAGTATCGCTTTTAACTCTGAACCAAATAATAATCGTCCGCTATCATATTTATAAAAAAGCGGTTTTACACCTAATCGATCTCTGGCAATAAAGACTCGTTCATTTTTCTCATCCCATACTGCAAACGCATATATACCGTTTAAATGATCGACACATTCTTCTTTCCATTCAATATAAGATGCCAATAGTACTTCTGTATCGGAATGCCCTTTAAATGTATAACCTCTTCTTAATAACTCTTTGCGAATATCTTCTGTATTGTAGAGCTCTCCGTTATAGCAAATCGCATAACTCGTTTCGTCTTTTAAACAAGTCATGGGTTGTTTACCACCTTCAGGATCTACAACGATTAACCGTTTATGCCCAAATGCGACGTTCCCTTTAATCCAAACTTTATTATCATCTGGACCGCGTTTCGCTAGCGTTTCCGCCATCTTCGTCACGATGTCCCTTTCCCCTTCTAATGAGCGTTTATAATCCACCCATCCTGTAATCCCGCACATAAGAATCATCCTTCCTAATCTAATATCTGTTTCTGAACGTGCAGTAATCCCCACCCTATGAGTGCGGATACATAAAAACAACAAACTTGACGATAACTAACTATCCACATATGGAATAGCAGTTTCACAGTGTAAAGCGTGTTTTATTGTATGCCCATCTATCTTTAGGTGTGTCTAGTTATAAAGAACGTACGAACTGTCCATAACAAGAATAACTATTTCTATAAAAGGAGAAATGAACTATGATACAACGCAAACACATTTTGTATAACCAACCGCGCGCTCATACAGTCGGTAATGTAGAATATATAAACAAAGAATGGGTATTCTTTGATGATGAAAATGATGAGGCTTTTCTATTAGAAGATATTGCTGAAGATGGTTTTGAAATTTTATATAACAACAATTGGCTACCAGCTCGTTTTTATGAACAAGATATATTACAAATTGCAAATGAACAACATTCTCTCCAAAACGGGGAAATGATACGAATTCGAAAAAAATTACTTCTTAGCTATAATGAATGGCTTGAGGAATTACCTGACTCTGTCTTTACATTATTAACCGAATCATTGCAATCACTTAATTACTCTTTATATGATTGCATGTATTGTCATAATTATTTATCCTTCTTGCCAAAAGAGGAAGCATGCGAAGGAGTAAATATTCTTTTATTCGATAACGACGAAATGATTTGTACATTGCAGCATCATTTTGTACGCCACTCTTCCTCTAATAAAAATATTTTGCGATTTACGAAAGTAAACGGAGAAGAGTTGCATATTGATGCGACATAAAATAAAAACCACCTTATCTCCCAAATATTTGAGATCATAAGGTGGTTTTATTTTTTATTAGAATACTTTCCAACCAATCGGTAATTTCAGTCCAAGGTAAAATACCGCTACTAGTGCAACAATAAATAATCCCCAAAATGCCCCTGTTGCTTTGTTCTTGCTCATTTTCACAAGAACCATTTCCATTCCAGCGATTACTAATATACCAGCTAGCATTTTCATGCCGTACCACATGTGCATGCTACCTGTTGCCGTCTTCACAATACTCATGTACAACATGAAACCTGTCACAATAATGATGATATACATAAGGCGAAGCCCCATATGTACACCTTTACCTTTTCTTCCTGCTGAATAAAGTGAATACGCAACGAAGAATAAAATTAATCCTAACGCCCATGCTGTAATATGCATATGTACCATCGTATCCCTGCCTCCTCTTTTTC
Organism: Bacillus sp. SIMBA_074; assembly: GCF_046534555.1. NCBI lineage: Bacteria > Bacillati > Bacillota > Bacilli > Caryophanales > Bacillaceae > Bacillus > Bacillus sp. SIMBA_074. Next base: position 283,620 of record NZ_JAWRYM010000004.1, on the reverse strand, counting down.
ACACTTTTTCACTCTATATGATAACATGTTCATATATTTTCAGGAAATGTTTCGCTTTTTTATATTTAAATGCTATAATATTTAGAGTATTTACAAACTTCTTGTAATAACAAAAGGGGGAACAATCATGATTCAAACTAAGGATATTATCGAACTTACAGACACATACGGGGCAAATAACTACCATCCACTTCCAATCGTTATTTCTAAAGCAGAAGGCGTTTGGGTAGAAGATCCTGAAGGAAACCGCTATATGGACTTATTAAGTGCATATTCTGCAGTAAACCAAGGTCATCGTCATCCAAAAATCATTAACGCTTTAATTGACCAAGCTAATCGAGTTACGTTAACTTCTCGTGCTTTCCATAGCGATCAATTAGGTCCTTGGTACGAAAAAGTTGCGAAACTAACAAATAAAAATATGGTACTTCCTATGAATACAGGCGCAGAGGCTGTTGAAACTGCAATTAAAACAGCTCGTCGCTGGGCTTATGATGTGAAAAAGGTAGAAGCAAACCGTGCAGAAATCATCGTTTGTGAAGATAACTTCCACGGACGTACAATGGGTGCTGTTTCTATGTCATCAAACGAAGAGTACAAGCGCGGCTTCGGTCCAATGCTTCCTGGCATTATTGTAATTCCTTATGGTGATTTAGAAGCGTTAAAAGCTGCGATTACACCAAATACAGCTGCATTCATTTTAGAGCCAATCCAAGGTGAAGCAGGAATTAACATTCCACCAGCTGGTTTCTTACAAGAAGCTTTTGAAGTATGTAAAAAAGAAAACGTTTTATTCGTAGCAGATGAAATCCAAACAGGCTTAGGCCGTACGGGTAAAGTATTTGCTTGCGACTGGGACAATGTAACTCCTGACATGTACATACTTGGTAAAGCACTTGGCGGCGGCGTATTCCCAATCTCTTGTGTTGCAGCAAACAGCGACATTTTAGGTGTATTCGAGCCAGGTTCTCACGGTTCTACATTCGGTGGTAACCCACTTGCATGTGCTGTTTCTATTGCAGCTCTTGAAGTATTAGAAGAAGAAAAATTAACAGAGCGTTCTCTTCAATTAGGAGAAAAACTAGTTGGGCAATTAAAAGAAATTGATAATCCAATGATTACTGACATTCGCGGTAAAGGTTTATTCATCGGTATCGAATTAAACGAGCCAGCTCGTCCTTACTGTGAACAACTAAAAGCAGCTGGTCTATTATGTAAAGAAACACACGAAAACGTAATTCGTATTGCACCACCTCTAGTAATCTCTGAAGAAGATTTAGAGTGGGCGTTCCAAAAAATTAAAGCTGTACTATCTTAATCATAGTGAGGTTGTCCTAAATATAGGACAACCTCTTTCTTTTTTTAGTAGTTTATCGTAAAATAAAATTGAATATTCTGTTTTTCGTTTAAAAGGGGGTAACTGTATGCTATTGAAATACGGTAAACACATTAACAATTTAGCTACAATTTTTATTTCTATGACATTCATCGGCTTCATATTATCTACAACTTTACTCAGTCATTATTCAACTCCTAATACATTCACACTACTCAAAACATCATTTTGGGCTGCTGTTTTCCTTACAATTATCGGTTTTGGCCGTGAGAGAAGCGCACTTGCAGTTATGCTAATTGGAATTTGTACTTTAGCATTAATCGGATTGTATATTTTCGCCATCATAGATTACTCCGTTAATCCACGCCCATAGAAAAGAGCTATCTTTTCACAAGATAGCTCTTTTTTCATTTCACTATATTTCTTAACGTACCAATTCCCTCTACTGTAATAACAACTTCATCACCAGCATGTAAAAACTTCGGTGGTGTAAAACCTTTACCAACACCAGCTGGTGTCCCTGTTGCAATGATATCTCCTGGCTCTAATGTCATGCCTTTACTTATAGTTGAAATAATTTCTTCTACTGAAAAAATCATTTCTCTCGTATTTGAAGTTTGCCTTACTTCTCCATTTACCACTGTTTCAATGTGTAATGCATTCGGCGTTCTAACCATCGATTTATGAATTAAATACGGTCCCATCGGACAAAACGTATCAAAGCTTTTCCCTAGGAAAAACTGTTTATGCTTCCTTTGAATATCCCGAGCAGTTACATCATTTATAACTGTATATCCAAAAACATGCTCAAGCGCTTTTTCTATTTTTATTTGTTTCCCTCGCTTACCGATAACGATTGCTAGTTCACCTTCGTAATCAAGTTCATCCGTTGCATGAGGATGCCCATTAATTTTCTCATTTATACCAATAACTGTTGTTGGTGCTTTCGTAAAGATCATTATATTTTCAGGAATAGACTCTACTCCGCCCATTTCCACTGCATGCTCACGATAGTTTTTTCCAACGCACAAAATATTCTTTCTCGGCCTTGGAATCGGTGCTAATATTTTCACCTCTGTTAACGGATAATACGCCGCTTCTCCGTTTTCCTTCGCCCAATTTACAATTTCACATACTTTCGCGAGGCATTCACTTCCTCTTTCAATACACTCTAACATTGTAATTGGGATTGTAACCTTTTCACCTTTTTGTCTTTGCGCTTCTCTTAAATGTAGTACCTTTTCTTCCTCTTCATCAACAATACCAACAAATACCTTCTCTTCTTTCTTCGCCGTTACAAAACGCAATATTTCCACTCTCCATCCTAAAACTCATACCGATACGATAAACTTAACTAAATCTATACAATTCAATCAAATTTACACAAGTTAGTGCTTCAAAGTGTTCTCGCAACCCCGAAGGGACGAGGGGTATAACACTCCACACGAGGCAGTATCGTTACCTCATATTATCAAGCATTTATTTTACCCATCTTGATAAATTTATCGAAGCATTTAAATCTCTATCGTGATGGCTATTGCACCCAACACAACGCCACTCACGTATTTTTAAACTCCACTGTCCTTCTGGTTGAACTGAATGGTCGTATTTAACGCCACAACATGCGCAAATCTTGCTTGAAGCGAACCATTTATCAGCTTTTACATATTCAATGCCGTACTTCTCGCACTTGTATGACAAACATTGAAAGAAGAAGTTTAATTTTTGAAATGAAAATGCTTTCGATAATTTTTTGTTTTTTAACAGGTTTGAGATATTTAAGTCTTCCACAACAATCCTCATTGGTTTGGTTTTCACCAAGTTAGCTGTCGCTTGATGGATATGGTTATTTCGGATATTAGTAATTTTCCTAGATAACCGAAGGTGCTCAATTTTAGCTTTTTCATATCCGGCAGATTGAAATTTTACACCTTTTTTAAATCTCCTAGACATATCTCTTTGTGCTGACTTTTTCCTTTTCAAAATTTTTTTAACCTTAGCATCTTTGTTTATATTTCGTTCTTTCGTACCATTAGAAGCTACAAACAGCTCTTTTAAACCAACATCCACACCAATCGACTCATTGGTTAGTTCTTGTGATTCAAAGTCTTCTTGGAACCCTACACTAATCCACCAGTGACGACCATCAAATGTAACTCTTGGATTTGATGGTTTTTTGTTTCTTGGTAGTTGTTGGCTTGTTTTCACTTCTCCAATAGACTGAATATCAACTACTTTCTTTCCTATAATCAGTCTTTCATAATTGGCATAAAATCCTTGAATTAAATCTTTTTTGGATTTATAAGAAGTGTGATAACCATTTTTGTACTTTTTGAACGAATTTTTTCTCGCCTTATCAAAATCTTTTGAAGCCTGTTTTGGAACTTGTGCGTTGATGTCATTTAACCACTCATATCTCTTTCGCTTCTTGATCTTTGTAAATCGTTTCTGTAAATCTAACTGTGATACAGATTTTCCAAATAGCTTATAGTATCTATCACTCATTCTTTTACAATAGTTATAAGCGAATCTTGAAGCTCCAGCATGATTTCTAAGCACTTTTTCTTGTTCAGGCGTTGGAATCAGTCTGACTTTCTTCGCCAATATCATCAGAAGGCAACTCCTTAATCATTTGATTGATTTTTTCTGCTTTCGCAACATTCACGCTCACCATTTCTAGCCATGTTGTAGTTCAATCAGCTTTAGGGATTGCCCGCAGTTAACCCTCACTACTAGCCAATTACTTGACTAGCAGGGCTTACTGATATATTTAATTAACTTTGGTTATAATTGTTTAAATAAATCGTAACAGTTAGTTACCCTTTAATTGTATTCGCATCCTTAAGAAAAAAACCTTCTTATACACGCTAATTTTTACAATATTCAACCATTCTTACATTTGTTCCTCATCCGTTATTTGACATAAAATGTAGAAATTATACTTTTTTTAGCGAAGATGTTTCTTTTTTATTGGATTTTTGTATAATATGTACTACATATATACATAAAATTTATTGAGAGATGGAGCCGATTTCAATGTTTGAGCAAGCTATCGAAAAAAAACGCGAAAAAATGATCTATTTTGCTGAACGATACGGAATGACTTCTCAAAAAACAGTGAATTGTAGCCAGGAATTGGACAGGCTCTTAAATGTTGTTTGGCCTATACACACAGATTGCACACACACTCAAATGTTCGAAACACATACGCAATAACGTATGTGTTTCTTTTATTTCAAAAAAATACACATTTTATTGAAAACGCCCATACAATAATAGAAAAGAAAATTTTAAAAACGAAAGGTGTTTTGTATGCCAGCTATGGTCGGACATATTCGTATCGTTAATATTGGATCAAGTGGTATTTTTCATATTGGAGATGTATTTGCGATTAGGCCTATTAGTTATTCACGCGCTTTTGCCGGAGCCGGTTCATTTAATGTTGGGGATAACATCTCTGTCTACAATTATCAAAGCTCAACGACTGTCAATGATTCAGATGGAATTGATCAGGCAATAATCGGTTCGAACTAAAGGAGGCGATTGCATTGAATTTTTATGTGAACCAAAGTATCATCATTAACAGCATTAAAATCGATAGCATTACGACCTCTTCCGTTTTTCAAATTGGAACTGCAGGTAGTATTAAGGCTCTTTCTAAATTCTCAAATACTGGCGGATTTACAGAACCTCTTCGCCCTTTAAGTGCGAAAGGACAAATTATTTCTATTAAACCTTCAACTAGTTCTTCTTAAACCATCCTTATCATAAATATATAACAGTACTATCCCCTCCCTATTGAAAAGGAGGTTTCACAAAATGAATCAAGATATATACACTTACCTACACCAACTTCAGCAAGCTCTCCAAATACAGCAGCAAACTATTCTAAATCTCGAAGAGCAAGTTCGCCTACTACAAGAAGAGCTTAATGAGTTAAAAAGTCGCCCCTCCTCTTCTATAGGAAAAGTGGAATATAAATTCGATCAATTAAAAGTAGAAAATTTAAACGGTACTTTAAATATTGGCTTGAATCCATTTTCAACAAAAGGACAACAAATTGAAGATTTTCAAGTAGATACAGAAACATTAAAAGTAAATCCTGAAACAGAAATAAATCCAGACTTTTATCAAGGTATCCTTCAAGAAATGCATCGCTATTTAGATGAAGAAGCATATAGTCGAATTCTCCATTTTGAACAAGAAGAGAGAACGCCGCTTGATGAGATGTATCGACAAATGATGGTGGATGACATAAAAAAACAGATGGAACATAGACTTCCATATTATTTATCACAAGTTCAATCGTATGAGGGTATTTCCACAGATCCCGATTATTTACGAGACGTCATTATTCAAGCGATGAAACAAGATATTGACAAAGCCTTTCTTTCCTTTATTCAACACATACCAGGCAATTTCCGAAAGGAGTAAGTATGTATGAATTTAAATGTTGTGAACCGCGAGTTAAAAGTAGGGCAGATTAAAATGAACGGGGTTTCTTCTTCCGCATTATTTTTAATTGGAGATGCAAACTTCCTCATCCTTTCTTCTATTCTTGATACACCATTCGAATCCGTTACAGAGGGACCATTTGTACCATTAGTAACAGATGTCCCTTCGACTCCAGGTTGAGGAGAGGAAAAATTATGCTTCGTCATATTTCAATTGTACAAAATGTTTCTATCATTTCTATGGGGATTGCAGCTGTCTTCCAGGCCGGGGATGCTAATCAAATAGAATTAAAAAATAGAGCGCTTATCGTTCATCGAGAAATCCCTTGTTATATAAAAGGTGAAGGTCGTTTTGATGCGTTTGAAATCTTTACAGATGAACACATTACAATTCCAAAGCGAACAACAGATGTAAAAATGAATATTGTAAATGAGTGCCCTTTTATTGAAGTAAATGATGTTCACTTGCGAACACTTTTAAATTCCGCGTGCTTCCAAATCGGCAATGTTGACTATGTTTTTAATAATTCTCGCACGCTACAAATCCGCCAATTTATTACTGATGAACCTTCCTCTAAATAATTCATATAGTAATTAAAAAGCTTAGTAAAGTAGGTGGATGGTATGCCTTCGATTGTAGGAAATCTCGTCGTTCAAAACAGTAACGGCTCTTTCAACTTAGGAGATTTTTATAACGTGTCTCCGAAAGAAAATACGAAAGCTTATAACGGTTCTGGGGCTTCCAATGTCGGATTTGTCGTCAACACTTTTAGCGGCGTTAGCGCAACAAATACATTTGATTCGGACGTTGCAGACCAAGATCAAATTGGAACAGCGTAAAAAAGAAACAGCTTTAGCTCTATTTTGTGTAGAGCTAGGGCTGTTTCTTTTAATTTTAACATCTTACATATTTACGTTTGAATCCGAGTCTTCCTCTATCAAGTTCTTTATGAATACTTTCGTAAGCATTTAGAAAACTGCTTTTTTTGTTGTCCCGTTTTAGCTCCACTATGCCTACTTCCTTTGCAGTTTCAACTGCCTTTTCATGTAGCGGCACATATGAAATCCCCACGGTGTTTAGAAAATTATTCATAGCGGATTTCGTTCGTTCTGGCGCATCGTGAATTGTATTTTTCACAACTTCTAGCATATTGGTAATCTTACTTTCGGAAAATTCATGGTCTTTTCGATTCCCTAAAAGCCAGCAGTAGCAACTCCATCCCGCTGACATTCTTAGTTCGTCACCACTTGCAATCCATTTATCAGCAACGTCTTGTGCAAAATCTGATTCTGATAAAGTTACTGCTACCACATAATCGGACAGCATATAAAAGTACACCCCATCCATCCAACGATCAAAATCCGATTCTTTCATAGTTTTTGGATCTGCAATAATGCCTGCAAAGTACATCGCATCATAGTTACCTGTAGCATAAAGCTCTTCAGCTAAACTTTGATTGATTTTTATTTTCTTCGCGATTGGTTTCATAGCACCTGTAGCTACGCCAAAAAGTGGCTCCTTTGCACCATTGGATATGTATATTTTTTTAGTTCGTTCCTTACCGAGAGTTTCAAGCTCTTGCATTACTGTTTCAAAATCCATCGTGTTGCACTTCCTTCCTTAATATTATAATCAATCCGCTTATATTCTTGATCCATCTTTTAAATCGTTTTGTCCATCGATTTACGATTTTCAAAATGGGATTTCGTTATACTCGTTTATCTAGCTAATTAATACCGATTATAAAAACTAATCATTAATGAAGATGCTACTCCCCGCTAATGATTAGTTTTTTTATTTAAATGATAATCCCTTATCTTCTAAAGCCGCTCTCAATTTAGGTAAAGATGCTGGCCCTATACCATGCAGTTTCAAAATTTCTTTTTCACTATACTTTGAAAGTTCTGCTTCAGTCGTTATTCCATGGCGCTCTAACGCTCGCCTTGCTGGTGCTGAAAGAAGAGAAAGAAAGCCTTCTTTTGGCTTTCTCTCTTTCTCACAGGTTGGGCAAGTTGGACAATCGCTACTTTTGTAGTACTCGTGTCCTTGATCACAAGTTCTTAACGTCGCCATAATCCATAACCCCTTTCTAAGCTCTATTCGTCAATATTTACAACATGATTTCCATCAAAGAAATATAAACATTTCTCTTTCACAGGATGTTTTAAGCTTTTCTCGAGTGCTTTTGCATATAGTGAAAGCTGTACTTTGTATCGGTCTTCTAAAATTGGTTTCGCTTGATCAAATCCGCCTGGGAACTTTCCTTCAATCGTATCTGTTTTAAAGTCGATTAAAGTAATTCCGTCTTCCTCTTCGATCATGCAGTCGATAACCCCTTGGACAAGTATTGATTCGCCTTTCTTCCCTTGCCAATCTTGATACGCTTCTTCTGCTGAAAGCATCATCGTAAATGGTACTTCACGTTCAACACTTTTTGCTGCTAATACCCTTTTACCTAAGTCACTGTCAAAGAATGAAATTACCTTTTCAATCGCTATTTCTTCAGCTTGTTCAAATGTTAATAGTTCTTTATTTACCATTCTTGCAATTTGTTCTTGAAGAACTTCAATCGTAATTGGTTTCTTCAAATCTACATGCTGCATAACGGCATGGACTGCTGTCCCTCGCTCTGCGTATGTTAGCCCTTTTTTCTCCATAAAGCGCGGACGTGTTTTAATTGGTGCACGAAGTTTTTTAATAAAGGCGTTATCGCTACCTTCTTCAGATTGATAATTTCTCTTTATTTCTGTAACAGACTGCTTCGCACGGTGAGATGTCGCGTCCGCATAACCGTATTCCCACATCAATCTGTCGTACACTTCTTCTTTCCGTTCACTTTCTAACGGAACAGCTTTTTTATCACGAAGCGCTTCTAATAACTCTTGTTTCTCTTCTTGAACTGGTTCTGGTGCAAGTAAATCTTTTCCTTCAACAACTTCTACTTTCCAGCTAGCACTATATTCATAAATTTCGCCTGGAATATTTCCTTGTCCTAATTCAAGAAGCATTTCACTATCACGGTGTCTATATAAGGAAGGTGCAATCCAGTCTAAGTAGCAAGACGCTCCGGCACGAATATGGTCTGGTAATAACCATTCACTATGCTCTCTTGCATCGAGCCATTTTTCCATTTCTTTATTTGCATCTTTAACTGTTCCAATTAAAATTAACTTCTCTTTTGCACGTGTTAACGCTACGTATAGTACGCGCATTTCTTCCGCAATTAATTCCATCTTCATTTTACGCTTAATCGCTAGTTGCGATAATGTCGTATATTTAATTCGTTTACGAGGATCGATAAATTGTGAACCGAAACCGAAATCTTTATGAAGTAAGAAACGCTTCATTAAATCTTGTGTATTAAAACGGCGACCAAGTCCAGCTACAAATACGACTGGGAACTCTAGCCCTTTACTTTTATGAATCGTCATAATGCGAACAACATCTTCTTGTTCTCCAAGAGCTCTCGCTGTTCCCATATCATCTCCGCGTTCTAAAATCCGCTCAATAAAGCGCAAGAAGCGGAATAATCCTCTAAACGATGTTGCTTCATATTGTCTTGCGCGGTCATATAGTACGCGTAAGTTTGCCTGCCTTTGCTTTCCGGCTGGTAAACCGCCGACAAAGTCGTAATAGCCTGTCTCACCGTACACTTTCCAAATTAAATCAGAAAGAGATTGTTGACGCGCAAATTCACGCCACCCTTGCAGTAAGTTATAAAACCACTCTAATTTATCATGCAATTCTTGTTCTTCTTCAAGCGGCGCTCCCTTTAAGAATGAGCTCATCACTTCATAAAACGAGCCTTTCTTTCCATGAGCACGAAGCGTCGCAAGTTCTTCGTCATTTAGTCCAACGATCGGTGAACGAAGTACAGCTGCAAGCGGAATATCTTGTATCGGATTATCAATAACACGGAATACGTTCATCATAATATTTACTTCTGTCGCTTCAAAGTAACCAGTCGCAAGGTCAGCATATACCGGAATGCCTTGTAGTTTTAACTCTTCCATAATTTGCGGCGCCCATGGCATGGAGCGAAGTAAAATAACGAAATCACGATATTGCACTGGGCGCATACTATCAGTTTTACGATCATACACTTCATAGCCTGAATCGACCATTGCTTTAATACGCTGCGCCATAAGACGAGCTTCAAGCTGCGCTTTTTCTACTTCGGCACCTTCTTCACCGTCTTGCACTTCTTCCTCAGTTTGCTGAATACATAATAGCTCTGCCGCTACATCTTCACCTTCTGGATAGCTAGCACCTAGCTTTAATTCAGCGTCAGCATCATAATCGATTTCGCCGACTTCTTCGCCCATAATTTGTTTGAAAATAAAGTTCGTACCTGCTAGCACTTCATGACGGCTACGGAAGTTTTTCGCTAAGTCAATCTTCATTCCGCCGCCCGATCCTTCTTGTGTGAAACGTTTATATTTTCCTAAAAATAAACCAGGCTCTGCTAGTCGGAAACGATAGATTGACTGTTTTACGTCACCAACCATGAACAAGTTTCCTTCACTCTCAGAATCTTTCGTTACGAATTTAATAATTGATTCCTGTACGAAGTTCGTATCTTGATATTCATCAACTAGTACTTCAGCAAATTTATTACGATATTGAAGCGCTACTGCTGATGGCTTCATTTCACCGCCTTCACTTTGCTCGCTTAAAATTTGCAAACAGAAATGCTCTAAATCTGTGAAATCGACCATTCCTTTATCTCGCTTAATCGCTTGGAAACGCTCTGTAAATACTTTTACAAGCTTCACGAGTTTTTCTAATACAGGATGCATATTTTGAAAATCTCGTAAGAAACTTTCGGGTCTGCGGCTAAATAGCTCTTCTTGTAATTTCTTCACTTCATCTTTCGCTTTATTACGAAGAGAATCTACTTGTTTTACAACATCTTCGTTGTAATCACTTTTTTTAATACGCTTTAACGTTTGCCACGATACATTTTGCATCGCTTCATAAACGCTTGTCCACGATCCACGCGCTGCTGAGGATAACGTTCCAAGTAAAGCTAAATCCGCTTGTAAAGTTTCAACGCGAGGCGCTGGACCATCAGGAAGCATTGCGAGTTCAGTCGCCTTACGAATATGCTTTTCCGCTGTTTCAAGCTGGAATTTTACATCTTCTAATAAGTAAGAAGCGTACACTAAATCTTCAATCGTCTTTCCTTCAACGTCGTATGCTTCTACTAATTTATCAAGCCACTTCTCCGGGTTTGGATGCGCTCTTGATTCTGTATGAAGCGCTAAAATCATTCGTTGTAAGTCATCGTCACTACGGTCACTCGTATAACGATCAACTAGTTCAAAGAAAATACTATTATCTTCGATTCCATATTCTTCTTCTAATATGTCATCTAGCACTTCTTCTTTTAATAACTCATTTTCTGTTTGGTTCGCAATACGAAAACGAGGATCGACATCAAGCATGTAATAATATCCTCTAATAACTTGTAAACAAAATGAATGAATTGTAGAAATGGAAGCTTTATTTAATAAGCTAAGCTGCTTTCTTATATGCTGTGAACCTGGCCCATCAATTAATACTTTTTCTAACGCTTCCCCAATTCGATTTTTCATTTCTTGCGCCGCTGCATTCGTAAATGTTACAACGAGCAGGCGGTCGACATCGACTGGATTTTCCTCACTTATAATCTTTTTAATAATACGTTCAACTAATACCGCTGTTTTCCCTGATCCAGCTGCCGCTGCGACTAAAATATCACGTCCGTTCGCTACAACCGCTTTCCACTGGTCATCTGTCCATTGACTACCTTCTGGTTTCTGAGGCCAATTTTCTATCATTCTCCGCCAACCTCCTCTCTAATTTTCTCCATCGCTTCGCTATCTTTCATATCTTTTAACGTACGGAATTGGTTATCTTCAAGTGATTCATCAAATTGACAAACAGATTTGAAGTTACAGAACGTACATGCCGCTTTATTCCCCTTTTTGTAAGGAGCAATATCGATAACACCTTCTGTAATGTCTTTTCCGATATTTTCAAACGAGTGGTGTACATATTTTTGAAGTACGTTAAACTCTTGTTCACTTGCAATGCTAGAACGCGCACTAAAACTACCATCTTTTTTCAGACCAGCAGAAATAATATCAGAGCTTCCTGTTGAAAGTTTATTATCCATTAAACGCACAACGTCAGCATCTCCTAGTACGAGACCTTTCATTTTAAATTTCTTTAAAATTTCTTTCTCAATTTCTTCTTCAGATGCATCGCCTTTCATCTCAACAATTGGGTTATGAATATGGAAATACAATACACCCGCCGGTGATGCAGTACTGCCCTTTTTCATCCACGTATGTGCATTTGAAGTAACAACATCTAAATACGTTAACATTTGAAGTGCGAGTCCGTAATACACTTCCGTTAAATCTAACGCTTTCGAACTTGATTTATAATCAATAATACGAAGGAACGTACCACTCTCATCTTCCGCCTTATCAACACGGTCAATACGGCCAACTACTTCCATCTTCACACCATTTGGCAACGCAAATTCCATTGGCGGAAGAGATCCAGTCCCGCCCATACCGAACGGTACTTCTAAATCAACTGGTACAAATCCACTCGACTTCGCATGTTCACGAAGAATAAGTGACGTACGGAAAATGATTTGTTGTAGTTTTTGCTTTAAATAGAAATGACGGTTCGAACTTAATAAAATTTGTCTTTGTAATAACGGTGCAATTTCTTCTATTACTAAAGCAGAAAGGTGTTCACACTCTTTTATTGATAAATCCGCCCAAGTCCGATTTTCACGTAATAGCTTGTCTGCAATTCTCTTCAGCGCTGCATGGAATAATTCACCGATATCTGGCGCATCAAGTTTGAAAATATCACGCTCTCTTAGCGATAAACCGTGCTGGGCAAAATGAGCGTACGCACAGCGATTAAATAGTTCCATACGAGAAACGCTTCCCTTAATTGTATCTCCATATAAATCCCTACTTACATCTGTACTTAGTTTCTGTGCACGATTTCGGTAGAATAAACTTGATAACACACGGCTACTTTTTTGCTTCCATTCATCTGAAGTAACGTAGAAGTTATATACGTCCCACCAAAAGTCTAAATTGCCTTCAAATCCGTATCGCTTCCACGTTTGCAGTTGCTGCATGACATAAGACAACGTTACTTCTGGCGTTGCTACATATGAGATTTGTTCCGAACGCGATAAGTCATTTACATCATTCGTAATAAACGATTCTTTCACATCAGGGAACATTCTTTTTATTTTTTTAATAAAACTAGAAGCAAGTAACGTCTTTCCTTCTTCATCCGCAAGCGGACAGGAAATGTATAACTTCTCAGATGCTCTCGTCACCATTTGATACATAACGAACTGTTCTTCTAATAAAGTTTGTCTCGTCGTTGGTGCTAATTCGACACCTGCAGCGGTGAGAACATTTCTTTCCTCATCAGAAAGCATACCTTCATCCATAGGCGCTGCTGGAATCACTCCTTCATTTACTCCAATAATGAACGTCGCTTTAATATCTGATAATCTAGAATGATCAATATTAGCAACTAACACTTGATCTAGTGACGGCGGAATGTTCGCAAATTGAAGTGCCTCAAGTCCTGTCGACATAACCTCCGTAAACATTGAAAGGGACATCTTCTCTTCGCCAAGCATCTCAACGAACGTATCAAGAAGATTCATCACTTCTTCCCATACTTGCTCATGGTCTGTCGCAAATAAGAAATCTCCATTTTCTTCTGCACGAACACGTAATTCTTCTAGTTTTTTCGGAACGTCAAGCTCCTCTAAAAATAAATATACCGCTTCGCACATTTGCATAACTGTTCCAGCACGCTTCAGTCTTTTTTGCATACGAATAACTGGCGTTCTTACAACGTCGCGAAGTCGATTTATTTTCTCTTCCATTTCACGCTCACTGTCTGTTATCATTTCGCTCGCACCATCAAGAGAACGATAACGACGATACATCCACGGATCTTCAGAAGTCCATCTCTTCCCTTGTACACCATACGCTAAACAGTAGTTTTCAAACTCATCCATCTCTTCGCGCATCGCTTCTTTTCTTACATCTAATGGATATAAAAGCTCTGTTTTCACGCAGCGGAATACTGCATCATAACGCCAATTCCCGCTAATAATCTCGAGTGCAGAACGAATACATTCTACTAGCGGATGATGTGACATTGGGCGTTTTTCATCGATGAAATGCGGGATATTATAATCCGTAAATAACGTTCGCATTACGTCGTAATAACTTTCTCCGTTACGAAGAAGGACTGCGATATCTCGGTAACGATAGTCTTCATCCGCCACAAGTCTTCTAATTTCACGAGCTACACCTTCTACTTCAGCTCGTAAATTAGCTGCTGTACTAATTGTTACACTCGCTTCACCATGATACTTTTCATTCGGACGCGCTTCATAATGCGTTTCTAAATGAGCTAATGCTGGAGAATGAAAACGCGGTTGTTCCATAAGTAGAATTGTTTTTTCAATTTCTATTTTCTCTTCACGCGCTACTTGTTTTATTTTTTCATACGTTAATGTCGTTTCATAAAATAAATCTAGTTCATTCACTGGCTGCGCTAACGTTTTTTCATCTATCGTTAATGTTATTGTTACTCTTGTTCCTAATCTCATTAGCCCTCTAACGATTTCTAGCTCTTGAGGAGAAAATGAATGGAATCCATCTATATAAATTTCCGCGCCTTTTACATACTCAGAGTCTGAAAGCTTCTCAATTAATAATTGTAAGTAGTCTTCTGAATCTAAATACTTTCCGATTAAAGCACGTTCAAAATCATCATATAGTAACTGTAAATCATACACTTTATTCGCTAGTAGCTTTTGCTCTGCACTACTGCTATGCGTGTCTAATTGTTGCCACATTTCATATACGTTAGACGGCGTCACATTGTAACGTTTAAACTCAGCAATCATACTACCAAGGTGTTCAAAGAAACCGTTTTGCTCCGCTGCTTTTTGAAACACAGATAGTCCATCTTTACGAGATTCTACAATTTTACGAAGCAACATATGTACACCCGCTTCATCAATATGAAGACGACTCGCTCCGCCAACTTCTTGCAGCACCTTCCACGCTAATCGCGAAAAACTAAAAACTTGTGCCCGAATAGAACCTCTTACATCTTCACTCCCAATTAACGCCTGCTGCGTTTGGAATGTCATCTGTTCTGGCACAAGATATAATATTGTTTTCCCTCTTGGGCGCTGTTTTAACTCTTCTTGCACTTCGTGTAAACAAAGTGTACTTTTTCCACTTCCAGCTCTACCAATCACAAATCGAAGTGACATGAAACCCCACCTTTCACTTACATAACGAACGTTAGTTTGCTATCACAATTGTATTATAGGACGATAAAAAAGACAAACATACTCGTTTGTCTTTTCCTTATACTTCATTTTATTATATCAGCCTTTTGAAAAATTCGTTTGTACCTCTTGAATCGGCCAATATCGTAAATCAACTTTACCGACAACTGTATCAGCTTTCACAAAACCGAAGTGCCTACTATCCCAGCTACCAAGGCGGTTGTCACCAACTACAAAAATAGAACCGGGTGGTACAAACTTTTCTTTCGTTAACTCTTCTAGTTTAAAATCGCCTGTTAATTGCCGTCCATTTGTCTCTTTCTTATACGTCTCTAAATAAGGTTCATCCACGAATTGTCCGTTTATATATAATTTATCATGCTTATATTCGATATGATCCCCAGGTAAACCGATAATTCGCTTTACATAGTCCTCTTTTTTATTCGCATGAAAAACGACGACATCAAATCGATTCAAGTCCCCTACTTGATAACTCACCTTATTCACAACGAGCATATTTCCATCTTGCAATGTCGGCATCATTGACTTCCCCTCTACAACGTACGTTGAAAAGAAAAACGTTCGAAAAAATACAGCTAATAGTACACCAATTAAAATTGTTCTTACCCACTCTAGCCCTTCTTTTTTCAAAGTTTTCTTCATTCGCTTCTCCCCTCGCCCTTTAATGATGAAGCTTGCATTTATAAAGTGAAACTTAATCGGTGGGGGTTTTGTTCATCCCCCACCGATTATGAGCCCGCACCAATCGGGCATTTACGGGCAGTTTGATCTCCCACCTAACTTCTTTGCTTCAGTCGAATTTTTTGGTGGGAGTTTTACTGCCCTCAAATAGCGGGACAAAGAAGACTTTTCCTAATGTAGTTCTAACTTTACTTCAATTTTTTTACCGACATACCATAAAATAAAAATAACAACGCCCACAATAACCGATTTCACCGGCTTATGAATAAATGACACTAAATCATGACCGATATACGTTAAAATAAAGATCATAACAAGCTTTCCAAATGCTAATGCTAGTCCAAACTGTTTTACGCTAATGCGAGATAAACCAGCTACAACGTTTATAAGCGCAGATGGTGTGAACGGAAAACAAAATATAACAAAGATTGGCGCGAACCCTTTTCTTTCAATCCATCCCATCGCTTTTCGCACTCTCTCATGCTTATTTACAAAAGAAAAGAAACGACTTCTTCCAAAGCTACGAATAATGAAAAATACAAGCATTGCACCAATTACTGACCCAATCCATGAATAAAGAAAACCGAACCAAAAACCAAATGCAACAGCATTCGCCAACACAAACACAATGAGTGGCAATGCCGGAATAAGCGCCTCTATCATCGGTAAGCCAATACCGAGAAGTGGTCCGAACGCACGATAACTTTCAACAATATGATCCATATTTTCTGGTGAAAAATACTCTTTGATCGTTTGAAAATCCATTCTACACTTTACCCCTTTACTCTAATTACTACCTCTACTGTATCATTGCTTAAATGAAAGAGGAAATGGTAGATACGACATATGGAGATGTATTTATTAAAGTTTCCATATCATTCGCTAGAATTCCTTCATTATTATGCTATGATAATCTTTCAATATTCGACAAGGTTTGTTGTACGTTTGGTTGTTTGAGGAACAATATTTTTTGATGATTTTTTTCGGTAAATGAAATTACAGCGGTGATTTTCTGAATACATCGACCACAATTTGATTTTTATCGACTTTCCGACAAAAACAGACAAATAAAAAGGATGAGTCTCCCCATCCTTTCCCTCTCACACTTCGCCTTCCTTCACAAAATACACTTTCTCATATGCTGGTGTTAATTTAGATTCTTCATTTTTATCAATCTCTTTAAAGCAAGGATTTCCTTGTTTTTTCTTACGATCTTCATACTCTGTCCGTAATTTCGCTGTACGATTTTGCTGATTTTCAAAGCTACTTTTTGACATTTCTAGTTTCACAGCGAAACCATTTATAAATCTAATAATAAGATTTCCATCTTTTAATTCTTTATTATCTTCAATATGAAAATGAGACAACCACGCACACTCTTTTCGAGAATAAGAATACGTAGGGAAAAAATAAAGTTGATCTGTCGGGCTAATTGCGATAGGAGCTTTATGTGTAATACGAGTTAACTCCTTCGTTCCTTCTTTTCTTCCAAAGAAACTAGAACCATGCTTCCGGCAACTTCTCTCTATAATATCAAGAGGCTTTTGAAATACGAAAAAAGAATCTTCCATTTCTACAATTCGCGTAACAACTTTCTTTTCTCCTAGAACAACAGGAAGTAAGGCCATTGTATTTTTGCTTACAACATAGTTTTCGACATAACGTTCTACTTTACTTTCCATAGTCTACTGTCTGCTACTACAAATATAGGCAAATGTATATCCTTAGAGTATGTAGTTTTTGCACGCTAAGAATACTTTTATCTATACTCGCTCTTTTGTTAGTAACAGATTTTTCACCTCTCTTTTTTAAATTTTCAATTGCTATTTAATTTCCCTTCTTCATTTCCCTTTTATAGTAGCACCTACGAAAAGGAAATGGCTTACATTCTGCGATTCTTTACAAATACTTATAATAAATCAAATATAATACAAATCTGTTAATAATAATATATGGATATCAAAAGAATAATCTGTATAAAAAGAGGATTCTATATACGAAAAAAGAATTTATATCATTTGTAATATGTTTAACACATTCCCCTTTTCATATAATTACAGCAATTAATTTTGCTATAATTAAAATATAAATCAAATATACGGAGGTCTCTCATGGAAGAAAAGCAAGATCATCCAACAATTCAAATGAAAAATAGTAGCATTGTTATCGTAAAAAATTCAGCGAGTATTATATTCGGTTTATTTTTTATTTTACTGTTCTTCGCGAAGCCTTTTCGTAAATCTAAATGTCCAGAATGCAAGAAACGTGAAAAGAAAAAAGCTGTGAAAGAACACTAAAAGGCCTTCCTTTACGGAAAGCCCTTTTTACATACTGATTGCCATTTCCTTCATTCTTCTTCATCCTCAAAAAAACCTACTATTTTTTCTTCCAATATTCTCTGTATCTCTTTCAACCTGTACTATGATTATATATGGTTCTTGATCTAAATACCGAGAATGAGACTTCCTCAAATCAATTACCGTCACTTTATCATTTTCATAAGTTTTCGAGTACGCCTTTATTTCTTCAATCGTACTTTTTAGGCTGTCTTTATTACTAATATAAATATCGTATATCTCAACAACAAAAAAAAGGATGGCATAAGCCATCCTTTTTTCTATAATAAACTATAAAATTATAGTTTGATTACGTTTTTAGCTTGAGGTCCACGGTTGCCATCTTCGATTTCGAAGCTAACTTTTTGGCCTTCTTCTAAAGATTTGAAACCATCAGTTTCGATTGCAGAGAAATGTACGAATACATCGTTTTCGCCTGGAACTTCGATGAAACCGAAGCCTTTTTCGTTGTTAAACCATTTTACTTGTCCTGTAACTGTCATAATTATTTCCTCCTACGAAAATACATTTTATTTAGTCTTCATGTATAAAAAAAGAATCCACACATTATCAAATTCGAAACATAAACTAGTTCTCACATACTTTTTCCCGTTTGTTTTCGGCATTTGATAATATATGGATTGCTTAATTTAATTATTCAACTGGTATTATCATAACATACTTAAAATAGAATGTACAATCCTTTTTAAAAATAAAATTTCTAAATTTTATTATTTCTTATAAAATATAACCACACCTATTCTAATAAGGAGGCGTGTATGACAGAAATAATCCCTAAAAAAACATTAAAGAGAATTGAAAAAGATATTGAAAATAACAACCTTGGAAAAGCAAGAGATAGATTACACGGATTAATCACTACTTATCCGAATGAATTAGCACTTAGGAAAAAACTCGGTGACATTTACTTTACATTACAATACCCAGAAATGGCTGGACGGTATTGGTATCTTGAAAAAGAGAAAACAGGTGTTATGCACGCGGCATGTCTACAATTTGAAAAATCGATGGGAAACGACTCTTATCATATTGTACGTGCTTTAAAATTCAAAGGAGATCGTAACATTATTACAGGACTACACACCGAACGTCCCTTACAGCCATTGCAGAAAAAAGTGATAGAGGAACTAATTGATGATTATGAAGAAACATGGAAAGACAAACTATTTACATGGGGCTGTCTATCATTATTCGCATTCCTTCTTTTTACTGCTATCGTTGGTATATTCACTATATTTAATTGGATATTTTAAATAGAAGTAGATGCCTATAACAGGCACCTACTTCTATCATTATTTCGTAAACTGTTCTTCTTCTGTGGATCCTTTTAGAGCAGTCGTTGATGAAGTACCGCCTGTAATCACTTGTGCTACTTCATCAAAGTATCCTGTTCCTACTTCGCGTTGATGGCGCGTTGCAGAGTAACCGTATTTCTCTGCTGCGAACTCTGCTTGTTGTAATTCAGAGTACGCTGCCATGCCGCGCTCTTTATAACCACGCGCTAATTCAAACATGCCGTAATTTAATGAATGGAATCCAGCAAGCGTTACGAACTGGAATTTATAACCGTACGATGCAATTTCTTTTTGGAAGCTTGCAATCGTTTTTTCATCTAATTTTTGTTTCCAGTTAAAAGAAGGGGAACAGTTGTAAGCAAGTAGCTTCCCTGGATATTTCTTATGAATTGCGTCCGCAAAGCGTTTTGCATCTTCTAAATTTGGCTCCGACGTTTCACACCAAACGAGATCTGCATACGGCGCATACGCTAAACCACGTGCAATTGCTTGATCAAGACCTGCTTTCGTATGATAAAACCCTTCTGGCGTTCTTTCACCTGTAATAAACTCTTGATCAACTGGATCGATATCGCTCGTAATTAAATCTGCCGCATCTGCATCTGTTCTTGCGACGATAATTGTTGGTACACCCATTACATCCGCAGCAAGACGTGCCGAAATTAAATTACGCACCGCTGTTTGCGTCGGTAATAATACTTTTCCGCCTAAATGCCCGCATTTTTTCTCTGAAGATAATTGGTCTTCAAAGTGCACGCCAGATGCACCCGCTTCAATCATCCCTTTCATTAATTCAAATACGTTTAACTGTCCACCAAACCCAGCTTCAGCATCCGCCACAATTGGAACGAAATAATCCGTATCACCGCTACCTTCCATATGCTGAATTTGATCAGCACGTTGAAGTGTTTGGTTAATTCGTTTTACAACAGCTGGCACACTGTTCGCCGGGTATAAGCTTTGGTCAGGATACATATGTCCAGAAAGGTTCGCATCTGCCGCTACTTGCCAACCGCTTAAATAAATTGCTTTTAATCCAGCCTTCACTTGTTGCATCGCTTGGTTTCCTGTTAATGCCCCAAGTGCATTAATATAATCTTCTGTATGAAGTGATTTCCAAAGCTTCTCTGCACCGCAGCGCGCTAACGTATGTTCAATATCAATCGATCCGCGCAGACGAATTACATCTTCAGCTGTATATGGACGTGTGATCCCTTTCCAGCGCGTATCTAGTTCCCAGCTTTCCTGCAATTTATCAATTCTTTCGTTTTTCATATGTTCCATCCCCTTTTCTTGTTTCTTATAAAATTTCATAACCCGGTAATGTTAAAAACGGCATGAACTCGTTATTACGAACAAGGTTTGTAAACAGTTTTGTTGCTTCTTCAAATCTCCCCTTATTAAATGCTTCCTTACCAATCTCTCTTTCTATTTTTGCTAGTTCTTCTTCTTTCAATTCTTCCATCAATTTAAAAGTGATATTACGGCCATCACTTAACTTTCCACCCTCATGACGAATCCACTGCCATACTTGTGCTCTTGATATTTCCGCTGTTGCCGCATCTTCCATTAAGTTATAAATTGGAGCTGCTCCTCTCCCGCTTAACCAAGATGCAATATATTGAATACCGACGTTAATATTCGTGCGAAGACCACCTTCTGTAATCGTTCCCATCGGTACTTCTAATAAATCCTTTTCTGTTACACGTATTTCTTCACGCTTTCTAAAAATTTGATTTGGCGTTTTCATTATGTGATTAAATACTTCCATTGCAACCGGTACAAGTCCCGGGTGGGCAACCCAAGTCCCGTCATGACCGTCTAAAGCTTCGCGCTCCTTATCAGCACGCACTTTCTCAAAAGCCGCCTCATTTGCTTCTGGATCATTTTTAATTGGGATTTGCGCTGCCATCCCTCCGATTGCTGGCGCATTACGGCGATGACACGTTTGAATAACTTTCAAAGAATACGCGCGCATAAACGGCGCTGTCATCGTGACTTGCGCTCTATCTGGAAGTAAAAATTTATTATGATTACGGAAGCTCTTTAAGAAACTAAATATATAATCCCATCGCCCGCAGTTTAAACCAGCAGAATGATCTCTTAGTTCATACAAAATTTCATCCATTTCAAATGAAGCGTGAATCGTTTCTATTAACACAGTCGCTTTAATCGTTCCGTTCGGAATACCGATATACTTTTGAGCAAATACGAAAACGTCATTCCATAATCTTGCCTCTAAGTAACTTTCCATTTTCGGTAAGTAAAAGTATGGACCACTTCCTTTTGCTAAAAGCGTCTTCGCATTATGGAAAAAGTACAAACCAAAATCTACTAAACTGCCAGACATGTTCTTGCCATCAACTTGCGTATGTTTTTCTTCTAAATGCCACCCTCTCGGACGCACAATTAATACAGCTGTTTTACTATTTAAACGATATTCTTTTCCGTTTTCATTTTTATGTGAAATCGTTCCCTTATTCGCATCTCGTAAGTTAATTTGACCTTCGACAGCATTTCTCCAAGTTGGTGCATTCGAATCTTCAAAGTCTGCCATAAAAAGATGTGCTCCTGAATTTAAAGCGTTAATGACCATCTTTCTATCCACCGGCCCAGTAATCTCCACTCGGCGATCCTCTAAATCTTTCGGAAGCTGGGCAATTGTCCAATCACCTTCACGTATGCTTTTTGTTTCCTCTAAAAACTTCGGAAACTCTCCCGCATCAATTCGTTTTTGTTTCTCCACACGCTTCTGTAAAAGTTCTATGCGGCGCCCATTGAAATTTTCATGCAGTTCCTTTAAAAAACTAAGCGCCTCAGGTGTCAATATTTCGTTGTACGCTGGTAACATTTCTCCGGCCAGTGTAACCCGTGAAGTTTGCGTCGACATATTAGCATCCCCTTCTTAAACTGTCTTATAACAGATTTGATTTTATGTTTTATATTATATAACAAATCTTCAGAAAAGGAAGTTTTTTTTGAAAATTTAATGATTTTTTTGCAAAACTGTGTTTATCCATTATGATTCCAAGCAAAAAAAGAGCCAGTGTTATATAACACTGGCTCTTTTTTATAAAGTGAAACTATAATCAGTGGGGGGTTTGTTCATCCCCCACTGATTATTGGCTCTCACCAATCGGGCTTTTACGGGCCGTTGATCTCCCACCTAACTCCCTCGCATTCGCCGAATTTTGAGGTGGGAGTCTTACTGCCCTCAAATAGCGGGATAAATTATTGTTGCTGATCATTTAAAATTGCTTTGTATAGGAACTGTGCATATTGTTCACGTGTTACTTTCATACCTGGTGCAAAGTTACCTGAACCATCACCTGCTGAAATGCCATTTGAACCTACTGCATTAATTGCTTTAGCTGCCCAATATCCTGCTGGTACATCTTTAAATCCTGGTGTACTTTTCACTTGTAACTCAAATGTTTCCGTTAAAATTTGTGCCATTTCTGCACGTGTTAACGTATCTTTTGGTCTGAAGTTTCCACTACCATCACCTTTAAAGATTTCTAATTCTGTTAATGCTAAAATTTCAATTGGGAACATTGTTGAGTTATCATCAACGATATCTTTATATGTACTTACAAACTCATGATCTTCATCAAAGTATTGATCCCCGTCAATTGTACGGTAAATTAACGCCACTACTTGCTCACGGGTTACATTATCACCAAAACCGAATCTTCCATCTCCGTAACCAGCAATAATTCCCCAATCTGCTAGATTTTGGATCGCTCCATAAGACCAATGCCCTTTCGGTACATCTTTAAATGTAACAGGAGCAGCTTGTTGTTGTTTCACTGCTACTTCAGCATTTGCTGTAGTACCTTGTCCGCTTAATCCAATTCCACCCATAATTGTTAAAGCTGTTGCTACTTTTAAAATCTTTTTCTTCACTGTATTCTCTCCCTAAAAAAAACATATTTTTTTCTAATATAAAGAATTTATGGAAAAGTAACAATACACTTATCCATATAATGTTTGTCTAATTTGTGAACTGTACTTCATATACTTATCTTTATACTTAATTAACAATAAAGTTACTAAATCGTACTTTTTTCCCATAAAAAGTAACTATAATTAACCTTTTTTTTCCATAATTACTAACCACCGAACTATGAACAGCAGAATAAATATACAGATAAACAATTTAAAATAAGAAAAAAGCGCGTAATTCCCGCGCTTTTTTTAAAAGAAATATGATATATTAATATAATTTTATTTTTCTTGTACTATATTTTTAAAAACTTCCGTTTCATGTTATTCATCTTTCAAATGAAAATTAATAATAGCTTTATTTAAAAATGTTGCATATTGCTCACGTGTTACAACTTTATTTGGTTCAAACTTTCCATTCCCTGTTCCTACTATGACATTATTAGCTTGCAGAGCACTAATTGCATTTTTTGCCCAGTAATTATTTGGTACATCTTTAAATGTATGCTGTTGCTTCGCTTCAAAGGAATATGTCTGTGTAAGAACTTGCGCTACTTCTGCACGTGTTATTGTTTCTCTAGGTCTAAAGTTCCCCTTCTCATCACCTTTAAAAATACCGCGCTCTGTTAATGCTAAAATTTCATTTGGAAACATTGTTGATCTTTCAGAAATATCCTTATAAGGATTTTTTAATGGGCCTTCATGTTTTATATTAAGTGAGCGATACAGTATTGCCGCCACTTGTTCACGGGTTACATTATCACCTACACCAAACTTTCCATTTCCATAACCTAGCATAACTTTATGATACGCCACTTCTATAATATATTCATATGCCCAATGGTCTACTGGAACATCATCAAATACAATCATTTCTGGATATTCTTCTGCTTTTATATTAGGAACATTTGCGCTTACCAATACTCCACCCATAATAGTCGCTGCCGCCATTATACGGAACATTTTTTTCTTCATTGTCCTCTCTCCTTCATTTCCTCTTTATTAAAAGTGGAAAATAATAGACTAAATTCTTTTCCCATATTACATATGCTGCATTTGCAAACCGTATGTAATATATTTCATTTTTAACATCTATTATTTTGAAGATTACTAGGTGAGCCAATTCGCTCTCAATTCCAATTGGTATTCTGAATTGCATGCAAATCATTTGAAGAAATATTCTTATCTTTGCGCTCTAGTTTCTCTGTTTGATTTTCAAAAAGGATAAACAAAAGCTTTTGCAAAGATGTTATATATACAATATTCTA
Source organism: Bacillus sp. SIMBA_074 (assembly GCF_046534555.1). NCBI lineage: Bacteria > Bacillati > Bacillota > Bacilli > Caryophanales > Bacillaceae > Bacillus > Bacillus sp. SIMBA_074. The sequence continues at coordinate 258,910 of NZ_JAWRYM010000004.1, read as the reverse complement.
CTATCTACTAATCAAGTCCTTCACTTATAAAAATTTCACTTTATAGACAAAAAAAGCGCAAATATCATATTTGCGCTTTTTTCGAGCTTCATAGATTAATCGTTTGCGTAGAATCTATGAAGTGCATTATTTAAGAACTTCGCATACTGCTCACGGGTTACAAGTTTTTCTGGTTCAAATAAACCATTACCCGTTCCAACTATAGCTTTATTAGACTGTAAGGCGCTAATCAAATCTTTAGCCCAATGATTTTCTGATATGTCATTTCACTTTTCATACAAAAGGTACAAATATGATCTATTTGCACTTTTACTACATAATAATGTAGCTCTTATTTATTCCATTTTCCCTGGCGAATTATCGATTGCCTTTTTTAAGAATTTCGCAAATTGCCCGCGTGTTACAAGCATTTCAGGTTCAAATTTCCCAGCGCCTGTTCCTGCTACAACGTTATTAGATTGCAGCGCACTAATCGCATCTCTTGCCCAATAATCCTCTGATACGTCTGTAAATGTATGATGTCGTTTTACTTTCAGATTATATGCTTTTACCAAAATTTGCGCTAGTTCCGCACGAGTTAACGTATCTTTTGGACGGAAGTTCTGATTTTCGTCTCCTTTAAAAATACCGATCTTTGTTAAGTGTAAAATTTCATAAGGAAACATTGTTGATTTCCCGTCAATATCTCCATATGGATTTTCAATATGTACATTTCGTTTCAAATCTAGTGCGCGATACAGTACTGCTGCTGCTTGTTCACGGGTTACATTATCTTCTACACCAAATTTCCCATTTCCGTAGCCATACATAATCCGGTGATATACTAAATTCATAATTTCATTATAAGCCCAATGTTCATTTGCTAAATCATCAAATTCTAGCATAATATCAGGTGGAGGTGGAGATTGTTGAATTCCATCTGTATTTGCTGAAACAATATTACCGCTAACAAATATCCCCCCTATTAAAGTTAATGATGTCGCTATCTTTAATAACTTTTTCATCTCTCTCATCCGCCTCTTCCTTTATTTTCCTACTTTTATATTGTACAAAAAATAAGAAAATTCTCAATACGTTAGGAGGTAATTTTTCACACTTCATAATACGTATTTTCTTTTACCACTACTTTTTCATCCTTCGTTTTTCGAAAAGTAAACGCCATCCCTACAAATATTAGGACAATCCCTACAATTTGCATACTAGTCGGTCTAAATCCGGTAAAGACTGTATCTAATAGTATTGCAACCGCAGGATCTAAAAACACTAATACCGAAATTAATCTCGTCGATAAATCTCTTAAACTGTCAAAAAATAAGTAATATACAAATCCCGTATGTATAAGTCCTGTCGCTGTGATCATCATCCAGTTCATCTCTGTTAATCCTTGAAACTTCCCGAAGTCTACGAATGGTAGCAATAAAAATATACCCAAAAAAGTTTGTAAAAATGTCATCGCATATGCACTCGTATGCTTAATTCCTTTTCCGAGCAACGTTGTAAATGCATAAAATAAAGCTGCAAGAAGCGCCCACACCATTCCAGACGACATAAGTTTCTCAAGCGACATACTTCCATCTACCCCAGCTACTAAAACTGTACCGATGAAACATATGGTAATGGACAGAACCGCAAATGCTGTTAACCTCTCTTTAAATACAATACTACCAATCATTAATACGATGATCGGTGCAAGATGATATACAGAAATCGCAATTGTAATCGACATGACTTCAAACGCTTTAAATAAAAACACCCAGTTAAAAACGAGAAATACGCCACACGCTAATATTTGTACAATTTCTTTTTTATTCCATTTCTCATTTTTATATTGTCCTGTTGCAAACCAACATAGCGTTAAAAATAAAGTCGCACAAATACACCGAATAAATACTAATTCAAAAGATGGTAAACCCGTTTGGACAGAAAAAAATCCAATCGATCCGAAAATAGACATCGAAAGGATCATTTTTATAGCTGGCATTGATTTTGAATGAAACAAAATATTAACCTCCTAAATATTTCACTGAATATTCCATATATTATACACTATAATTTTCCAAAACTCGAATAATCCACAATAAAAAGAAGCAGTACACTACTGCTTCTTCTCTTTTTCATATTGTTCAAACGTATGAATTCTTTCGAAAATTGGTGGATGTGTGTATAAGAAAAACTTCACTAACGCAGGCGGATTCACTTGGCTTAAGCTCGTTTTTGATAAATATTGAAATGTTTTCACACCTGATTCCCCATCTTTCGTCATGTCTAGAGCGTATTGATCTGCCGCCCGTTCTTCTATGCGCGAAACATAATTTGTTGCTGGTTGTGACGCAAACGATAATACAGAGGAAATTAAGAAAAATAAAGGTAAAATTGAAAAACATGCCATTTTGGAAATTTGCAGCGTATCTCCCCATTTTCGAATACACATATTTAAAATACGACTAATTAAATACATACCTATAAACGATATGAAAATATAACTCGCAACGCCCCAATATATATGTTTCATTACGTAATGTCCCATTTCATGGGCCATAATAAATAAAATCTCTTTATCTTTTAATTGCTGAAGTGTTGTATCCCACATTACAATACGAAGGTTTTTTCCAATTCCTGTTACATATGCATTTAACGCATTCGTTTTTTCCGACATATTTACTTCATATACATGTTCAGATGGAATATCAGCTTTATCTGCGATCGCTAAAATTTTCGTTTCTAATTCCTTATTTTTCAGCGTTGAAAAATCATTATAAAGTGGATCAATTACAACAGGTTGCACAAACGTTAAGAAAATCGTAAACGGAACAGAGAGCGCCCATCCTGCTAGCCACCATCTCTTCGGAAATTTACGGATGAGCCATAACAGAACCGAAACAATGAGTAACATAGTCGCATAGTTCACCCAAAAATCGATGACATGATCTTTTATCCAGCTTTGTGTGCTTTGCGTAGATATTCCGTAATCAACGGATACTTTACGCCCGATCCATTGCATCGGTAATGCAAGAACTGTTGTTAGTAGTGATAAATAAAAGAAATAAATCGCAACTTGTAAGACATTTATTTTGGTCGTTTCCTTCGACCATTTCTCAAACTTTTTTGAAATACCGAGCACAAGTACAAACAATAAAATAATCCATTCAAGAGGCGTCGCTAAAAAGAACAGTAAGTTTTTCACGCGCGAATAATCTTGGCTTAGCGTAAGCTCCCTCGCATTCATAAAAGTTTCTGGATCTGCACTCGTTCCTTTATACATGTCCGGAATGAGTTCATGATTCCATCCAAATAAATACCAGTATATAAATAGCGCAAAACCAACGTATAGAAAAAGCGACCACCCAATAACCTTCCTCACGTTATTCCCTCCTCTATGCTGCCTGTCTATTATTATTGTAAGTTCGTACTTTCAAAATTAGAACAAGCTAATCGTGATAATTGTTCTAGCTCGTTCAATTTACATAAAAAAACTCTTCTATTACAAGAAGAGTTTCACCGGCTCATAATCTGGTATAAGAAATGTACTTACAAACCAGTGCCTTTTACATATCGTATATATTCATAGTCCTTAAAATCCTTCTTAAGGAAGTACATCTATTAACAAACTAAAATCTTGCAAAGAAAAAGAACTATATTTCATAATACCTTGTACAGTTAGAAGTAAAATAAGACCCATCACACACATATAATTAATACTTTCTTCATGCTTTTTCTCAGCAACTACTCCGCCCGTTATGCATAAAATCCCTAATAAATGGAGCGCTAAATACATAAAAAAGTAAGCTTCCTCCCAGCGGAGAATAACATTTACTGTCGTTATTAGCACTATGCTAAGTAAAATCAAATAAAAAAACTTATTTGATGATATTGTTTCATTCATATATTTTTATACATTCCTTTCAAATTTAGAATTAATGATGTTTCAAATCTATAAAGTAAATGATTGTTTTCATACTATAAAACAATAGGAAAGCCACTATTACTTTCTCGAATATTTTATGAACCCACATATACTTCTCTTCATTTTTTATGAAGATGCGCTTCATCATTTCTTCTACAAGTAGACCAAATATTAGTAAAACCCCTAACACAATAAGAAGAGAAATAATATTTTCTTTTAAATTAGTACTAGAAAATAAGTAATACTCTGGAAACACAATCGTATCTACTACAGGTTGTAACCAATGACAAACACTTTTATCACACATATCTGTAAGTGACGTAGACTCTATAATGTCTTTCAATATTTTTTCAATCGTCTTCTTCATCTCATTTATCTCCCACTACATCTGCAAAACTCTTTACCTGCTCTGCATATATAACTGGCACTTCTTTACTCCAGTATTTACGGTTAACAAATAAAAAGATGAGTACTAAATTTAATCCTGTTATAAAAATAATAAGTCCTGGAAAGAACGTCGTATAGTTTGAAAAATCTGCAAAACTCATGATCTTTTCTCTACTTACTAGAAAAGATGCACAGAGTACAAATGTATTGTTTAACATATGTATCGCAATTGGCATGAGTAAGCTTTTCGTACGAATATATACGATTGATAATACGATACTAAATACGGCGGCACCGAGAAAATCGACATGTAATATCGCAAATAAAAGTGCCACTGCAATCATCGCTATACTCGTTCCCCATTTTGCAGCAAAGCGCTGAAGTAAAAATCCACGAAAAACAAATTCCCCAATAATAGGCGCGATAAATACAACCATAATAAATTGATATACATATCCCCCGGTACTATCTATAATCGGTTCATGCAAGGCATTCATAATAAAATCTGGTGTAATCCATGCAAAGCTGTACATGTACAAAATAAGATAGCCGTAACTAAACATACAAAGCATAATCGCGATGTACAAAACTTGCACCAAGTTAAATGTTTCATTTTTATTAACAAATAATGAAAATGAAACACGGTGCTTTCTATACTCATAAAAAATCCATGCAATCGGAAGGATATAAAATATAAGTATATTTATAAAAGAAGAATTTTGTATATGAAATGTACTTTCTAACAATTCTCCGCTACTTCTCGCTACTAAAATTAATAGTGCAAATACAATTAAAAAATATCTAGCTCGCATCATTTGAAACGGATTCACACTCATCTCCTCCCCTATGTTACTTTTATCATATCATTTGATTCTTAATTTTTTGTGAAAGAAAACCTTAAATTTTCCTTAAAAATTCCATATGTTACAAAAAGATGATATGATATTCGAGGAAATTAAGGGGGATTCTTATGTATCAAGCAAATATATTACTCATCGATGATGAAACAGCAATTTTACAACTACTAACTACCATTCTTGAAAAAGAAGGTTTTTCTCATATTACAACTGCAACATCTGCGGAAATAGCCTTATCTCTCACCGAGCAAAACAATTACGATTTAATTATTTTAGATGTAATGCTTCCTGGACAATCCGGTTTTGACATTTGTCCAACCCTTCGCCAAAAAACGGATTGCCCTATCTTCTTCCTAACAGCAAAAACATCTGATGTAGATAAAATTTCCGGATTTTCATACGGTGCGGATGATTATATTACGAAGCCATTTAATCCACTCGAAGTAGTCGCTCGTATGAAAGCACAACTTCGAAGACATATGAAACAAACAGTACCACACGAACAAAACGCACACTCCATTTCATTTGGGAGATTTGAAATTGATCAACATTCTGCGGAACTAACAGTAGATGGGAACGTTGTCGAATGTTCCGCTCAACTGTTTCAACTACTACTCTTCTTTTGCGAGAATCCGAACTACGTATTTTCGAAAGAAGAAATATATGAAAAAGTTTGGGGAGCACCTGCCTATAATGGAGATGATAATACTGTTATGGTTCACATTCGAAAACTACGTGAAAAAATTGAACAAGATCCAAGTAAACCAGAATACATAAAAACAGTTCGTGGACTTGGCTATAAGTTCATTACAAAGTAGGTTAAAGATATGAATTTTAATAAACGACTTATAATCCAGTTTATTTTACAACACGTTTTTGTCTTAGTTACGTTACTTATCGCAGTAATTGCTTCTTTTTCTTATTTAATTTTTCTTCTTAATAGTACTTTATATGAACCTAATATTTCTGATTATGATACCTTTACAATCTCCGAATATATTTCTTCTGAAGACAATAACATTACTTTAAAATCTGAGGTAAAAGATTTAATAACAGAAAAGAGTGATTGGCTTCAAATTGTAGATGAAGATGGAAAGGTCCTTTACAACTTTAATACGCCTAACGATGTTCCGACCTCTTACACAAAGACATCCTTACTTACGTATTTACAGAATAGTAACAACAATATTTATAAATTTAACTATTGGGAAATTAAATTAGAAAAGAAACCAGTGATCGTTATTTACGGTGCCAAACTAAAAAGTAATGCATTACTAAAAACGATACAACAAGGACACCCTTCTTTATCATTAAATGAATTTGCATTAACTGAACAAGAAAAACAATTACTTTCTAAAGAAAAAGCAACACTGCAAATATTTAATAACAATGGCGAAGAAGTTTTTTCCTATCCAACTGGGAAGAAAAAAACATTTTCGGCTATAAAAACGGCTCTTAATGAAAAAGAACCGTGGAATTATAAAGAAAATACATCTAGTTTTTACGATTCAAATAGCGGTCATCTCGTCGTTGTATCCGCCCCAAACGCTCATTATTATCCAGATGATGAATTAGATGATATATTTACCAAGAAACTTCTAATCGGATGCAGCTTAATCCTCCTTATTGTGTTTGCTTATTTAGTCATTCTTTCAATTTGGTATGGAAATAAGTTTGGAAAGCCTTTATTACACACGATGCGCTGGCTTAAAAACATAGCCGGAGGAAAATATGAAGAACCTGTTAGTAAAAAAGGCAAACATGTTCGGTTTCGGCGCTCCGGTAAAGAAAAATGGTCGTTCCGCATATTTAAAGATGTTACAAACTCACTAGAGCACCTTTCTATTACTTTGAAAAAGAACGATGCAATGAGAAAAGTACTGCAACAAACACGTGAAGAGTGGATTACCGGCCTGACGCATGATCTAAAAACACCGCTTAGCTCTATATACGGCTATGCATTATTACTAGAATCGAAGCAATATAATTGGACGGATCAAGACATTCAACAATTTGGCCATGTAATGAAAGAAAAATCTCAATATATGACTACATTAATTGACGACTTAAGCTTAACATATCAATTAAAAAATGATACTCTTCCTGCGCAACATGTAAATGTTGAAATTAATCAGTTCGTCCGAAAAGTACTATTACAATTTATTAATAACCCGACACTACAAAATCAAAACATTGAATTCGTGCCAAGTTCAAGCAAAATCCAATATTTTATTGAAGAAAAATGGTTCCAACGTATTATCGAAAACCTACTCGCAAACGCTGTAAAACATAATAATGAAACGACAAACGTAATCGTAAAACTTTCGCAAAATGCAAATTCATTTACACTATCTATTTCAGATAATGGAAAAGGTATGGATGATAAAACGAAAGAACTTCTATTCGAGCGATATTACAGAGGAACGAATACAGAAGAAAGCAACATCGGAACTGGACTTGGTCTCGCCATTACAAAACAGCTCGTTCATGCCCATAACGGAACGATTTTCATTGATAGTGAAGTTGGAAAAGGAACGACGATTATACTTGTGTTTCCATTTAGTTCGTAGGAAAAGGTGCTTTTATAAAGCACCTTTCTCTTTTCGGAGCAGCGTGCTAGTAAATGAAATTATATCGACTTAACTACAAAATACGAAAATAGTAGCAACTTATTAATAAGAGAAGACCGTCCAAAAATACCTTTTGGACGGTCTTACTATTATTTCTTCTTCACCGGTATCCAAAGCTCAATTTGAGCAAATTCACTTTTATCTGCATGGGAACGCTCATCGTATAGTTCAAACTCTGTAACTCCGCAATGTTCATATCCTGAATGCGGGAACCATTCTGAGAATACTGCATTCCACGTTTGATGAATAGACGATACCATTTCTTCATGAGGAACTTTTGGTGTTGTAAATACTGCATACGTTGCGGATGGGAATGTACGCTTCGCAACTTCATTTGGTACATTTTCAAAATCTGTAACTTCCATTCCGATAATGTAAGTGAAGTCCCCTGTTTCCAAATTAAAATCAGTACATAATCCAAGCTCTACCCATTGGCTCGTATCTTTACGATTTGGAATCGTCGTTCCAAGATCTTTTTGTAAATATTCTTGCCAAAAGGCCGGGATATCTTGATGATTTTTCCCTTCTTTACTCGTCGTCTTCAGCTCATAACCCGCCATTAAAAATTCTGGTTTATTTACAATACGATATTCCATTTGTATGCCCCCTAAATATGGATTTAATTTTCTTTGTTTTACATTCACTCTATAATACATCGGTGTTTCTATTTCTTGTTTTCGATATTCACTTGGTGTCATTTGAAATAATTTTTTAAAGGCTCTCGTGAACGTTTCGTGAGATTGAAAGCCATGCTCAAATGCGATATCAATAACTTTTTCATCCGTATGAGAAAGTTGATAAGCTGCCCGGGCTAACCTCCTCTTTCGAACATACTCCATTACTGTATCACCTACTAACGCCTGAAATACACGATGAAAATGCGATTCAGAAAAACCTGCAATACGCGCTAAATTACGCAGCGTCTGTTTTTCCATTACATCTTCTTCAATATAATCAATTGACCTTTGAACTTGTGTTTCATAGCTTTCCATCTCTGTTCACCCGCCTTATATGTATTATGATAAAAGATAATTCTATCCAATTCTTGACGTTTTTTACTATAATTCTAAAAACAAATGTAACTTTTTTATATGTATTTCGTTGTTATGTATGAAGGGAGGGAAATGTAGTGAAACGCAAACAATCATTAGAAGACATTTATTCAGAGCATATGCATGATTTATTTCGCTATCTTCTCTCCCTAACCGGAGATTCTCACTGTGCTGAAGATCTCATGCAAGAAACTTTTTACCGCATGCTCGTCCATATTGACTATTATAAAGGAGCAGAAATTAGGCCATGGTTATTTACAATTGCCTACAACGCCTTTATCGATTGGTATCGAAAGGAAAAAAAGTATAAAACAACTAAAATCGAAGAATTCCATTTACCAAACGTGCCAAGTACAGAACATGCATACTTTGTAAAACATGAGATTGCTAGTTGGTTAGAAAATTTATCTTCTCTTCCGCTCCAAAGACGAAATGTGTTACTACTACGAGATTACTACGGATTCTCTTATAAGGAAATAGCAGAAATGACGGGGCTCTCCTTAGCAAAAGTGAAAATTGAATTACATCGTGGACGAAAAGAAATGAAAAGCATAAAGGAGTGATATAGATGGTTTGTGCAGAGTTTAAAAAACTGTGGGAGAAATATGAAAATGGAACGCTCACACATGACGAACAAGAAAAGTTAGAAAGTCATATTGAGACTTGCGGAGAGTGTGAAGCGCATTTGGATGAGTTGCTTGCGAAGAGTGCGCCAGTAAAGAAAAGGTTACCACCAAAAGATCTTAAAGTTCCGTTTTGGAGGATTAAGTGGAAACATCGTTTACAAACGCTTGGTTTTATACTAGCAATTTGTATCGTTATATATATGATCGGCGGGGTATTATCTGCCTTTTATTTTCAAGCTAATAATGATAAAAAGCTAAAAGAAATAAGAGATGTTCCTTCTCTTGCACTTGAAGCAACTATCCCAAATAGCCGCGTCATGGGGGGCGGAACAAGTGTAGAAGCTTTCTTTCGAACAAACAGCCAATTTGATTTAGTAAAAACGATTGGTAAAAAAGAAATGCCACTCGGTACAATTGAAACGAGCAGCTTCTTATCTTCCTTAAATATCACAAATCAATCTTGGGTGAATATGCACTATCAACCGAACATCCACTTTGTTCACCCAAAAATAAAACAAGGCGATCATTTAAAAGAAGCAACTAAAAAGGTTTGGGATACACTTACAAAAGTACATGAGGGAACCGTTGCAGAAGTAGCAATATCTTTTGACAAACTTTACACTTTAAAAGAATTAGAACCGCTTCTATATAGTGTATTTGGTGCACAAGAAATGCCGCCAACCCCTGTATGGTACGCTTTAGACACAGGACAAGAAAGAATAAATGAAGAAGATTTCATCCTATCTGGGAGCGACTTTATAGGATTTCCAGAACATATCGGATTCCTTGATGATGAAACAAAAAATTTGAAAACGCAAGAGGATAAAGTAATTGAAATGATGCGTATTCTTTCTACACATAAAAAAACTGTAAGTACAGTTGCCACGCTTCCTGAAAACGAACTAAACTTAGATAAACGTTATAAATATGTAAAAGATAACGGAGTAAAAGTATACGGCATTGTCATTACTGGACCGTCAAAAGAATTATTAAAATTACAAAACTCACCTCACGTACGTTATGCGACTCTTGGAGATATTGAGGTTTGGAATTGGTTTGATAATTAATAATAATATTATCGATACTACTGAAACGATAGTTTAGATACCTAGAAAAAAATACCCCTTAATGAGATAAACTCATTAAGGGGTATTTTTTTCCATATATTTCTTCCGATAATGCAAAGGTGTTTCTCCGTATATTCTCTTGAATATTTTTGCAAATTTACTCGGGTTATCGTATCCAACTTGCATTGAAATTTCAGTAATAGATTCATTCGTATGAATCAGTAATTCCGCTGCGTACTCTACACGTTTATGTTGGATATATTGATAGACCGACATCCCAAACGACGCTTTAAAATAACTTTGCATACTCGATTCACTAATATTCGCCATTTCGGCCAAATGCTGAACTTGAATCGGTAGGTGAAATTGCTGATGAATTACATCAAGAATCCCCTCAATTCGTTGGTCTACAACTTCTGGCCAAATTTTTTGAAGACTATGCGCTAAAAACTCTAAAACTTTCGCTTTAATTAATAAATGGTTCATCGCATTTTCTTTAAATTCGGTTTGTAAATAACGAGTAATAGAACGATGAATTGTTTCGCTATCTTTTTGAAAAATAATTCTCCGTGAATGAAGAAAAAACTGTTCAATTTCCTTCCAGCTATCAAGCTGATTTTCTTGAATAAGATAACGTTCCAACCAGTCTAAATCGAGAAAAACGCTCATTCCTGTGAGCTGATTATATTGTAATTGTTCTTCAATTTCATTAAAGAATAACAGTCTACTCGAGTCATATTGTTCGGAAAATAACGCATTCCTTTTTTGTGTAATTTGTCCATCCACGAAAACTGTAATCTCTAATATTTTTTTCAATATAGGCATTTGGGGGCGTTGAAATGTACAGTTATCAAAAATCTGAATTTCAACCCCTTCTTCAATATACAACCGTCTGACTTTACCATTTACAAAATGATAAGTCGCTCCTAGCCAGCTTTCGTAATAAGTTGCATCGTTCATTCTTTTTATTTCTGTAAAAAAGGCGTTTAATATGTTTTTCAATTTTTTCACCTCCGCCTCAAATTACGATTTCGGGCTATTTTTTCGAGATTGGAGTAGTTAGAACCAATGATAATGTTTATCATTCAATTTATCAATCATTAGGAGATGAATCGAAATGAATATAAAAAAATTTGCAGCAAAAGATTTAATTACAATTGGATTATATACCGTTCTCTTATTTATCGTACAGTCTATCGTCATCGTGGTCGCGAGTCCGCTCATGGCATTTGCACCACCACTTACTCCCGCTATCGGTATGTTCTTTGGCGGCATAGTCTATATGTTAATGGCCTTGCGCGTGAGTAAAAGAGGCACACTTTTATTAATGGGGACATTAACAGGGATTTTCTTTGCATTAATGGGAACACCTATTATTCTACCTTATTGCATTCTAATTGCTTTCATCGCTGAACTTACATTACTTAAAGGCAACGGTTCGCAATATAAGAATCGTCATCGTCAAGCTGTTGCATACGGAATTTACGGCGCTTTCTTCAGCATTGGTTCATATATAACAATTTATTTACTCGGTAGTAGTCAGTTAGAAAAGATGCGTTACTCAAAAGAAGCAATCGACGAATTAATTTATTTTGCTTATTCACCTATATGGATGACAATCGGTCTTATCGGCGGATTCATTCTATCCTTGTCTGGTTGTTACTTTGCAACAAAACTATTACAAAAACATTTTGTTAAAGCTGGCTATTTATATATGAAGAAATAATTAGGAGAGGTTTTTATGTTTGATGCTCGTTTACAATTTACTCTATTAATCATCTGTGGATTTTTAGCAATTTCCGCTACAAGCACCGGTTCACTTATGCTCGCAGCGTTTGCTGTTCTTTTACTCATTTGTCAAAACCAATATCGTTTAGGATTCAAATGGTTCATTATATACGGTTGTTTGTTCTTTGCACACTATTTCATTTCAACTTATATGAATGCTTCCATTTTAAATGCGTTTTTATTAATGCTACTCATTGCCTTAAAAACTTTACCTACGTTAATTATCGCATCTGGATTATCGAAAGTCCCATCAGGGCAGCTACTAGCAAGTTTACAGAAATTAAAAATTCCCGAAAGTATTTTATTAACACTTACCGTTGCACTGCGGTTCTTTCCTATTTTACGTGCTGAATCCAAAATCATCGGAGAGAATGTGCGCATTCGTGGTATTTCATTAAAAAGCCCCAAAAATTGGCTTCGTTTAAATCAAATGTTTGAATATGCGATCATTCCTTTATTGATGAGAACGATTCGACTCGCTGATGATTTGAGTGCTTCAGCAACGACTCGTGGAATGGATGCACCTTGCAAAAAAACAAGTCACTACGCGATTGCCTTCCGTCCGAAAGATAGTATCGCTCTCTTTCTCGGTTTGTGTATGTTTGGCACGCTTTGGATTTCATAAGGAGAATAGCTATGATTACACTCAAAAATGTTCAATTTGAATATCAACCTGGAAAACCCCTTTTAAAAAATATAAATGTAACGATTCATGAAGGTGAATGCGTCCTCATTACCGGACCTTCTGGATCTGGAAAAACAACTCTTGGACGAATATTAAATGGTTTAATACCAAGCTTGTATGAAGGAAACTTACAAGGTGACATCATCATTGATAGTGTCCATACGAAGGATGCCCCAATATGGGAACTTAGTAAAAAAATTGGTAGCGTCTTTCAAGATCCTAAATCACAATTTTTCACCTCTATCGTTCAAGATGAACTTGCTTTCGAACTTGAAAATCATGGAATTGAAAGAGCTGTAATTCAACAACGATTACAAGACGTTTTACAACAAATGAAGTTAGAAGCACTACGACATGAACCCGTCATGAGTCTTTCTAGCGGACAAAAACAAAAGGTGGCAATTGCCGCGTCGCAGCTAATTGATCCATCCCTATTTGTAATGGATGAACCTTCTGCGAATTTAGATTTACAAGCAACGAATATTCTCAAAGAAGAATTAGTCTCCTTACGAAAAAAGAATAAAACGATTGTCATTGTAGAACATCGCCTTTATTACTTAATGGATCTTGTAGACCGTATTATTTATATGGAAAATGGCGAAATCAAAAAAATCTACACGCCAAAAGAATTGCTCGCTCTCTCTTGTGAAGAAATACAAGCATTAGGATTACGTTCTCCTTTTATTGAAAAAGGAAGAATGAATGACCGTACTTCTCCTTCAAAATTAGAAAAAATGCAGATTGAAGGCTTGCACGTCAAACATAAACGAGCAAAAGATTGGGTACTGCAAGATTTAAACATCACGCTTCATGCAAATGAAGTAACAGCGTTAATCGGAAAAAATGGCGCAGGTAAAACGACGTTCGCTCGCACATTAACAGGATTAAAAAAAGAGAGCATTGGCAACATTCACATTGATAACGTACGGATAAAAGCAAATAAACGAATGCAAAAAATTTGGTTCGTTATGCAAGATCAAGATACAGTGTATCAACTATTCACCGATAGCGTATGGAATGAAGTGTTACTCAACAATCCTAACCGGGAGGAAATGGCTAAAAATGTTCTAAAAGACCTTCATCTATGGCATTTGAAAGAAAATCATCCTGCCACCCTTTCAGGTGGAGAAAAACAACGGCTCGTTCTTGCAATAGGTTTAATGAATGACGCTTCTATTTTCATACTAGATGAACCAACTTCAGGCTTAGACGGTATGAACTTACAACGTGTGATCGAAGTAATTCATCAACTTGCGAAACGTTCCTGTCACGTACTTGTCATTACCCATGATTACGAGCTCGTAGCTGGTGCTTGCCAGCGTATTATAAAACTACAAAACGGAAAGATTACAACTGATGTTCCGGCCAATACATTCTCTTATCGAGAACTTGTAGATTTTATGTATGAGATTGAGTAGTTTAATAAAGTGAAACTTTAATCAGTGGGGGTCTTACTGCCCGTTAATGCGGGATAGAATTAACCGTTGAAGCACCTTACTATAAATATACAAATTAAAATCCCTTTTTTAGAAGGAAGAGAGCATCCAGCCATGCATAGAAGCGGTCAAAGCCTTTTTCTATCACACGCGAAGTAAGAACAAAGAAACCAAATGCATGTGGATTCCTTTTTGTTATGCATCGATGCGATTTATTTATATACCAAAATATTGAATTCATATAACAACTAGGGGAACAAATAAAAATAGTAGGGTGAAACAAAAAAGGTTGCCAAAAAATAGCTACATCACTACTTTTGAGCAACCTTTTTTCATTAAATTAATTAGAAATCACTTTCACATACATCCCTCTCACCGTTTTTTCATAAGCAATCTCACTCATCTGTTTTATTCTTTCTGATATGGCAGACGATTGAACAACTTTCCCTTCACGGAGTAATGGTGGGTCAATGAGACGCACTTTATTTTTCTGATATAAATCATAATCGTTTCTATCTTCTTTTACTTCTATATTTGGATGAACTTTTCTTAATAAATCATCTACTTCTGGATCTTTACATAGCTGTAATTTCGAAATAAGCTCATGATCTTCAAGAAGGAAATCATCTGGATCGATTATCTTTTTATGAAGAGCTAATTTTAATGTTTTAGCTAACATATCGTTTCCATAAATATTAATTGGTTTCATAGAGAAATCGATTACTTCTTTGTAATACGTTTCTGTAAACCACTCTGCTATTTCGATATTTTGAAGAACCATCTTTCCATCAACTGCGATTAAATCATCTGAAAAATCTTGAGCTTCTTCTAAAGAAATATATCCATATGTATACATATCTCTCAATGTATAATCCACTCGGTCTGCACATAATTCTGGCGCGGATCTTTCAAGTAATGTCCACTTCGAATCATCTAATAAAATATCTTCATAGTTATAACCATGTTTTAAAAGGATTGCTGGAATCTCCGAGTTTTTAACGACAGTGCTAAATATTTCTTCATGATAACTTTCATCTTTATTATCAAAAACATAATCAATGACATGCGAAAAAGCAGTGTGCGATACATCATGCAATAAACCAGCAATTTGTTCTTCTACTGAACCACCAAGCTTTTTAATTAACAACATAACACCAACTGAATGATCAAAACGCGTTACATTCCATTTCTCATTCATTAAATAACTTGCTCCTGTTTGATGAATTCCTTTTAGTCTTTGCACAGACTTACTTAAAATCAACTCTTCTAACACTGGATCCACTTCACATTCTCCGTATATTACATCTGTTATAACCACTTATAATCCCCCTTTATCTCAGCCGAGTCTTATAATTGTACCTCTTTTATGAAATTAGCACCAACAGAGATATTTATTGTTATTTGTTTTTATTGAAAAAAATAGAGAGCCATCAGCTCTCTATTCCATACACCTATTCAAACGTAACTTCCACCTGCACAATCTCTGACCTGCTTCCAAGTCTTAGCGGTGGTCCCCAAAATCCGAATCCAGAAGAAACAATGGCGTGGAATGCACCTTTTTGTACGTATCCCCAGTCTAGTTCGTACATTCTTCTCGTTACAATATGATTCGGCGCCATTTGTCCGCGGTGCGTGTGACCTGATAATAGTAAATCTACGCCGGCATCCGCTGCCTGCTTTAATTCAAATGGCTGGTGATCCATTGCGATAACAGGAATCGATTTATCTACCGTACTCATTAAACTTTCAAAGCTTTGACGATCACGCTCTGTTTTATCCCTTCTTCCAACGAGATAAAAATAATCTTCAATTGTAATGACTTCATCTAAAAGAATACGGATATCAATCTTATCCATCTCTTGTAAAAACTCAGGAACAGCTCTGCCGTAATATTCATGGTTTCCTAACACACCATATACGCCTAATGGAGCTTTCATCTGTTTCATGATTGGTCCCATATTTTTTTGAATGAATACACCTGGATGATCATCTATAATATCACCAGGTAGTAAAATAATATCTGGTTTCATTTCATTTACATGATGGACAAGTCTCTTTAAATGAGAAACACCAGACAGTTTACCGAAATGCATATCAGAAGCCATCGCAATACGTAAACTTTTACGTCCTTCTACTTTTTTCGGTATGTGTACATCATACTTTCTTACAACCGGGCTATATGCATTAAATACCCCATATGCGAAGATACAGACGAATACGAGTAAAACGACCGTTCCTGTCCAAATAATTGCCGTCTCTTTCTCCACTGAAAACTGCAGTAGGAAAACTGCAATATCGGCTAACGGCAATAACATAAGCGCGTATTGTATAACTGCAAACCAAATTGAACCGACCGTTCGCAGGAAAGGAAGGAATTTAAACACTTGTACGAGAATGTACGCATATGAAATAAATCCGACTACGAAAGCGTAATATCCCCAAGATTGCCAGCCGAATACTGTATGAAGCCAAACCCATCCGTTCCAGCCGATGTAAAACATAAGTAGTGTGTATACAATTAACATAGTAAACATATTGAAATAACGAAGATTCTTCACAGCCAGCCTCCTTATTGATTTCTTCTATTATATCTTGTTATGCACGTTTAACGTAAATATTAAGCACATCAATCTTCACAATAAAAACATTGATAAGCACATCGTTTTAAAATTTTTAGGAACTGCTGTAATAGGCATTTTAGAATCTTACGTATTAGACGAAATTGATAATGATGTTGAATATGTTGCGACGCTGGTTGGGGAATTGATGAGGCGGAATATATAAAGGTTATGAAAAAGTGCATCCAATAATTTGGGTGCATTTTTTCATAACCTAGAAGCTTCATGTTTTGTGGCTTTTATTTTATTCTAATCTATAATACTCTTTCATATAGCATTAGAAGTCCGCATAAGGTTTGCTGTTTTATTTAAAATAAAAAGTGTATCTCAAAATCAAACTGTCTGTTTAGATTTTAAGATACACTGAATCGACTTTACTTTTCTTTTATAAAATCCCACTGGCTATACCAACATACATACATAGAAAAACAGTCCGTAAGAACGGTAAGTGGTGAGTAGTTCACTGACGAGAAGATTCATAATCAAACATAATACATGATAGTATTAGCCAAAATATTACACCACTATATTGTATAGCAAGAGGAATACCATTTAAAACAGACGCTAATATGTCTGTAAATGTAACAATAAAAAGTAGTGTAAGTATCGTTAACATAAGTGCGGCTGAAAATAAGAAACCTTGTTTGATACATTTAAAAATCCAGCCTATTCCAATACATATTAAAATTATACGTACTGGATACTTTAAAAGTATCGAAAATAAATTATCTACACTATTAAAACTCATCATCAAATTCACCAAGATCACTTTCTGGATTTTTTATTATTTTAACGCTAGTTTTTATATGTTTGTTTATGCCATTTGTATGCTGCCGAACCAAATGGATTGTCTGCCGCGATTCCTTTTGCGTCACTCTTTAATACGTTACCCCATGCATCCTACAACTTCTCTATTTTGATTTAACATCGCAGATAGTGAAATATTTTGATTAATAATAAGAGGGTATTTCAATGATAAAAAAAGAACTTGAATTAGTTCAAACTCTTTTACACATAAGCGTAATTTCAATTAATTCTCTATTTAACCCTTTATTTCATGAAATTAACCGATATTTTTTAGTTGTTTTAATCAATCTTTAGAAAAGGAGTGAACATTAATCCTCTCACTTATAATCTAAAATAAATCACTCCATATATTTTAATGTCTTAGATAAAAAAATAAGCGTCAAACTCTCTTTCTACTATGCAAGCTTGTTATTAAAGATAGATTTCTTCTTTCCAACTACTGGATTTAGATTGAACTACTATTAGATTTTCACTTTCCCATTTTAATGTACCCAAAAATCTTGCATACACCCTTTCATTCCCTACCTCTTCCACCAATAATTTATCGAGAACCCTTAATCCTTTTTCATCATATACCTCACACCTTAGTTGAAAACCTTTAACACGATGAATTCCTTTTAATATCGCTACCTTCTTACGGCTTGGGCTTTTCTTAGGTGTCTTCCCAACTAAAAATATTCCTTCATAGTTTTGCTTCACAATCTCTTCTAAAGATTCCTCTATATACCCTTTAACAATAGATGATGAAAGAGTAGAGTTTTCTTCAAGTCCAGGGATAACATATTGGCGTACTAATTTGCAAAACTCTTTGCATTTCTCTTCAACTAATTCCAATGTTAAGAAATTCATAAAATCATAAGGAACCAGTACACTAATTTCACCTGATGCCCTATTCACTTTATATGAAACATCAGTGCTTTCCTTAGCTAAACAATAAACAGTAACTTTCTCAATTTCTTTTAATCCCATCTCAAACTCGCTAACTTTCTTTGCGAAAATCAACTCAAAAATCCTAATTTCATGTACAAGTAAATAATGTTTTTTAGGACGGCTTTTCTTCCAATCGTAAAACTTCACTTCAAGCAATATAATCTCCCTTATATTTACCACCATAGTATCCGGTCACTATGATACCTTTTATTAAACTGTACTCTTTTTTCATTCTACCTTATCTATATTTTTAGTATGCTCTACTCACAATGCATGCGGTAACATAACAGCCATAAACAAATCATTTCTCTCACCTGGTGCTATGTACATTCCTTCTGCATCTAAATATTCAATGGAAAAGGCTGCTAGCTCATGCGCCATTTCTTGGTCGCATTCAAAAAGTGAATTTATAAAAACCTCACTTCCTGTAATCTTTTGTAAACCTTTCAAACAGTTAGATTTACTTCTTGCACAATCAGTCATATGCTCATTAGCCCAAGACCACATCCAACTGTTACTCTTTCCAGACCAAGAACCTATAAAAACAACACTAAATTCAAGTAGAACTTGACCATTATTTTTAAACTGTAATATACATTGATCTTGATCATACCAATATTCATCAAAGTTATCGATATTATAATGCGAAATGAAGTGTTGTTGTTTACTTTCTAGCTTGTCATAACACATATCAAGATAACTCTCAAATTGCTCATTTGTCATTGCCAATTACAACACGCTCCCTTACTTCAAGATCCCCGCTAATAACCTCAAATTCTTTTATGGACGGACATAACATTAAAAACTTTTCTCTAGTAGCTTTTTCCTCTACCTTTTCTCTTAACGTTGCAATTTTCTTTAAACGCTCATTCACATTTATCACCTAATATATTAAGTAACTCAACATAATACAGCGCATCATCCGTCTGAAAATACATAACAGATCCGCGGCTATAATAATTAACAAATTGAACCGGCTCTCCTAGTTCATTACAAAGATTACTATCATACACATGATTATCGTTTAAATCATAAACAACCAATTTTTTATCTTGAGTAATGAATACTACTTTATCTTGAGAAACCGCAAAATTTTTCGACCGTATTTCCCTAGTTACATTTATTTCATTCCACGACATATGAAATTTTTTATCTTTCATTTGAACTAAAGGAAATTCTGAATAATAATAGAGCCAAACGTCTCCATCTATAACGTTCATTGCATAACAATCATCTATAGGAGGTACATTAAACCTTTCTACATATTGATCATAATTATTAAAAATCAATTTACCTGTAGGATCAAAAGCGACTATCCCGTTTGCTCCAATTGGGCAATCTCCGAAAATTCCTTCATCATAATAACTAACCCATATATCTTCATTCACATCAACCTGACAATCTTGAATCCCTTCTCCGGCATAAAACTTAGCGTATTCACTTCCGTCCGCATTATAAATAACCGCATTATCATCTTCATAATTAAATATAAGTAACCATTTCTCGCCAATTCGTTGCATACATAACACAGATTCAACATCAATATCTACATTTAAATTGAAATTGCTTATATTTAAATTATTTTTATCCATATAAATAATACAGGGCCGATTCTGATTGTCTTGTACTAGTAAAATTACATTTTGTTTGTAATCCAAACTCATTTTTTTAATTTGATAAGCTTCAACAATAGACTTAAAACTTATTAACTCTTTACATACAATATCTTTCATATACATCAAAACCCTCTCATTGATTCTGAACATATAAAATAAGCGTCAAGCTTCCTTAATCTTAATAAGTTTGACGCGTCCTTGGATCCCTATATATATACCTTCTAGAATTATTCATTAATCGTTTTGCATTCACATCGTACCTAATTGTTTATATAAAATATATGTATAAGAAAGAAGATCCGACATCATCTCTTCTTTCTACAAATCATTTCCCTATTTATTCTCTATCTTCTAAAATTCCATGTTGCTCCCAGCAATATACGCTGTTCTCTTTAACAGCATATATTGTTTGATCCCTTGAAAAAATATACTCAAATTGAATAGGATTTCCATCGCTATCTACTGTTAACAGAGTTGCTAATTTTTTATTTACAAGTGAATATGCATATATTTGATTGTTATCTACACCAAAGATAATATTATTTTACACTTTTAAATATAGTGATGTATGATTCAACGCTGTTTCATAAAGAATAACTTGTTCGCATCGTTCTTTATTAATCTGTGTGAATGAATACGTTCCTTGCTCGTTATAGTAAGACATTAGAATATCACCTGTCTTCTGTATATTTATTGCTGTACAATCACAGACAGATCCCTTTATTGAATTATTAAATTCATTAGTAATTAAATCGCCATTCTTAGAGAAAATAGCTAGTCCGCTCTTTTCCAATTTATTAGTATCATATATATTTTCCCAATCTATCGAATCGAACTCTTCATCCGAAATAAACAATTCATCTACCGAAGTAAATATACCTTCTTCACTATACCCAACTAATACATGTTCTTCTTCATCAACTTGAAAATACTTTATTCCATTTCCTAAGTAATGCGAATCAATGATAGTTCCTTTTTCATCAAAAATTGTAGCCGTTGTATCTTCCTTTTTCTCAACGAAACTTTTAACCAAAATCCAATTTTCTCCTAAAGGTTGAATAAAGTTAAAATATTGATTATTTTCTATAGTATATTGTTTCAACACGCCAGATTTCAACGAGTGGATAATTTTATAATAATAAATGTCTGTAACCTTTTTATCCAATACTAAAATTATAATATCTTCTTTATTTCCCGTTGTAATACAGAGAATTTCCCCTTCTACACATGAAAAATCCATCCGCTGATTAAATACAAGTTTTTCCACAACTAACAATCCTCCAATGAATCAATAATAATCTAATTCCCCTCACTCCTGAAAACCTTCTTTATATTTATACTTTTACAATCGATACAAGCTGATTCCATCACTGAATGTTGCTGTTACAGACTTTATTTCTTTTCCACTCTCTACAACTTTAACACTCATACGGTTTCTAAAACTATCATATGTGCAAGATTTACTTCTTCCATTTTATAATGTCGCGTTTAAAACGTTAGGGCAAACGAATTAAAGTATTCCCATACACGAATAACCATTAAACAAGGTGTACTATCTATCTTATTTACGATGAATAAATAATCGAAATACAAGAAATTAAACCCATTAAATCTCTTTCCTTCTTTACCTATTCCCCTTAATATACCAATCAGTAGCATCAATTTTTTTCTGAAAATCCTTATCCCAAAAACAAAAAAATGTAGCCCCTATACGTACTCATATAGGGACTGCACCTTATTATTAAATCACAAAATCCTCCGGAATAAACACCTTCACTTCTTTCGGATATACGTATACAAACTCACCCGTTTGAATGCCTAGCTGTCTGAACTGTTCTTTACTAATTTCTGCTTCTAAATATTCATCTGTTCCATCGCGTCTTAATTCTACATATACGACAGGTCCAACTGCATGAGAATATGTTACTTTCGCCGGGATGGCATCTATACTTTGTTTCGTACGAGAGATTGATAGATGATGTGGTCTTACGTACCCGACTCCTTCTACGTTTGAAACGTGCTTATGCTCTGGTGCTTCTAGCTCCACTGATCCTACATTTAGCTTACCTTTATGAACGCGGCCGTGAAATAAATTCACGTTTCCTAAAAAGTCATATACGAACGGACTTGCTGGTTTTTCATATACTTCTTCCGGCGTTCCTATTTGTTCAATGCGTCCTTCATTCATTACAACGATGCGGTCCGCAACGTCTAACGCTTCTTCTTGGTCATGCGTTACGAATACGCTCGTAATTTGAAATTCGTCATGTAGTTTCCGGAGCCATCTTCGCAATTCTTTCCGTACTTTCGCATCAAGTGCACCGAACGGTTCATCTAGCAATAAAATTTTCGGTTCGACTGCAAGCGCCCGGGCTAGTGCGATACGTTGGCGTTGTCCGCCAGATAATTGCGCTGGATAACGTTTTGCGAAACCATCCATTTTTACTAGTTTCAATAGTTCTGTTACTTTTTCTTTTATTACTTCAGCTGAAGGTCGTAAGTTTTTCTTTCTTACTTTTAAACCGAAAGCGACATTTTCAAATACATTCATATGTTTAAAAAGTGCATAGTGCTGGAAGACGAAACCGACTTGCCGGTTTTTCACGTGAATATCAGTTAAATCTTCTCCATCAAATGAAATGGAGCCTCCATCCGCTTCTTCTAGGCCTGCAATAATTCGTAATAACGTCGTTTTCCCAGAACCTGATGGGCCTAATAAGGCAACAAGTTCTCCTTTTGGAATATCCAAATGAATGTCTGTCAGCGCTTGAAATGTACCATATTGTTTTGATACATTTTGAATTTGAATACTCACCGCACTCACTCCTTATTGTCGTTTTTCCATTCTCCATTCAATCCAGTTTTTTATAACGAGCGTAAAAACTGCGATGAGTGACATTAAAGTCGCCACAGCGAACGCTGCTGAAAATTGATATTCATTGTACAAAATTTCAATATGAAGCGGCATTGTATTTGTCATGCCGCGCACGTGACCAGACACAACGGAAACTGCTCCGAATTCACCAATGGCCCGGGCGTTACATAAAATCATGCCGTATAAAAGGCCCCATTTTATATTTGGCAATGTGACGCGCCAAAACATTTTCCAGCCGCTTGCGCCAAGTGATAGAGCTGCTTCTTCTTCACTTTTCCCTTGCGCCTGCATAACTGGGATTAATTCACGCGCAACGAACGGAAACGTAACAAATATCGTCGCAATGATAATGCCAGGAACAGAGAAGATGAGCTTTATCCCGTGTTCCATTAACCATCCGCCAAGAGCAGCACGAGGTGTGAAAAGTAAAACGAATACTAATCCTGCGATAACTGGTGATACAGCAAACGGCAGTTCAATAAGAGATAATAATACTTGCTTTCCTTTAAACTGAAACTTCGTAATAAGCCAAGCTGCTGCTATTCCGAATATCGTATTCAGCGGTACAACAATTAATGCAACGAGAAGTGTTAACCTGATTGCCAAAAATGCTTCTTGATCTGTTACAGCGGCAATATATACATCAATTCCTCGTTCGAACGCTTTCATAAAAATTGTCACGAGCGGCAGTAATAGAAAGAGAGATAAAAATAAAATTGTTATCGTAATGAATAGAATTGGTACAAATTTAGATTCTTTTTTAACTGATACGCTTTTTACTATTTTCTTTTCTAATAATGTTGGTTCCATTTTCTCCCCTCCTATTCACTTTTCAGTTCATGCCTTCTGCTCCAAGTTTGAATCATATTAATAAATAGTAGGAAAAGGAGAGAAATAATAAGCATCACAGCCGCTACAGCTGTTGCGCCTGCATAATCATATTGTTCTAGTTTCGTCATAATCATAAGCGGTGCGATTTCTGTTTTCATCGGCATATTACCTGCAATGAACACGACAGATCCATATTCCCCTAACGCCCGAGCAAAGGCGAGTGAAAAACCAGCAAGTAGAGCCGGGAATATTTCTGGCAAAATAATTTTCACAAATATTTGAAAGCGTGATGCCCCTAAACTAGAAGCTGCTTCTTCTACTTCTTTATCAATACTTTGCAGCACTGGTTGCACCATTCGAACGACAAATGGTAAGCCAATAAACGTAAGCGCCACAATAATGCCGAGCTGGGTAAAAGCTACTTTTATATGAAACACACTAAATATTTTTCCAATAAAGCCATTTTCCGCATAAAGCGTCGTAAGTGTAATACCAGCTACAGCAGTCGGAAGAGCGAATGGTAAATCGATTAGTCCGTCTAATAACCGCTTCCCTGGAAATGTGTAGCGAACGAGTACCCAAGCAATTAATAAACCAAAAATGGCATTTACGATTGCCGCTGCAAGTGAAGTTGTGAAACTTACTTGATAGGAATGCAACACACGCTCACTCGTTATAACTTGTGCGAACTTCTTCCAGCCTAGCTGCGAAGTTTGAATAAATACGATAGAAAGTGGTATAAGTACGAATAAGCTCATATACAGCATTGTAAATCCAAGAGATAATCCAAACCCTGGTAAGACACGCTTCTTCCTCATATAACGTCACCTCATCCCCCCTTATTTTTTATACATTTGATCGAATACGCCGCCATCATTAAAATGCTTTTCTTGTGCTTTTTTCCATCCTCCAAATAGTTCATCAACTGTAAATAATTGAACTTTCGGAAATTGTGATGCGTACTTCTCTGCTACTTTTTCATTACGAGGGCGATAAAAGTTTTTCGCCGCAATTTCTTGCCCTTTTTCTGAATACAAATATTCAAGATATCCTTCTGCTACTTTTTTCGTTCCCTTTTTATCAACGACTTTGTCTACAACTGCTACTGGCGGCTCGGCAAGTATACTAATCGAAGGTGTTACAATTTCGAATTTATCTTTTCCAAGTTCTTTTTGTGATAATAACGCTTCATTTTCCCAAGCGATTAACACATCACCAATTCCTTTTTCAACGAAAGTCGTCGTTGCCCCGCGTGCTCCTGAATCTAGTACTTCCACGTTTTTATAAATTTGACCGACAAACTCTTTCGCTTTATCTTCACTATTGTTATATTTTTTCAGTGCATATCCCCACGCCCCTAAATAGTTCCACCGTGCTCCCCCAGATGTTTTCGGGTTTGGTGTAATGACAGACACACCTTTTTTCGTTAAATCATCCCAATCTTTAATTCCTTTCGGGTTTCCTTTTCTCACAAGAAATACAATCGTTGATGTATACGGAGTAGAATTATCCGCAAGTCGCTTCTGCCAATCTTCTGCTAGTTGTTTCTTCTTACTAATCGCGTCAATATCATAAGCGAGCGCTAGTGTTACAACGTCTGCTTCTAAGCCGTCAATAACGGAGCGTGCCTGACTTCCAGATCCCCCGTGTGATTGCTTTACATTTACTGTTTGACCATGCTTCTCTTTCCAATACTTCGCAAAGTCTTTATTGAAATCTTGATATAACTCACGCGTTGGATCATATGAAACATTTAAAAGTTCGACTGTCTTCTTATCTGCACTTCCTTCAGAATTGTTAGTGGATGTTGCCGAACCACACCCTGACAAAAGGACAAATGCTGATAATACAACACCTGTACTTTTCATTAATGCTGTCTTACTCCACTGTTTCATATATAAAGCCCCCTTAGTTTGTACAATAGAAAAAGGCACACAATCTATTCACAAAAGTGAACGTTGTGCGCCTTCAGTTTCTCTGATGAGCTTCTATTGTATTCTGTTTGATTTCTTTCCATTTTAATTCCGTAATTCACATGTGTCAACTTGGAATTTAATTTTATCGCTTCAGGGGCTTATACAAATATCCCTAACCATTCCCTTTCACCATCAACAACAAATATATGAATACATCTTTTTTAATCATTATCAATATGACATTTCCTTTTATATTCATTTATCCATCATAACTATCATATTGATAATGATTATCAATTGAACAAAAAAATAAAAGCCCCTCTTTTTTATTTTCTACATAAATACGCTTTCCGGTCATTTTTAAAAAATAAATAATGAGCCGTATGCACTTTTCTCTCTAAATAGTCCAACGAATACGTACTCGATGGATCTACTAAATCCCCAATCGCCCCTGAAAGGTGATCAATTACCTTTTGCAATGTTTCTAAGTTCTTCTTTTCACTCTCCATATTCATTTCATCCATAATGTCACAAATAAGATATTGCACTTTCCGTAAGCGTAATTCCTTCTGCTCCACGTATATCTCCTCCTTATTATTCATATTATGGTTCAAATATATGGGCTTATAGCTTAACCAATTCTAAAAAATAAAGTGAAACTTTAATCAGTAGGGATTTTGTCCATCCACACGAATCGAGCTTTTACAGGACAAAAAGATATCCATCTCTAAACATGTAGTCATAGAGATGAATATCTTTATTTTTATACTTGCAATGCCTTCTCTCTCAAAGCTCTTCGCAGTAACTTACCAGTTGTATTCTTCGGCAATTCTGTTAAAAACTCAATGCTCATTGGCACTTTATATTTCGCTAAATGTAGCGTGCAGTAATGCATCAGTTCTTCTTCTGTTACGTTCGTTTGCTTCAAAACGACGAAAGCACGCACTGCTTCTCCTAAGTTTTCATCAGGAACACCGATTACGACAACTTCTGCTACCGAATCATGAGTATATAATACTTCCTCTACTTCACGAGGATATACATTATAACCGCCCACTAGGACGATATCTTTTTTACGATCAACGATATAGAAGTAACCTTCTTCATCCATTTTCGCTAAGTCACCTGTATATAGCCAACCATCTTTTAGTGTTGCTGCTGTATCTTCTGGTGCATTATAGTAACCCTTCATAACGTTAGGACCGCGAACAATTAATTCACCGACTGCACCGACAGGTACTTCTTCCCCAAGTTCATTCACAATTTTATTTTCCACGTGCCAAATATTTGTTCCAATTGATCCTGGTTTACGAGGACGATCTAACGGATTGAAACAAGTAACTGGTGATGCTTCTGATAAACCGTATCCTTCTGAAACGATTACACCAAAACGTTTTTCAAAGTTTTGCAGAAGAGCAACAGGCATTGACGCACCACCTGAAATACAAAGGCGAAGCGTCTTCACATCTTCTGCGCTCGCTTCTTCGAATAAATATAAATAATTGTACATTGTCGGTACACCAGCAAAAATCGTTGGTTCGTACGTGCGACAAATACGGAATACTTCTTTCGGACTAAATTTCGGTAACATTAAAATAGTCGCCCCGTTCACAATCGGCGCATTGACCGCCACTGTTAAGCAAAATACATGGAACATCGGCAGTGCCGCAACGACGCGATCGTCCGCAGTATATTGTAAATACGATGCCACATCGCTAGCATTACTATATAAATTTTTATGTGTTAACATAGCGCCTTTTGGCTTTCCAGTTGTACCTGAAGTGTATAAAATAACAGCTACATCTTCTTCATCTAGTTCAGGACCTTCGTAAGTTACATCTCCAGTTCCTATACAACTAGTAAACGTTTTCATTTTTTCAGTTTCTGTATGAGTAAAATCTGATGAGGTTTCGCATATGATGATATTTTCAAGTGAAGGAAGTCTTGTTGTAAGAGATTGTATAACAGGTAGAAGGACGTCGAGTACAATGATTGTTTTTACATCTCCATTTTGTAATATGTAATGTATTTCGTCTGCTGTATAAATTGGATTAATCGGAATGACAGTTGCTCCGGCTTTCATCGTTCCGTATAAACCTACTAAAAAATGTGGTGAATTGCCTACAGCTAATGCGACATTGTCCCCTTTTCCAACGCCCATTTTTGCTAAATTACTAGAAAACCTAGTGACCACTTTGTTTAATTGGTCATAAGAGACCGACTGATCCATAAATATGTACGCCGGTTTATCCCCCTTCTTTTTTGCCGTTTCAGCCAAAGATTGAACGAGATTCACACAAACCCCACCTTTATAAAATTTAGAATATTTAAAAATTCTAAATTAATTATATTAAAAGAAAATTAAAGTAGCAAGTGATATTCCATTAACTGCATATACAACGATCACCTCCTGTTGACTCTCTTTGGAAGGATACGGAAATTTCATTCGTTAGCAAATGATGAACCAAAGGCTAAAATCATTTCAAGATAATATGCACTCATCTTTTCACTAAGTTTTTCTAGTTCCTCTTTATTCAAGCTCGTATGCTCCCCATACAAGTTGATTGCATCCGCTCCGTTTTCATGAAAAAACAATGTTACATATAATGTCAGTAACCCGGTATTGGCCTCATCTATTGACAAAACAAGATCTGGCGTTTTATTCATCGTACTAAAAGCTTCATTTCTTTTCCATTTCTTATTTTGAAACATAGTTTGTATATCATCTATCTTTCGTTTGTTATCCGTATGCGTAAAATATATGACATTATCCCTCCCTGGCTTTCCAATAGATAAAAGTGTGCGACTTGAGGACGTTTCATCGTTACAGGCTGTCATTCCGATGACGAAGCTGAGCAGTAATACAACGTACATTATCCTTTTCATTTCAATTCGCCTCCTTTTGAATATATATATTCCTTTATGAGGGGCAAATGTCCTGTGATTTTATGGTGAATGAAATTATATAAGCGATTTTTAAAATATATCGACTTACCGATAAAACGTGACAATCTACGCAAAAAAGAGGCTGCCCGTTACGGCAGCCTCCCTTATTTTTAGAAGAATAAATGCAAGAAATCTTCTGTTGTAATATTACCGAAATAGCGTACGATATCTACGCCTTCTAAAGCTACAGTGAATGCATCTTTATCAAATTGTACACCTGTTAGACGCTCTTCAATGTCATGCACATCTAGTGAGCCGAAGAAGTCACCGTAAATTTTACATTCTGTTACTGTCCCTTTTTTCACTTCAAGACGAACGTCAACTTGTCCAACTGGGAAGCGGTGTGAATGTTGTAAGTTGAACTTCGGAGATTTTCCGTAGTTCCAATCCCAATTTTGGTAGCGCTCTTCAGAAAGTTTATGGATTTCTTTCCAATCATTTTCTGTTAATTCATACGTTGGAATTTCTGTTTCTCCTTCGAAAATTGTTTCTAGAAGAAGTTGTCTAAACTCTTCTGTCGTCATTTTTTCGTTTAAGAACTCTGTAATATTCGCAACGCGGCTACGGATTGATTTAATTCCTTTTGATTGAATTTTATCCATTTTCACTTTTAGTGCTGATACAACGTGATCGATTTCAGAGTCAAATAGTAACGTACCGTGACTAAACATACGACCTTTCGTTGAGAACTGCGCGTTACCTGAAATTTTTCTACCTTCAGCTAAAATATCGTTACGACCACTTAGTTCTGCATTTACGCCTAATTTACCAAGCGCTTTCGTTACAGGCTCTGTGAACTTTTTGAAGTTGCTGAAACTATCTCCATCATCTTTCGTAATAAAGCTGAAGTTTAAGTTTCCTAAATCATGATATACTGCGCCTCCGCCTGATAGACGACGAACGACATGAATACCTTGTTCTTTTACGTAATCTGCATTAATTTCTTCTACTGTGTTTTGGTTTTTACCGATGATAATGGAAGGTTTGTTAATGTAGAACAGTAAATATGTTTCGTTAATATCTAAATTCTTCACACAATATTCTTCAATTGCTAAGTTTATTCTAGGATCTGTAATCCCTTTATTATCAATAAATAACATCGTATCACCTCATGAATTCCATACGTAGCCACTATGCGCTAGCGTAATATGGCCACTGAAAATTTGTTTTGCTTCTGTTACTAAATCAGATGGGTTTCCTGTATGCGGTAAGTGCGTTAATAAAAGTTCTTTTACATTCGCATCTTTCGCAATACTTGCCACTTCTGTACTATTCATATGCCCTGCTTTTGCAGCCTCTTGATGTGCATACATATTACACTCACAAATGAAAAGATCAGCATCTTTTGTGAATGGAATAAATTCAGGAATATAACTGGAATCTGCGCTATATACTACAGCGTCACTACCAGCTGTAATGCGCATCGCAAAACATGTAACAGGATGAACAGTTTTTAAGAATGAAATCGAAAACGGTCCAATTTGAAGTGTTTCTTCTGGATTGTAGGCGATTCCTTTCGTATGCGGTTCATGCGTTAAAGAACGGAATCCATTCTCGTCAAACGTATGACCGTATATTGGTAATTCCGGTAGTTGTCCTTTTGTCGCACTCGTAATTAATCTCGCATATTGCAATACCCCAATGTCTGCAACGTGATCGTGATGATAGTGCGACAGTACAACTGCATCTATATGAGATGGTGTTATATATTTTTGAAGCTGTGCTAGTACACCACTACCACAGTCTACAAGTAAACGAAAACCATCGTGTTCAAACAAATACCCCGACGTTGCTTCTCCCGCTTCTGGAAAGCCGCCCCAAAAGCCGACAACAGTCATCTTCATATGTATCCATCCTTTCTAAAACCGCGTAGGAATGCCGTTTTTCTCCGTACTTGAGAAAGTTTTTTACTTACATCCTACATTGTTAACTATAATCCATTTCCTAAACTTTTTCATTAATTTTCACTTTTGTTATAAAACAGTTGTTGACTTTTGTTTTTTGTACTAATACAATGATAGTAAGAAATGAAAATGGAGGGATTGACATGATCGATCAACCAATGGAGTTTTTCCGAAATTTACCGACGAAAACTTGTGCTCATTGCGGGAAGGAAATTGATGAGCAGCACGAAGCATACCATAACAAATGTGACGATTGCGTTCACGAAGAATAGTAGTTTGTAAACATAAAAAAACCTAGCAGACATAGTCTACTAGGCTAATAACATCGTATCCTTCATCGTTGAACCTTTCACCAAGAGCTCCAGTTCAAACTCATACAATTCTTTTTGTCGATAATTTTTCGTATGGATTTTATCCATCATTAAGTCGACAACTTTTCGGGCCATCTCGTCGATTGGTTGTTCAATTGTCGTAATACCTGGCTCTGTAATCTGCGCTAAAATTTGATTATCAAAACCGATCACAGCGAGATCTTCTGGAATACTCCAACCATGGCGTTTCGCCTCTGAGATAATTCCAGCTGCAACCTCGTCGCCTCCTGCCAAAATCGCGGTAGGATTTTTTTTGTCCTTTAATACTTCATTGAATATTCGTTTTCCATCATCCCAAGAGAAAGCGTTTTCAAGAAAATCGATCGCTTCCACTTCTCTACTCTTTTCAGTAATAGCGCGTAAAAAGCCCATTTTTCGCTGTTGGCTCACTACTTTCGTTTCGTTGCCACGGCAAAAAATCAGATTACGATATCCCTGTTCTAATACATGATTGGCAGCTATGTATGCACCCTGTGCATGATCGAACTTCACTGTTGGAACATTTGCTTCCTCAATATATTCATTACATAACACGATTGGACCGTGTTGCAAGTATGGCTCCACATTCTCCCATGGATTTTCTAGTGAACATAGAATAATCCCATCTACTTGTTTCGTAGATAATAATTGTAAATACTCCATCTCTTTTTCCGGTAAATATCTTGTTTGACAAATAATCAGTTTATATTTATGTTCAGAAGCAGCAATCTCGATTGCTTCAATAAATCTACTAAAAAAAGGATTTGTAATCCTTGGAACAAGCACCGCAATTGTTTCTGTTTTTTGTTTACGAAGCCTTCTCGCCGCAGAATTAGGAACGAAGCCTAAATGCTTCATTGCTAATTGAACCCTTTTCTTCTTCTCATCTGAAACATATGGATGATTATTGATCACCCTAGAAACCGTTGTCCTTGATAACCCCGCTAATTTCGCCACGTCCTCGATAGTCGACACGAAATTTCCCCCTTTGCATGAAAACGTTTTCTTATCCTGATTATATAGTATATTATTGGAAACTGCAATATAGGTTCTTATGATTTTACTATATTAATATTATACATAGGGAAAAGTCTGTTAATGGCAGGGAATTACACACTACTTTTAGAATTTCACAATAAGAATATTTATAAAATAAAGGATGATATTTCATGAATCGGACGGATCGTTTATTAGCTATATTGATTGAATTGCAAAGAAAGCAAACCGTTACAGCACAAAGCTTAGCTGAAAAATTCGAGACAAGTATACGCACTATTTATCGAGATATGGATGCACTTAGTGAATCTGGTGTCCCGCTTTTCGCAATGCCTGGCCACGGTTATTCATTAATGGATGGTTATTTCTTACCACCCATTCAACTTACGTCTGAAGAGGCTGTTACTCTTTTATTAGGCGGTGATTATATTGAGAAAACTTTCAATTCTTCTTTTTCTGTACATGCGCGATCAGCAAAAGAGAAACTTGAGGTAGTCCTCCCTACTGATCAACAACAGAAAGCCCGAGAGTTACGAGGAACTTTTCGTTTTCTTTCTCCTATATTTTCACAAAAACAACCTGAACAAGAAAAACTTGAAAACCAACTTCTCCTGTTGCAAGAATCTATTCAAAAAGAACAAGCTATCTCTTTTTCTTATCGTAAACCAAGAGAAACTACAAAAATAAAGCGTACCGTTCACCCTTACGGTTTAGTCAATATTTCAGGAATTTGGTACATCGTTGCTCATTGTTTACTTCGAAGACAAATACGTAATTTCCGTTTAGATCGTATGGATGAATTGCAACAAGAACAAGAGTTTTTTACAAAACCTAAAGACTTTTCTTTACAAGACTATCAACCTGAAAACAATCGAACTGTTACAATTCATTTATTGTTCTCATCTCATATTGCACATAAAGTTATTGAGTCACGATACTTTTTTATAGATTCATACGAGCATAAAGACAATGGCTTTCACGTCTTTTTGAAATCAAGAAGCATAGACGAAGTATTTCAATGGGTATTAAGCTGGGGGAGCCAAGTGCAAGTACTAGAGCCCAAAATTCTTTCTGAGAAAATCCGTGATGAAGCAAAAAAAATGTTAAAACTTTAATTTTTTCATTTCACTACTGACATAATGTTGTCAGTAGCCCTCCTTTATAGTAAGTATCAACAAATACATTTTCATAAAAAGGAGCTAACGATATGAACAGTACTACCACTTTAGAGAAATTTGAAAGTTTAGCAACATATTACTTAGAGGAATTAGAAAAGTACTCTCTTGAACAATTTAGGACAAAACCTTCTGCTGAAGAATGGTCTCTCGGTCAAATGTATAACCATCTGCTAGCTGCTACATATATGCAATTAGATGCAATCGAGAAATGTAAAACTGAAACACCATCTGTAGCTAACAAAAAAACGGATATGGGTGAAAAAGTATATATACTGGGAGGTTTCCCCGACATACAAATAAAGGTACCTAATCACCCTGGATACACACCTGAAAATCCAACTAACAAAGAAGAAATACAAGAGCGTTTTCTGAAATTAATTACAATCGTGAAAAACGCTGAGCCAACGCTAACTTCTATTCCTAATGATTGTAAAGTACAGCACCCTGGACTTGGTTACTTAAATGCGGCAGAATGGTTCCTGCTCATTTCTATGCATTTTGCACATCATCTTCGTCAGAAAGAAAGATTGGATAAAAAAGTTTTAGTTTAAAGAATTATAAAAGGAGTATTCTCTCAGTCCAACTTCTAACTAGGTGATCTCCTTTTCTGAACAATATCATGGCAAATAAAATTATATTAACGATTTTTCGAATATATCTATCGTAACTTCAAATATATCAACGATTCAACAAGGGATATCGATTTACCAACAAACTTCGACATAAAAAAACTGTTCCAAAAGATTGTTTTGGAACAGCTTTTTTTTATGGTTTAGATATTTCCTGCATAAACCCAGCCATGCTCGCTAATAAACTAGTGAAAACGAAAAGTACAATAATAAGAGGGATAAGTTTGTCTTTATTTAAATTCGTTATCGTTTTTAAACCTATTCCTAATAAAACGTAATACCAAATGTTAAATATATCTATTCTTTGAGCGATTGTATGCAAGATCATATTATCTGTCGCTATTGCACCTAAACCTGTATAAGATATCTCATACCCACTTAGAGAAAATGCAATTAATCCGTTTAAAATCATCCCTATCCTTAATACAAACGAAGCATAAATGATTATCGGGAATGTTTCTTTATAGTTAATATCCACTCCAAAGAAAATCATAATGTTCTTATAGAATATAGGTGCAAAAAGTATAGCTACGATTCCACTGACTGCTGAAAATCCAAATGTAGTAAAGAAAGTTATGTATTTCGGAACAGTAAATCCCGTTTTATCATGAAACATACTGAGTGCAGGATTATTTAAAGAATTCCAAGACATTAAGGCACTTGAAATTATAATAAGCACAATTAAAAAGGCTAGTGGAAAGAATATATTTCTTTGATTTTTCATCCTTTTGAATTGTAATGTTGGCGAAGTGAATATCCCAAAAATCGATGGTTTTCCAGAAATCTCTTCATGCATAAGACTACTAGCTTGCAAGAAAATCCCCCTTCCTCATTACATTTATAACTCTTCCCACTTCCTCCATACTTCTCTCTCATTTATACGGTACACATTATCCTCCCGATCCATAAATCCGTGCACAATAAACTCTCTTCTAATCGTACAAAAATCATCATGATATTGTTTTATGAATGCATTAATTTCTTTTTCTGTATATTGATTTTCAGCGTTTAACTTGCTAATTAAATGCTCTAACAATACTAGTTTTTTCTTCTTTTGACCTGGAATCGATTTTAAACGGTCCTCTTTATCAAAAAAGTTATGAATGGTCGTATCCCTGAATTTCATTTCACTTTCGGTCATTTTGTTGTCCTCCATCGGTTTTTATATAATAAAACTTTATTGTTTGTCCTTACCATTTTTCTTCATGCTTTCACTTACAACATCCATAAGGTAATACCCGCTAATTAGCACATAGTAAACTAAAAGTATTCCTAGTGCATCTTTCATATTTATATATTTTTCTTTATGAAACAAGATAGGTGAAAGGGCGTAAACAAGAAAGATGATTAGCGGATTTAAGATAACATAATAAGTAAGATTTCCTTTCATCGTATCAACTCCTCTATTCTATGTTTCTCTGCAAATTGTTGTAATTCCTTTTCACTTTTACTCCTCTCATCCACACTTTTTTAATTTATTTATCACCCTTATATTTGCAACTTATTATTCAAATTAACAATTACATATGGCAAATTATGTTATAATTCATTTATACATACTTTGGAGGGTACATAGTGAAAAAAGCTATTATAGTATTAAGCATCCTATATCTTATTTTAACCGTACATACGGGAGCTGTTCTTTTAGGAAAAGAAGATTATAGAGGTGCTATCAATACATTAAAAGAAACGAAGGAAGTCTCTTCATTTCAATCTGCAAAAGACGGTGTGATTTTATTAAAAGGAACATTAACTACTACACAACCTATTACAGAGGAAAAACTTCAAAATAAAGAATTTGCACTTCTTGAAATTAATACATATAAACGACGAAAGGCAAATTGGAAAAACATTGATACCGAGCAGCATATTGCAAAGCAGCTCTTACTAAACAATGAGGCTCTTCCTGCATTAAAAGAAATCCGCTTCTCAATGGAACCAATTACACTGTCAGGAAAAGATATTTCCACCGAAGACTACACACTAAAAAAAGATGATACTCAATTAACAATTAAAGGTAAAGGATACCGATACACAGGAATAGAAAACAAATCAGACACTCTTATTTTTGGTATAAAAAAAGGAGATACACTTGAAGGTTATAGTGGCTCTGAAATTCTAATAGGAAAAACAAAAGAGGACATTTCCAGCAACATGAAACTATATACTTTTGCTGAAAGATATGGTCCATTTGTTTGGATTGTAGCAACAATTATTCTTATAAGTATTGTTATATACTTGTTCCGTAAAAATAGAAAAACAAATGAACTTTCTCAACCAATAAAACAAGACCAATAAAAAAAGGCACCATTTCGGCGCCTTTTTTTATTGGTCTTATTTAAGCTTCAACCGATTGATTCTCAGCAATATTTTTAAACTGTCGTTTGTGCATCCAAGTTAATGAAGCAATTGTTCCAAGTGATAATACAACGATAAAGATCATTAATATCCCTATATTTTGCCACATGAAATTAAAATCACCGCTTGATACGACTGCTTTAAATCCTGATACAGAGTATGTCATCGGTAGCCAAGCATTAAATGGTTGTAAAAACTTCGGAATTAATTCTAACGGGAATGTTCCAGCACTTGTTGTAAGCTGAATAATTAATGTGATGATTGCGATGAAACGCCCTGCATCACCGAATGCTGTTACTAAACATTGAATTAATGAAATAAACGCTAAGCTCGTAACAATACTAAAGAGTATAAAGTATGGAATACTTTGTACTTCTACACCTAACCAGAATAGTAATATGACATCTGCTACTATTGCTTGAATAATACCGACTGATAGTAAAACACCAAACTTACTAATAAACCAGCTGAATCCTGATTTCGGAACGCCGACTGTATCGCGTAATGGGTATACGATAGATAATAGTAATGCCCCAACGAATAAACCGAGTGATAAGAAATACGGTGTGAATCCTGTTCCGTAGTTTGGAACTTCCGCCATTTTCTCCGTCTTCACTTTTACTGGGCTTGCAAACATATCATATGTTTTATCCGTTCCTTTTACTTCTCCTGTTTTTTCTGCCCCTTCACCAAGTTTCTCAGCAAGTGTACTTGATCCATCATTTACCTTTATGAGTCCATCTGTCACTTTTCCGGATCCGTCTGCTAGTTTATTTACTCCGTCGATTAGCTGGGTTGAGCCAGTAGACATTTTATTTAGACCACCATTTAAAGTACCTATGCCTGTTGTTACTTGACTTGAGCCATCTGCTAATTGCTTTATTCCGCCTGTCATTTGGCTTGCTCCTACAGATAATGTCCCTAAACCGCCTGTTACTTGGCTTGAGCCATCTGCTAATTGGGTTACTCCATCAATTAATTGACCTGACCCGTTATTTAATTTATCTACACCCACTTTGGCATTACTTAACCCTTCACCAAATCCATGAAATTTACTTACAAATTCGTTTTGCGCATTTAGTAATTTTTCAATACCACCCGTTAAAGATTGCAATTTCGCTGTATTCGGTAATTTGTTTTGCACATCACTTGTTGTTTGAGTTATTTTACCTTTTAATTGTTTTACTTCTTCATTTAATTTATTTGTTCCACCTGCTACTCCAATGGCTTTCTGTTGCACTATCGCTGTACTTTTTACTGCATTTGTTATAAATGGTTGTAACTGCTCTTGATATTCTTTTGGTAAACTCTCGATTTGCTTTTGCAAATTAGCTACATCTTGCGCTGCATTTTTCGCATCTCCTGCTGTTGATTGAGTAAATTCATTTAACTGATTTACGTTTTCTTCAGCTCCGTTCATTTTCTCATTTACAGTATTTAATATAGAAGGAACTTTCGCCTGCATTTCCTCTAAACCTGCAACAGAAGTTTTCACTTTACTGTTTAAATCTTGCAAACCCTTTTCGATTTTTTGAGAACCTTCTTCTAATTGACTTTGTCCTCCAACAAGCTTTTCCATACCATTTGCTAATTCATTCGTTCCTGTTTTTAATTCACCTGATTTATTTGCTAATGTATTTAAACCTGCCGTTACTTTCTGAGACCCATCTTGTAAATTCCCTATACCATTCTGTATTTCACCTGTTTTGCTATTTAATGTATTTAAACCATCTGTTACTTTTCCGGACCCATCTTGTAATTTATTAGATCCATCTGCTAATTTCTGAACTCCATCTTTCATCTCTCCAGATTTCCCTTGAAGTGTATGGAGTCCATCCGTCACTTTACTTGATCCATCATGCAACTCACTAGCTCCGTCATGTAACTTATTTGCTCCGTCCGCTCCATCTGCTAACCCTTTTGAGACGTCTTTAATGGAATCAAACATTTTCTCTGCATATGTTTTCGTTAACGTACTTGATACTTCACCTTTAATCTTTTCAATTGCTGTTCCGCCAATTTGTGAAGATAAGAAGTTTAAACTTTCATTTGGAATGTATTCTAAGTTTAATGGTTTCGGATCGTCTTTTAATAACGTTGTAGCGTTACTTGAGAAGTCATCTGGAATACGTACTAACATGTAATACTTTCTGCCTTCCATTCCTTTTTTCGCTTCTTTTTCACTTACAAACTCCCATTTAAAACTATTATTATCTTTTAAATTATCAACGAGCCCTTTCCCGACTTCAATCGGTTTCCCATCAAATACTGCACCTTTATCTAAATTGACTACCGCAACTGGCAAGTCATCTAGCTGTTCATACGGATCCCAAAAGGCCCATAAAAACATACCAGCATATAAAATTGGTACAAATAAAACCGCAATGATTGGGATTAATATTTTTTTACTTTTTATAATCTCTGCAAATTCTTTACTAAGCAACTTATGCCATTTCATAATTTATCCCCCTTTTCAAAAATGACCAAAATATCAATTTAGTCATTTTCACCCAAATAAAAAGGCTATATCTGTTCATACATATGCCTTATCCCCGAATTTATACTATGCACATTTTCATCTACATGATTATATTTAACCATCCTCCTTATACGATTGACCAATTTGTTCAATTAGTCATTTTTTATAATATTAAAAGGATTATCTTAATTTGACAATCCTTTTAGTAAATAAAGTTCGAATAATTCCGATATTTTTTCTTTTTCTAACGGTTCATGATTTTTTTCCCAATCAAAAATAAGCGATACGTATAGGCGAAGCATAATAAACGCTGTAATTTCTGGATCACATTTGCTAATTTCACCCTTTTCAATCGCAATTTCTAAATACGATTGAATAACAGAAACGATTTCCACATCTACTTGTTGCATCACTTCTTGTACTTCTTTCGTTCCCATATCGCGCTCTTCTTGAATTAATTTAATCATGAGCTGATGTTCTTTTCTAAATTCTAATATGCTATATAATGCTCTATGTACATTTTCAAAAAATGAAATATCTGAACGAATTGCATTTTCTGCAACTTGCTTCATTTCTGTAATTAAATTAGAAATAATTTCACCAAATAGCTCTTCTTTATTTTTGAAAAAAGTATAAATTGTTCCTTTTCCTACATTCGCTAACTTCGCTACTTGATCCATCGTTGTTGCTTTATAACCGAACGCTGAAAAAGACTTTGTTGCAGCTTCAATAATAGAACGTTTTCGATCTATCGCCACATCGTCACCTCCAAAAATGACCAATTGGATAATATAGTCAATCAGTACATCTTTGATATTACCACACGCTTACATTCTAGACAAGTTCTCTTTTTTATTATTTCCAGTATTAAAAAATTCCAGTCAAGTTATGTCATACTGTCCATAGTTTATCAGAAGAAAAGAGAAAAGGAAAAGGTGTTCTTAAGATATGCATCTCAAGAACACCTTTTTATTATTTCAACATAGAAAGCATAATTTTCTCTAACTCTTCCTTATTTACATTTTTATCAAATACTGCTTCTCCTTGACGCTCTAAACTATGATTAATAATAACAACTTGGTATGCACTATTTTTCCCTTTTGCAGGAACAATCATCTTCATACCTTGTAAATTACTATCCGAGTTATGAGTAGCATAAAATATTTGATTACCTTCTAATTCGTACTGTTCTATATTTTCAGGCAAGATAAATTGGTGGCTAAATGTGTCTTTACTTTCCCCAAAAACTTGTGATTGAGAAATTGCATAATTTCCTTTTCCGTTTGTATATTCTAAATCAATAATTAATTCAGGTCTTCTCTTAATAAAATAACTTACATTTTCATCCTTCAGATTGTATCCTTCAATTGTGTACGTCGGCTTCTTAATTTGAAAATCAACATGTTCCTGCGCTTCCTTTACCGTATAATTTAAAGATTCATGCACTTTGTCATCAAATGGTTTTGATTGATCATAAAGTGCATATAATTTGTCACGATCAGCTTTTGATAAACGCTCTTCTCTAAAAAATACTGACTCGTAGTCAGAATCTCTCGGAGCACCTTTTTTCTGTATATTAATAATTTCTTTAGATAATTTTATGTACTGCTGGAACTCATCTTTTGTTAAAGCTTTTTCAGCTAAATATAAGTAATCTGTCTTTTGTTCATACACTCTTGCTGAATAATGATATTCTTTTTTCGCATTTTCTTCTGTACCATACAGCATATCTACAGCATTTTGGAAAGCATCCTTTGACTCCTCTACCTGATCCTTTTGTTTTTCTTTCCCTTCCGTTGCACGTGCGCTGAATAAAGAAAGGGATGCAATAGCAACTATGACAATAACTCCAAGTAAAGACAGACGATACGATTTTTTTTGGAATTTTTTAATCATAACGATTCTCCTTTTCAGTGTTCGTTTATTTCTACTTAAATTTGCTAGGCTTGGTGCTTGATAGGAATAATGTTCTAAAAGCGTAATAATTGTATGACCGTATGCAATTTGCTCCTCTTTATCTATAAAAGTAAGCGCATATGCATCACAGGCTAATTCTTGATCTTCTCGCATACAGAAATAGGCGTACCAAAGAATCGGATTGAACCAATTTAATAGGAGTAAACTATACATAATCCAATTTACTGCTACGTCGTTTCTTTTAATATGAGCTAACTCATGGTAAAAGACATATTGTAATTGTTGCTCATTTAATACTTTCATATGTTTTTTTGATAGTAATACTTTCGGGCGAAAGAAACTAAAAACTGTTGGACTCGCAATTTTTCCTGCTAGACGTAATGAAACTGCCTTCTTCATTTCCATAGACTGCTTACAGCGATTAAACACTGTAACGACCTGTGCATCCGTAATATCTGGTTGTTTCTTTATGTAAGAATATAAACGTCTATTTGTAATAAACGTGATGACCGCTAATACGATTACCCCAGCTAGCCAAACATATAGAGCAAGTTTGTATAAAGAAAATGTAGTCTGTTGTTCCGCACTCGCGTTTACTTCAGGTTCACCATTTTTTGTCACAGTTTCAGAATTTGATTCCAATTCCACTGTATGATTGGTTTCTATGTTCACTATACTCTCAGTAGACGGCATATTTTTTGGAATAACTTCCGATACACTAGAACTATAGGAAAGTAATGAATAAATACTATAAGAGCTATCTGGTGACCACGGTAAAAGAAGTCGTATCATTAGTACGATCCACAGCATATATTGCCACCGGGGTGTTAATTTATTTCTAAATAGTACTTTTATACATAAAATAAATCCAACTAATATGCTAGCCATAAGTGACGTTTCTATAAGCCAATCAAAAAAATGAGGAAGGTATACATTTATAAGCGTGTCTATCATTGTTATCTATCCTTCCTCTTGTTCTCCTCTGTCTTCTCATCTAAAATGCGTTTCAGTTCATTAATATCTTCTGAAGACAATTTTTCCTCTTTTAAAAAATTAACAAGTAATGGCTTAAACGCTGCGCCGCAAAAACGCTGTAGCAAAGATTTTGTTTCAACTTGCAAATAATTATCTTGTGATACTAACGGATAATAAGCATACATACGCCCTTTATCTTGATGATAAGAAACGGCTTCCTTTTGTACTAACCGATTAATTAATGTACGGATTGTTTTCGGTTTCCAGTCCATTTCATCTTCTAGTACTTCTATAATTTCATTCGCTGTTTGTGGAGAGTTAGACCAAAGTACTTTCATAATTTCTAATTCCGCTTCAGATATTTTAGGTAATTGATTTGTCATAGTATATTTCACTCCTTAGTATTACATTTGTAATCTACAATTAAGATTACAAATGTAATACTAAATTGTCAACCATATTTTAGAAAATATAATTTCCGTTAAACCTTACTTAACGACAACAAATTTCCCTTTTTTCAAATAATCAAATAAAAAAACAAGAAAATCTTTACATTTAATAGTAATATAGAAAATAGACAAGTTTATCAAAATAGTGGAGGCTTTTTCAGTCATGATGCGTGCGCTTCGTTTAAATATAAAGCAAGCTTTTTGTAGTCGTATTTCTTTAATTATTATGTTTAGTGGATTCGTTCTTATTTGTATTTATCACTATTACTATGTAATTCGTTATTTAGGAGACGCAGCGAGTGGACCTATTTCAACAGATATAAAATGGATCGGATTTCGCGACAATGAAATGGATGTTTATTTATTATTAATGCCAGTTATTGCGAGTTTCCCCTTTAGTACAAGTTACAATTCGGATAAGTCAGATGGTTTTAAACCGTTTGTGAGTAAGGGGATTTCTTTATTTCCTTATTCATTAATGAAATATATCGTTACGTTTTTTTGCGGAGGATTTCTTTATACATTTCCATTCATCTTATCGTTATTATTTTGCAAATTAACCATTCCAGACGGAACACCTACGATTGGTTCAGGCATCATAAATGCTGATGGAATGTTCGCAAGCCTATATTTCGATGCGCCTCTCACTTACATTACTGTATATATCGGAATTAATTTTTTATTTGCAGGTTTAATGGCTCTTTTAGGACTTGCTGCATCTGTATGGTCACAAAAGGACTATATGGCAATTCTCTTTCCATTTGCAGTTGCCTCCATTCCTTACGTCCTGCTAAATACAATATTTCCTTCAATAGGCGGAGCACCTATTCATTTATATGATCCGAAACAACCATTGCAAGGCATGTCACCGTACATTTTAACGATGCAATGTGCTTTCTTCCTTCTCGTTAGCTTATTTATGTATATACAAGGAGTAAAGCGGGATAGAAAAAAATATAGAAGAAGACTGCAAAAAAGAGATCGGTGTAGAAAAGCGTTTCAAGTAATTTCGGACTAAATAATTGAACGAATAAGAGCGTAATTCCCTAAGTTAGCTTAGAGAATTACGCTCTTATTATCATTTACATTTATCAATCTTATATTTTCAATACTCATATAATCCTCTCCCCTTTACGGCGTACCAGCCAATCCCCATAAAATAACGATCGCCGCAAAATAAATTGCTTTAATAGCTACCACTAAACATAATGCAATAATTGCGTATTTACTTAATTCTCTTCTTGCACCGATTAAAGTAAAAATAACCGCCAAACTAAACGTTATATAGGAAGTTGCGGTATTTATTAAGTAATACATACTATCTAGATTCTGTGTAAGCCCTGTTATATCGGCTACAAACTGAAGCATGACGATCATGCTAAAAAAAATTGCAAGCTGATTCATCAATTTCCCGTTTATTCGGGCTACCATATGTCTACACCTCCCTGTATTGAAGAATGAATATTCAATCTATTTTATCATAAAAATCCCTAATAATGTAAAAGAACGCTTAGTATATTTCTAAGCGTTCTTTCTCGACTATTTAAGAAGCTTTCTTCAAATCAATTTGAACAAGTACTGGATCGTGGTCACTTACACGTCCATGTTCTTTCATAATGTTTGAGTTTAAGTGTACAGGGTCTACAATTGTGTGCGGTGCGATGTTATTCGTTACTAAAATATGATCTAGCACTTGTGCGTTACCTTCATGAATGTACGTGTAGCGGTTCTCTTTCGGTACTGTGTTTAACATATCTTTTAATATCGTTCCCTCTAGTGCTTCTAAAGGTTTAGAGAATTCAAAGTCATTCATATCACCTAATACAACAACTGGTGCATTTGTATTCTTTTCTTGAATACCTTGTACGAAATGATTCACTTCTTGTGCTAATTGAACTCGTTTTTCTTCACTCTTTAATACGAGCGGCTGCACTTTTCCAAATGGCGTTGCATCTCCTAGTTTTGAGTTTAAGTGATTTGAAATGACAACAACGTTTTGTCCTTGGAATGTAAATTCTGCAGCTAACGGTTTACGTGTACTTTCAAATAAAGGATTTTCGTCTCCAATACGAACTACATTTTTATCTAGTAACTTCGGTACTGTCGCTAATTTCACACGAGATGGGTTATAGAAGAAACCGACGCGAATATTCGCTCCAGGTGCCCCGCCGTCTTGATTGTTGTTCGGCGCAATTTCTACATACTCATACTTCGGTCCACGAATTTCTAATACAGCATCAATGATACGTTTTGCGCTTAAAGATGCATCAGTCGTACCGTCATTGATTGCTCCATTATTATCTTGCATCTCTTGTACACCGATAATATCAGGCATTTTTAAATTATATTTAATAGAATAGGCTAACGCTTTCACTTTTTCATCTGTTGTTTCTTTTTTGTTCGCTGAGAAGTTTTCAATGTTATATGTAGCAACTGTTAACTTATCAAGACGCGGCTGAATATTTGCCCCTACTTGCTTAAATCCGCCGTCCACTACAGATGGTAATTCCGTTACTGGCGAAATGCGGAACGAACCGTAGTCATATCCTACTACGCCTGTTATATCTCCAGTGAACGTATCGCCTACTTTCGCGACATAATCACGAGGTACTTTTACAGAAAGGCGCTCTGGATTTAATTGCTCTTTATCTAATAAAGGTGTACCATACTTCGTTACTACTTTATCTCCGCCATTTTTTACTGTTACATATAAATTACCGTTTTTCTGC
Organism: Bacillus sp. SIMBA_074; assembly: GCF_046534555.1. NCBI lineage: Bacteria > Bacillati > Bacillota > Bacilli > Caryophanales > Bacillaceae > Bacillus > Bacillus sp. SIMBA_074. The sequence goes on along the minus strand of NZ_JAWRYM010000004.1, from coordinate 213,975 downwards.
GGAGCGATAATTTTTGGTGTTGGCATCGTAACGCGCATACCTTCTACACTTTCATAAAAGTCGATTGCATCTTCATTTGGATCAAATAGACCGAATGCATCATTATCGATAATTTGATCAGGGATTTTTACACCGTTTTCTCCTAATACAATCGGCGCTGGTAAAGGTTGATCTTTTGCGATTACAGCAACGCGACTCGCCTTAATTTCCGTCGTCGTTAAGTCTGTTTCAAATCGCTCTGCATATCCAGGCCCAACATATTCTTCTACTTCTCCATCAACTTGGACAAGATCTCCTACTGCTACATTCGCATCTTTTTTGTATACGTAAATACCTTCAGAAGTAGCTGGATCATTATCCGGCTGATTATCTTCTACATAAAAACCATTTTTATCAAGCGCTGTGACAACGCCTTCCACATTGTTTACTTTCTTCCCATTGTAAGGAGAAATATGTGATTTCCCTTGAATATCATGAATACGAACTGGTTCATTTGTTACGATTATAAATGAAAATGTCGAAACTGCTGAAGAAGTAAGCCCTTCTTTTTCAGCGATTGCTTTCACTACACTATTTTCATTCACTACAATTTGTCCGTTATAACGAACATTTTTGTTTGTAGGATTAGAGCCATCTAACGTATAGTAGATTGTTGCTCCTTCTGTATTCGTTGTTAATGTTACTGCTGTTCCTTTTGCAACTTCCCCACCATTTGGTGATGCCACTACATCGCTAACGCGGTTTTGTTCTTCTCCTTGAAACTTATGAGCTGTTACTGATTTTAAACCTGGGCTACCGAAATATAACTCAAGCGTCCCTGTCAACCTAACTTTCTTCCCGATATTTTCAGGATGGTCTTTCACATTTACTGCCAATCTCACATCGCCTTTTGGCAATTGAACAGGCATGATTTTGTCTGGATTCGTTTCGTTTGGCGAATCGGCAATTGCCACGTTTGTGTCGTCAAACTTAGCCGGATCTTTCGTGTATTTAGAAGGACTTTGCGTATACCCAACGATATATCCTTCCACTATCCCCTTCGTTTTCCCTTGCTGCTTAAATACTTGAATTGCTTTTTCTACTGACATAGAAGTAGTTTCTTCCGCCTGCGCTAAAGTTCCAGTAAATGAAAGCAATAACATCAATGATAAAAAGACACTTAATAATTTCTTCACAGCCATTTCCCTCTCCCTATTTCATATTTTCTCAACATTTCTATCATATCAAATGATTCGTTATATAGAACTATATTTCGACAAGTTTTACACAAAATTTATTTAATTTACAAGTTTTCAAACTATAATACAAAATAACTTATATAGGTTTATTGACTAAAGGTATTTTATCCAATAAACAAAACGCCTTCAATATAATTGAAGGCGTTTTGTTTGAAATATTTTAATGTGCGACTAATTTAGTCTCCATTACTTTCTCTAAATGAAATAACACACGTTTCGCCGCTAACTCACCTTGCTCAATACAAGCCGGAAGACCAGAACCAGCGTAAGAACTACCTGCCAAATACACACCTGGCAATTCTTCCTCCATAAATGTTGTGAGCTTTTTCATTCGCTCTTTATGGCCTACTGTATATTGAGGCATCGCTTCTTTCCAGCGGCTTACAATTGTAAACTCTGGATCCTCTGTAATATCCATTGTCTTTTGTAAGTCTTCGAGTACGAGCTGCACAATTTCTTCGTCAGTTTGTTCGACAATCGCTTCATCACCTGGGCGTCCGACGTAACAGCGAAGAAGCGTTTTTCCTTCTGGCGTTGTATGTGGCCATTTTTTGTGTGTCCACGTACACGCTGTAATTGTATAATCACTATTTCTTGATACGACAAATCCGGTACCATCAATATCACGCTGAATTGCAGACTTTGGGAAAGCAAGTGCCACGTTTGCAACTGATGTAGACGGAATGTTACGGAAGAAACGAAACTGCTTATACTGCGCAAACATAGATGGCAATACTTTATGCGGCGTCGCAACTACAATCGCGTCTGCTTCCATTTCTTTTCCGTTACTAAGCGTAATCGTATAACTATCACCAAGTTTTGCAACCTTTTCGATACGAGTTCCCTTCATTACCATATCATTAGGAATCTTCGTTTCAAGAGATTCTACTATAGATTCTAAACCGGTTTTCACAGTTTTAAATATTCCTTTTTTCAATTCAGCCTTCTCTTGCTTTGGAGCGAGCGTACGCATACCGAGTGAAATACTACGGTGCTCCTGTTCAATTTGATAAATTTGAGGGAATGTTGACATTAAACTCATTTCATCAATATCCCCTGCATAAATACCAGATAATAATGGCTCAATTAAATTTTCAACGACTTCATTTCCAAGGCGATGCCTGAAAAACTGCCCGAGTGATTGATCAGAAACTGGTTTTGATCTAGGCATTAATAAGTCAAAACCAGCTCTTAGTTTACCAATTGGGGAGAACAATCCGGAAAATAGAAACGGCGTAATTTGCGTTGGAATTCCCATCATTGAACCGCTCGGCATTTTATGTAACCGATTGTTTACGAGAACGAACGATTGACCGGCCTTATTATTTACAAGTTCAGCATCAAGTCCTAATTCTTTCACTAATTTAGCTGCGCTCTCTTTTCTTGCTAAGAAAGAATCAGGGCCACGTTCAATTGTAAATCCATCTTTTTGAACGGTTTGAATTTTCCCGCCAAGTTTACCCGATGCTTCTATAAGCAATGTATCAATCGGCAAGTTTTTTTCGCGAATTTCTTTTTGTAAGTAATACGCTGACGTTAAACCTGTAATGCCACCGCCGATGATCACAACTTTTTTCCTCAAAATAGTTTCCCCTTTCCTCTTAGTATTACAATACTGCTTCTTTTTTCTTTAATACAACATCTGCTAGGCAATCAATAAATGCCTCTGATGCATTTGGCATTTCGGGACGATAATATTTCGCGCCAATTTCATCCGTTACAACTTTACACTCAAAGTCATTGTCATATAAAACTTCTAAATGTTCCGCAACAAATCCAACTGGTGCATATACGAATGAACTGTAGCCGTATTTTTCATTTAATTCTCTCGTTAAATCTTGTACATCTGGACCAATCCAAGGATCTGGTGTATTTCCGGCACTTTGCCAGCCAACTGCATAATTTGCTACTTCAGCACCACGTGCAATATAGTCAGCTGTTTCGTTTAATTGATCCGGGTATGGATCGCCGAGTGCGATAATTTTTTCTGGTAAGCTATGTGCAGATACGATTAACACTGCTTTTTCACGTTCTGCTTCTGACATACCGTTATATATACCTTTCACTGCATCGACCCAATACTGAATAAATTTCGGTTCTTTATACCAGCTATCGATGCCATGAATTGTTAAGTTTCCAAGTTTTTCTGCTTCTTCTTGCGCTCGTCCTACATAAGACTTCACGCTAAAAGTAGAATAGTGAGGGGCAAGAACGAGTGCAATTGCATCTTCTATTCCATCTTTATGCATAGCTTGTACTGCCTCTTCAATGAACGGTTCAATATGTTTTAAACCAAGATACATGTGGTACTCTACTTCATCTTGCATTTCATTTAAACGCGTTTCTAACTTTTTAGCTTGCTCTAATGTAATAGTAGCTAAAGGAGAAATACCACCAATTGCACGGTAACGCTCTGTTAAATCTTCTAGCATTTCAGGACTTGGCTTTCTTCCTCTGCGAATATGTGTATAGTAACGTTCAATATCTTCTTCTTTATATGGCGTTCCGTATGCCATTACAAGCAAACCAATTTTCTTTTTCATACAGACAATCTCCTTTACTTCGCTAACTGTTCTTTAGAGTACTCATGAATAAATGTAGTTAAGCGTTTTAATGTATCTGGATTTACTTCTGGGAATACGCCGTGACCTAAGTTAAAGATATAACCTGGCTGCTTCATCCCTTGATCTAAAATACCTTTTACATGTTCTTCAATAACAGGCCAAGGTGCTAATAAGAATGAAGGATCCATATTTCCTTGTACCGCCTTGTGAACACCACGTGCGCGTGCTTCTTCAATCGGTAAGCGCCAATCTAAACCTACTACATCAAGCGGTAAGTCGTGCCATTCATTCACTAAATGTGCAGCACCTACGCCGTGCATAATCATTGGAACACCCATCGGGCGAACTTCTGCAAAAATACGCTCCATCGCTGGTTTAATAAATATACGGTAATCCGCTACATTTACTGCTCCAACCCAAGAATCGAAAATTTGAACCGCTTTTGCTCCTGCATTAATTTGCGCTTTTAAATATGTAATAACCATATCTGCAAGCTTATCCATTAAAGCGAACCAAGCTTTCGGCTCTGCATACATAAACGCTTTCGTATTATGATAGTTACGAGAAGGACCGCCTTCAATCATATAGCTCGCTAACGTAAATGGAGCTCCTGAAAAACCGATTAACGGTACATCTAACATTTCTGTCGTTAATAAACGAATTGTATCTAGTATGTAAGGTACGTCATCTTCTGGATTGATTTCCCCTAATTTTTCTACATCTTGTAAAGAACGGATTGGATTATCGATAACTGGACCAATGCCAGATTTAATTTCCACATCAACACCAATTGCAGGTAGTGGTGACATAATATCTTTATAAAGAATTGCTGCGTCTACGTTATATTGATCAACTGGCAACTTTGTAACGTAAGCGCACAACTCTGGATTATGTGTAATTTCAAATAAAGAATATTTCTCTTTTATTTTTCTATATTCCGGCTGTGAACGACCTGCTTGACGCATATACCATGCTGGTACATACTCTGTACGTTCCCCCCTACATGCTTTTAAAAATGTCTCATTTATAGTTCTTACCAAGACCCTAGCTCCCTTCCTTACCAATGCTTTTTCTTTAAATATGCTCTATTCCGATATTTATCTTTTTTTACTATACAGCTTGTAAAAACAAAATGCATAACATTATGTACGTTGTTCATGAAATTGACACAAATGTTCGTAAAACCGCTTACTATTTTCACAACATTCTTATTATAGCACAGAGAAAAACTACGGTTTAGCTACTTTTGACTTTTCTCCTTCACGGTTCGTTTGTGTGTTATATGGTACAACGTAAAAACTTGGTTTTGAGAATATATTAATAAACTTTCCCTCATATTTCCCTGTTCCTTTTGCCGTTCCAACGTGAGTATGAATTCCTTTTTCAACTTTATAAATCCGGTACATAATTCGCTCATCAGGAAGCGGCGTCCAGCTTAGTTTCATTGCAAATAAACCGAAAGGACTAAATGCTAGTTTTGCTTCCACGTTTTGAATCTTATCTAAACGAATTGGCAGTCCAATTGTTTCAACACCTTTTGGCCTATGAAAACTCGCTTTATCTTGTATATTTGCTTTCGTTAAAATCTTTTTAAATAACATCGTTGCAGATGCATTTCCATCTTGTAATTGATGCTCTTTATCGGTGCGGTCATAGCCAATCCAAACTGCACCTACTAAATTCGGTGTATATCCAACGAACCACATATCACGCGCACCATTGTCATCATTCGGCAATGAAGTTGTGCCTGTTTTTCCAGCTAAAGCTCCATTATATACGCCAGCTTTCGCCGTACCTTCTTTCACAACTCCTTCAAGCATCTTTGTCATATACCATGCCGTTTGCTTCGAAAAGACTTTCGTTTCAGCTTTTGATGATTCTCCAATGACCGCCCCGTGTCTATTTAACACTTTATCGATAACGTGCGGTTCGATAATATTCCCGTTTGCTAAAAAAGATCGGTACATTTTGACAAGATCAAATGGAGAAACACCATTTTTTAGCCCGCCAAGTGCTGTGCTTAAACCTGAGTCCGCAATATGAACATTCCCTTTCTCTAAATATTGCTTTCCCTCATCTACCCCTAATTCATTTAATAAAGATACAGCTGGCACATTTGCTGATTCTAATACCGCATCGTACATCGTCATCTCTTTCTTATACTCATGATTATAATTTCGAGGTTCATAGCCTTCAAACGAACTTTTTTCATTCGTTAATAAAGAATATGGATTATATTTCTTCGTCTCAAGTGCAGGTCCATATACGATAAGTGGCTTTAAAACAGAACCAGGCTGCCGCTTTGCAAAAACGCGATTAAGCCCTCTCGGAACATACTCTCTTCCGCCAATCGCGGCTTTAATTCCGCCAGTCTGATTATCCATTAATAAAAATGCACCTTGCGCCCCGTTTTCTTTACCAGGGAAATTTCTCGCATCTTGAAACTGGTTATATGCTACCTTTTGAACTTTTTCATCCATCGGTACGACAAACGTATATCCTCCGCGCAGTACTTCTTGATGCGATAAACCATATAAACGCGCCGCTTCATCTATAACCATATCGATATACGGCATATATGCGAGTTCACGTTCATCTGAATTTTTATAAAGAGCGATTGTTTTCCCTTGGTAACGAACACTATCTTCCGCTGTTAAATAGCCTTGTTTATGCATAAGTGACAAAACAAGATCACGGCGTGCCTTACTCTTTTCTAGGGATAAGTACGGTGAATAGCCATTTGGCGCTTTCGGAAGCCCTGCAAGCATAGCTCCCTCTTCCACTGTTAAATCTTCTACATTTTTATTAAAATACAACTTTGCTGCCGCTTGAATACCATATGCCCCATGACCGAAATAAATATGGTTCATATACATTTCAAGAATTTGCTGCTTCGTATATTTTTGCTCTAATTGAAGAGAAATTGCGACCTCTTTCAATTTGCGCGTAAATGTTTTTTCGCGAGTTAAAAAGACGTTTTTAGCCAGTTGCTGCGTAATCGTACTACCGCCTTCTACCTTCTCTCCAGCTAACGCGTCTTTATAAAGCGCCCGAAATATAGAAGGGTAATCAATTCCTTGATGCTCATAAAAACGAGAATCTTCCACAGCAATAAATGCTTGCTGCACGTACTTTGGAATTTCTTCAATCGGCACGATCTCTCTATTTTCTACATATAACTTCGTAATTTCTTTTCCTTTCTGGTCAACGATACGTGATGAAGAGTGGAAAACAAGCTGCTTTTCATCCATCATATAGCCACCAGTTAATACAATAAGTTTATAGAGTACAATCGCTACTACGAACGTTGCTACCCCGCCTAATAAAGTCCACTTTGCTTTCTTCATACATCGTCCTTCTTTCCAAATGATGGTACATTTATTATTTGAAAAAGAAGTATCTTTATGTATATAATCTTCGAAGTTTTTCACAAGAGTTGATATAATAGAGACAAATCATAAAGGGGGCATTAAAATGAAGGCTATTATTTCATACGAAACACCTCTAGAACAAGCACATTTCACTGCAAAGAATAACGAAAAAGATATGTTTTATAAAGAAAATACTGAAGAATCTGTAGAAGGCTCGCTTCAGTATGACGTATTAGACGCTGTTGGAGAATTTAAAGGACAATCTGGCTACATCGTTTGTAACAACATTTCTGTAACAGACGAAGGTCGCCCTGTATTTGAAAACCGTTTTAAAAACCGTGCTGGTCTAATCGAAAATGAGCCTGGTTTCCAAGCAATCCGTGTTCTTCGCCCATTAAGTAATGATACATATGTCATCTTAACGATGTGGGAAACTGAGCAAAACTTTAAAGACTGGACAGAATCACGTTCATTCGAAAACGCTCATAAAAAACGCCCTGCACAAGCAGAGGGACAAGCTCAGGCACAAGCGCATCCACATGCAGAACAGCAAAAAAGTATTTTCTCTCGCCCGTCGTTCGTGACTACTTTTGATGTGTTAGTTTAGGTTTCTGAGTTTAGAGCCCGTGGTGCGTGAAATTATATGAGCGATTTACCGAATATATCTATCATATCTTTGAATATATCAACGATTTTTTCAATATATCTATCACATCTTGAAATATATCAACGATTCAACTAAAGATATCGATTTAACGACAAAAAAGGAAACACCATTACACACCGGTGTTTCCTTTTTCTTTATACCAATTATATATGCGAAGCGCGTCTTCTTTTCGCATATGCTTCACTTTATACCTCTGCCCCGCTACTGATACGGCAGCTGTACATAACTCGTCTTTCTTTTGAAAATACGATTGATTGTATCCTACCGCTTGAACATGCCTTCTTCGCATGATCCCCGTATATTTCGCAAGGCCTCGGTATACCATGACTAATTGATTGTCTCGTATCATATAACCACCACTTTTATATCTAGCGTATGCAAGTATTGTAAATACAATAAATAGCGGTATAAGAACGAACAACGCAGTATGTTGTTTAAAATATATACTCGCACCAGCGATTGGCACAGCGAGCACAGCATTTGTAATCCAGCCCATTACGACGTAACGGCGTAATGCAGCCTTCGGTAAATGAACGATTTCCTCTTCTATTTCATATGGCAACTGTAAATAGGCAAGTAGCTGCTGTACATCTTTTTTCTTCATAAAAGGATGTAACATCACTTCATTCCCTGCCGCTTCTATACTTTGAATGACTTCCACTTCGACAGAGCAATAACCGAAAGGCTGGCGGAGAATTCCTTCTTTCACAGTAATTGCTTGAATGCGGTGGAGCTTTAAGACAAACTCTTTCTTATCAAATAACCCTTGCACAATACGAATTTCATTTCCGTTTCGCTCTATTTTAAAGTTCGCATATTTTAGTGCATAACCAGCTGTCGAAACGACCCACGAAACCGCCATTAAAATCGCGGCCATAACGATTAATTCATATACACCATTATCCATCACATACGCTTCTACTTTATTAATGAGCCATTCTGGAAGAAATTGATTAAACTCTGTGTAAATAAGAAGTAATCCAGAAAACACTAATCCGAATCTACCAGACGTAATGGAAGCTACTAAAATCTCTTTCATCGTTAACTGATAAATCGTCTTACTTTCTTCTGCCATGGGTACTTCTTCACTCGCAGCGCTTCTTTTTTTATTTAATAAGGCAATTAGTTCCTTCGCTTCATCTTCTTTAATACCAGCTAACATCACTTCCGGCTCACTACCGCCGCCCGCTACTTCTATATTTAATTTCGTAAGCCCAAGCATTTGATAAATGACATTAGAAGATGTACTAATGTTTTGCACACGGTCTTTATTTAAATAACTTTCCTTCTTTACAAAAACACCGTGTTTTATATGTAAAATATTATTTTCAACCCAGTACACTTTGAAATACCATTTTATAGCTGAGAAAATTGCCATAATAAATAATACAAACAAAAGAACAAGATGTAAGAAATACCAAGGTTTTACTTCACCATCTGAACGAAATAAAACAAGAAAAATAAAAGGCAACAAAGTCGCAATTCGAATACCTAACAATATCGTGATCGGATGTTGCCTCTTATACACCCTCATCACTCACTTTCGCAAGCTCTCCAATTTGTCTTTTCAACTGCTCTGCTTCTTCTTTCGTTAAACCTGGAATACTATGAGAAGTTGCCGCTGTTGAAATATGTAATTCTGCTAAATTATACTTTCTCATAATTGGCCCTTGCTCAATCGTTACGTGCTGCACGCGAATCATCGGAATAAGTACGCGTTTTACAACGAACATTCCCTTTTGAATCTCAATCTCTTCTTCATTTAATCTGTAACTATAATAACGTTGACGTAAATTTGGAAATACAAAATAGTCGAGTGGTATGTATAGAACTGCTCCTGTCACTAACAATCCAAACAACCAGCCCCACCAGTTAAAGTTAATCATAAAAAAGAAATACGCAATTACGACTGCTAGTATAACTGCCGCCCCAATTAAAGCATGAATTCTCCACACTTTTAGCATATTAGAATGAATCTCCTTTTCTAACGGCTGCATCTCATCACTCCAATTATATGAATTTATTAATTATATATTAGCAGAAAATAAGGTTTCATATACAGTTTTGTAAAATTATAGTTATCACATCGTATCAAGTACTTCTTTGAAATTCCCTTCATTAATGGAATACACTTGAAACTGAATGTAATCTATCTCATTCGTATTAGGACGAGCATATGGCAAAATGTTAAATTTAGAGGCAGATCTCCCTAACATATCCGTAACCATAAGAACAACATCTATATGCTCGAAATCTATACGAAAGACAACAGCCTCACCTGTACACTCATAACCTTGAATCGCGTCATACGATTTATTTGCACTTATGAGCGTCACTTTTAATAGTTGGTTTAAATTTTCTGGTTTGAAATTAATCATAAACACAACTCCTTTTCTTAATAAAACACTACGAAAATAGTGTAATCTTATACTTTCATGGCTTCATACATCTAGTATATAAAAAATAAAGCTAGTTTTTTATAATTTTTTTGATATAATTACATACGGGAAACGGGAAGAATTTTGTCTTCCCTTGTGTTTTTATTTGCATCTAGTACTTTTGCTAGATGCTTTTTTTATGCTAAAAAGGTACCCTCAAATACTTTGAGGATACCTTTTTCATCAATTTAGTGCATTTCAACAATTGTACCATCTTCGAACACCTTGAATACTCCAGTAAATCCTGCTCCAGCTGCGCCTTCTATTTTATATGTCGTACGCACTCTAATTTGATAATATTTCTTTCCATTTTCTACTTGCGTATCCTCTAGCGTGTAATTATATTCTTCTTTATATTCTTTTTTGATATATTCTTTAGCTTTCTCAAAAGTAAATGCATCTTGATTCTTTCCTGTCTCTACCTTTTGATTCTTTTCTGTCTCTACTTTTTGGTTCTTTTCTGTCTCTGCTTTTTGATTCTTTTCTGTTACTACCTTTTGATTTTTTTCTGTCTCTGCTTTTTGGTTCTTTTCTGTCGCTACCTTTTGATTTTTTTCTGTCTCTGCTTTTTGGTTCTTTTCTGTCGCTACCTTTTGACTCGTTACTGCATCATTTTTTTGTGCCTTCGCTGCTGTCGTTACACTCTTTGCAGTTTTTTCCTCTTCATCAATTTTAGTGATTAATCCTAAAGCCTTTTTATTATATTCTTCAAGGTTCTTGTTATCTTTTGTTTCTGAAACTAGCTTATTTAATATCTCTTTCGCTTCTGTATAATTTTTCTTACTTATTAACTCTTCACTTTTTGCCAGTTGCTCGCTATAATTCTTTTTTTGTTCTAAGATCGCTACTAATGCTGTTCGTTCTTCCTTGGCTTGTTTTATAAGCGTATTATTTCCATTCTTCATGTTCTCTACTTTTTCAAATGACTTGATTGATTCTTCTACCTTTGTTTCTTCTTTTAACTTCGCTGCTTCAATCATTACTTTCGTTTGTTCTACAAGCACTTTTGCATCTGAATCATCTTTTTTCTCATCTAATGCTCGTTCAAATGATGATAAAGCATTTTTATATTCTTTATTCGTTAACGCAGTCTTCCCCTCATCCATTGCTTTGTCAAAATCCCCATTACTACATCCAGCTAGCATTAAAAACGTAAGTCCAATTACCGTTAATAACTTTCTCATTTTCTCTCCCCCTATATATACCTAAAACAATAACATCATATGTATAAAAGTCTGTGTAGTAATTAGACTGAAAGTAAATATGTACTGTACATTTCATTTACTATCATTACTTAAAACTCCTAAATAGTTGGTAGTTGGTTTTCTTCTTTTAAGACAGAAAGGAATTTTAATAAAGCCCTTACTCAGAATCTTTACTACACACACTCTTATACACATAGAAACATCATTTTCAGTTTATAGTTTGCTATTTCCTTGACTTTACATATTCTTAGTTTATTGGAATACAAACCATAATCCGTAATAAATAGAAAACATTAGAAAACAAAACGTAACAAAAGTTACGTTTTGTAATCATTCTGTAACTTAAATGTAACATGAAGGTTTTAAACATACAATAGTTTTTTTTACATTATTTTCCCCTTCCACATTTTAAGATCCAATAAGATTCCAACCCTAATTTCATCTCCCACCTACTATTGGACTATCGCTCTTCAAACGCTTTAAGAACCGGACTTATTTCCTAAATCGTTAAAATCAATTACATAGATTGCTCTTTTTTCAACAAAACACTACGAAAACGTATAAACTTTTCCTTCCATACCTTTACACATCAAATATATATAATAAAGCTAGTTTTTATACTTTTTTTGAAATAAGCACATTCGTGAAGCGGGAAGACATTTATCTTCCCTTGTGTTTTTTATTTGCAGCTAATTCTTTTGCTAGATGCTTTTTTTTATGCCAAATAATATAAAAAAGGTATCCTCAAATACTTTGAGGATACCTTTTCACTTTTATTATCTTTGCTGTTTTCTACCTAATACGAGTAATCCAAAACTCATCATTACAAGAAGTGCTCCCATATATGGTTCCACAGGCATTTTCTGCCCTGTCTTCGGTAATTCTTTTTCAGGTTTCTCTGGATTCGTTGTTCCAGGCTTCTCTGGATTCGTTGTTCCAGGTTTCTCTGGGTCTGTTGTTCCAGGCTTCTCTGGATTCATTGTTCCAGGTTTCTCTGGATCTGTTGTTCCAGGCTTCTCTGGATCTGTTGTTCCAGGCTTCTCTGGATTCGTTGTTCCAGGTTTCTCTGGATCTGTTGTTTCCGGTTTTTCTGGATCTGTTGTTCCAGGCTTCTCTGGATCTGGTTTTTCCGGTTTTTCTGGATCTGGTTTTTCCGGTTTCTCTGGATCTGGTTTTTCCGGTTTTTCTGGATCTGTTGTTTCCGGTTTTTCTGGATTTGGTGGTGCTAAATGACTCAATTTGTTTAATACTTCTAATTGAACTGAACTTATCATTCCTTTTGTAATTTCAAATGGAATTGGATTAGTTAATTTTTCATATCCTTTTGGTGCTTCTACTTCTACTAGTGTGTAGTTACCTACAGATAGATCTGAGACTTTTGCTTTTCCATCTTTATCTGTTGTTACTCTCGCGACTATTTTACCTTTTTCATCATGAACTTCAAACACAGCTCCTGCTAATATATTCTTGCTTTCAGCAGCCATTTTTGTAATTTCCACTGAACCTTTGTCTAGCTGTTCATTCTCTACTTTCAATGATAAGACTTCTGTCATACCTTTTTTAATTTCGAATGATACTGGTTCTGTTAGCTTTTTATAGCCTGGTAAACTTTCTTTCTCTACTAATTTGTACTTTCCTACAGATAAGTCTGAGATTTTTGCTTTTCCTTCTTTATCTGTTTTTACTTCTGTTACTACTTTGCCTTGCTCATCTTGTACTTCGAAGACTACGCCTTCTAATACTTTTTGACTGTCTTTATCTACTTTTTTAATTTCTACTGAACCTTTGTCTAATAGTTCGTTCTCTATTTTTAGTGATAAGACTTCCGTCATACCTTTTTTAATTTCGAATGATACTGGTTCTGTTAGTTTTTTGTAGCCTGGTAAACTTTCTTTCTCTACTAATTTATACTTTCCTACTGATAAATCTGAAATATTTGCTTTTCCATCTTTATCTGTTGTTACTTTTGTTACTACTTTATCTTTTTCATCTTGCACTTCGAAGGTTACGCCCGCTAATACTGCGCCACTTTCTTTGTCCACTTTTGTAATTTCTACTGAACCTTTATCTAACAGTTCATTCTCTACTTTCAATGATAAAACTTTCGTCATACCTTTTTTAATTTCGAATGATACTGCTTCTGTTAGTTTTTTGTATCCTGGTAAACTTTCTTTCTCTACTAATTTATACTTTCCTACTGATAAATCTGAGATTTTTGCTTTTCCATCTTGATCTGTTGTTACTTTTGTTACTACTTTTCCTTTTTCATCTTGCACTTCGAAAGTTACGCCCGCTAATATTGCGCCACTTTCTTTGTCCACTTTTGTAATTTCTACTGAACCTTTGTCTAATAATTCATTCTCTACTTTCAATGATAAAACTTCCGTCATACCTTTTTTAATTTCGAATGATACTGGTTCTGTTAGTTTTTTGTATCCCGGTAAGCCTGCTTTTTCTACTAATTTGTACTTGCCTACAGATAAGTCTGAGACTTTTGCTTTTCCATCTTTATCTGTCGTTACTTCAGTTACTACTTTACCTTGCTCATCTTGTACTTCAAAGACTACGCCTGCTAATGCTTTTTGGCCTTCTTTATCTACTTTTGTAATTTCTACATTACCCTTGTCTAACATTTCGTTTTCTACTGTTAAAGCAAGAGATTTTGTCATACCTTTTTCAATTTGGAAAGTAATAGGATCTACTAATTGCTTATATCCTTTTGGTGCATTTACCTCTACCAACTTGTATGTTCCAACTGATAAATTAGTAACCTGTGCGTGCCCTTTTTTATCTGTCGTTATTTTAGCGACTACTTGTCCTGCTTCGTCTTGAATCTCAAATACGGCATCAGCTAAAGCATCTTTATTTTCTTTGTCTACTTTTGTAATTTCTACATTTCCTGTATCCACTAATTCATTTTCGACAGTTAATTGTAATGCTGTAACTCTACCTTTTTCAATTTCGAATAAAATTGGTTTTTCTAGTGGTTTGTATCCGGCTGGTGTTTCTACCTCCACCAACTCATACTTTCCAATAGATAAATCTGAAGCATTTGCTTTTCCATCTTTATCCGTTGTTACTTTAGTAACTACTTTCCCTTTTGAATCACGTACTTCAAACACAACACCTTCTAATGGTGCTTTACTATCTTTGTCTATCTTTGTGATTTCTACATTCCCTGTATCTACCATTTCATTTTCTACAGTAAATGTTAAAGACTTCGTCATACCTTTTGTAATTTCAAACGATAATGGCTCTGTTAGTTTCTTATAACCTGGTAAGCCTGCTTTTTCTACTAATTTGTACTTTCCTACTGATAAGTCTGAAACGTTTGCTTTTCCATTTTTATCTGTTGTTAATTCCTTTACTACTGTTCCAGCTTCATCTTGCACTTCAAAGACTACGCCTTTTAATGCTTTTTGGCTTTCTTTATCTACTTTTGTAATTTCTACTGAGCCTTTGTCTAACTGTTCATTCTCTACTTTTATTGATAAGACTTCTGTCATACCTTTTTTAATTTCGAATGATACTGGTTCTGTTAGTTTTTTATAGCCTGGTAAGCTTTCTTTCTCTACTAGCTTATATTTCCCTACTGATAAATCTGAAATTGTTGCTTTTCCATCTTTATTTGTTGTTACTTTCGTTACTACTTTACCTTTTTCATCTTGCACTTCGAAGACTACGCCTTCTAATACTTTTTGACTTTCTTTATCTACTTTTGTAATTTCTACTGAACCTTTGTCTAACTGCTCATTCTCTACTTTCAATGATAGGACTGTCGTCATACCTTTTGTAATCTCAAATGATACTGGTTCTGTTAGTTTCTTATAACCTGGTAAGCTTTTCGTCTCTACTAATTTGTACTTTCCTACTGATAGATCTGAAACGTTTGCTTTTCCATCTTTATCTGTTGTTACTTTTCTTACTACTTCACTTTTCTCATTTTGGACTTCAAATTCGACACCCGCTAATACTGCACCGTTTTCTTTGTCCACTTTTGTAATTTCTACATTACCCTTGTCTACCATTGCATTTTCTACTTTTATTGGGAATATGCCGTCCCCTGTTACATTTACTTCGAACTCTGTTTCTTTTAACTGGTATCCTTCGGGCGCTTTCGTTTCTTTTAAAATATATTTTCCTGGTGCTAACGGTTTAGAAATTGCCTTACCGTCTTTATCTGTAATAATATGTTCAACTACTACACCGTCTTTTACTATATCAAACTCTGCATTTGCTAATGCTTTACCACCATTTTCCGAATCAATTTTCTTTAATTCAATTTGACCCTTTTGCATGGTATTTTTAATTTCAATTGTTTTTGTTTCTCCAGCTTGAAGCGTAACCTCTACCGGACTTGTTAATTTTTGATATCCCTCAGGTGCTACTTTTTCATAAACTTTATACGTCCCAGGAGCTAAAGTTTGAGGTACTGAAAAACCGTTTTCGTCCGTTTTCAGTACTGCAACAACCTTATCCGCACTATTTCGAACTTCAAATTCGGCACCTGTTAACCCTTTATTCGGATTCTCAGCATCTATTTTATGAATAGATACTGTACCGTCTTTTGGAGGTTCAGGCGGTGTAACAGTTACTTCTTTCGATGTTAATTTTTTATCATCAAAGTTTAATTCTGCTTTATTAGGAATCTTCTTATCTACGTAAGAAGATAAGTCTGCATCAGCTTTAATTTTCGCCTTAATATTCAAGTTAATTATCTGGTCTTCATATGACTTATAGTCAAAGCTCTCACCGAACGTAAACGTTACTTCACTTTTTTGTTTATCTATCGTTAGTGTTCCTTTAGAAGTAATATCTTGGCCATTTTGATCATATACTTTTGCCTCTAATACTTCTAAAACATCTTCTAAATCATCACTAATTACCATAGATGTGTATTTAGGAGGATCGTTTGGTATATGTGTACCAACTTGATATTGAATAGGTTGATCCATTTGTGTTAACTGCTGATTCTCTACAAGCTTACCATTCTCATCAACTATATTCTTTTCAATACTAGGTGGATTATCGTCACCTGAACCGGTTCCTCCCCCACCACTTACGAATACTTGTCCTACTTTTTCTTCAGTTTCAATATTTTTGCCTTCTAATTTCACTGTATTTTTATGAGGCTTTGCAGCAGGATTTGTAATCTTTGTTTTATATCTTAAAATATAACCTTTTGAACTGTCTGGAAATTCAATTGTAAATCCAGTCTTCGTTGCATTGATTTTAATTTTAGATAAATCTGCTGGCTTAACATTTGTTGGTGCATAACCATCTTCAAATACAGCCTCTTCTAATACTACGCTGTCCGTAATTAACTCATGCCCAGGTCCTAATGTATCTGTTAATTTAAGATCTTGCATTTCTGTTCCAGTTGCATTTACATATACAAGCCATTCTGCAATTGAAGGGTCTTCTTGATTATAAGAACCCCACTTCAATAGATTATCTGTATTGGGCTGTGGCTTCGGTCTCTCCGTCGTATTACTTACACTTACTTCTTTATTTACGATTTGACCATCAACGTTAAATTCTAATGGAATTTTTTCGACACCATCATATGCTTCTAGAGCAAAATAGAATTCTACGAATAAAGAACCTTTAATGTTATTCTTTCCATCTACATAATCACCCATAGTACACGTCAATAGACCATTTTTCATATCACATGTACCAACTATTTTTCCTTCAGCATCTTTTAAAGGAAAGCTCAGATTCATAAGATCTTTTCGAAATTCTTTTGGCATATCAATTGTGAATTGATCTCCACTCTTTATCTGTTCTTTAGCAGACCACTTCACTTCTACTTTCATACCATCTGAAGCCTGATATGGTTCAGATGTCGTGCCATCAGTACGGGAAATGTTAATCTCATCTACTGGACTTTTCATCACAGCAGCTTGAATCACTGGAGCCCATACATTCAGCACCGAAAATAATACTAGAAAAACTAATGAAATCATTGAAACGTATCTTTTAGTACTCTTCGTTTGCATATTTTCCTCCTTGATTATTATATTTATATAACAAAAAAGATCGTCTGGTTGCATCAAATGTGCAACCAGACGATCTTAGTAAACCATATATATTACCGTAGACTCTAAGCTTTGCGGCCTATCCTTTCGAATAGTGTGCTAAAAATATTTTTTATTCTTTTTTTGTTTCATTTTCCTTTTGAACCAAATATTACTATACCGTCTGGACGGTTTTAATTCAACACTCTATACAATTATTCTATTATTCTAATAAAAAAAACAATTCAACACTGGATTAAATAACCAACGGTGAATTGTTTTATATTATATAGTTTATATATTCTATTTACAAGAAGCTGAGATAAGAGCTCGAATCACTTTTTCTCTTAATTCGGGACTTATTCTTCCAACCCCTAAACATTCCGAATACCATAACCCATCTGCTGCTAATCTAATAATTGTGGCACAAACCGAATCCATCTCATCATTTTCTATTTTATTTTGTAGTTGCTGAAATGATTTTTGTAATGGCTCAAGTAATTCAGGTTTTAGCATTAATGCTGCCATCATACTACTAGACAACTCTTCTGTTCTTCTCTCATTACTTAATCTTTCCTCTACAAAAGAACGAACCCACCTTCCTTTCCTCTTTGAGTCTTCTGCTACTTTATTGTGAATAGCCCCCTGATAATCCTCTACCCCTTTGAGTATCATACCCTCTATTAAAGCTTCTTTATTTGAAAAGTGATACAACAATCCACCTTTACTTACACCCGCCTCTTTTGCTACTGCTTCTAAGGTTAATTTAGCAACCCCTTTATATTGCACAATTTGAGAAGCGGCAGATAAAATTTTTTGCCGTGTTATGCTTGTACTCATTCCTTTTTAAAACCCCCTTTCTACTAAAATTATATAAATACGTATCTTATTTTTAACTTTGTTGAGGAGTACTAAGTATTTTCTTTATACAACAAAGGCTTCACTACCTTTAAATTGTTAGTTGCTTCTTCTATTAAAAATTTCCATATCATTCAATATGATAACATCAAATACACAGAGTTGACTATACATCTATACTTTTATATTCATTCCTAATATATCCATGAATAGGATTTACTAGTTTAGATCTTCCTATTACTTTATCATCTTGATTGTTTTACCTTATAAGGCGGCGTTAATTCTTTCAGCACTAAATAAAAAAATGTTATTACTCCCGTTGAATTGAGTAATAACATTTTTTTATTTATAAACTACTTAACAAATTCACTTCACAAAGAACGAATTTATCAAAGTCTTCTATTGCTACAATTGTGTGCAAATTCAAGAAAAATCAAACCACCTATCCCCTAAAGAATATAGGGAACAGATGGGTTAGATGTTTTATTAGAAAGTAGTACCTTCTTTTTTATAATATTCTTTTGAAATCTCTTCATAAAATGCTGCCGATGTCGCGTAGAAATAAGGTGCAGACCATAAGAAACCGATTCCTAAAGTAAGAATACTTAAAATGAACCAGCCAAGGAAACTTAAGCATAGTAAAAAGTAATCCATTTTATGCCCATTCATCATACGGCGACTTTCGGTAATTGCTTGATTCGCTGTGTATTCTGGACGATCATTCAAAATAAAATACGTCATAGAATAAGAAAATGATTTAATAATACCCGGAATAATAAGAAGTAATGTCCATAGCATCAAGTATACATACATTAGTAAATATGTTAAAAACGACTTCATAATCTTACTTCCATCGCTAAACCATCTAAATAAATCACCAATGCGAGCACTAGTCTCACGGATTACATTTAAAACAAGATAGTATGCGCCTATTGTTAACGGACCGATAACAAGCATTGCAATAATACTTACTGTAAGCGAATCACTTGCTTCTTCCCAACCCCAAAATATCGAGAAAACACCTGTAATTAGAAGTTCAACAGCTCCAATAAGGATTCCAAGTAATAAGGTTGCCCCTACCGCTAATCCCCATTTTCCTTTTAATGCATCAAGTGCTTCTCTTTTCAACTGACTTATCATATATAACCTCCTAATATTATTTCTATATTAGTATACCATTTATATCAAAAATTTCACGAATTTCCCTGAAATAGAAAGGTACTACCTTTTTTTCTGATACGTATTGAGAAATGTGAGCTGTATTTGCACCCATATATGAATCAAACTACTCATTTCTCCATAACAAAAAAGCCTGCCTTTCATATAATAGGCAAGCTTTTTTAAATTAATTCTCACTTATTCTCTTCTTATACCAATCCTGCATTCTCTCCGCATCTTCTACTCTCGTATGCTCTAGTTTATAATTCGATGATGCACTAGAAAACGTATACGTACATAAATCCGCTCGGCGCTGGAAATATGATTGTGTTTTTTCAATTGATTGGACGTGTCTTCTTCTTACAAGTCCTGTATGTTTCCCAATACTACGATGTATAATCGTAATTTGTTCTCCGTTTACACCGTAACCATTTGTTTTAAATGTTGCGTATCCAAGTGTAAAGATGAGGATAGCTAGCGGTAACAACGCCCACATGATGAAATACTTTTCAAAGTATATGCTTATCCCAGTAAGCGGGACTGCTAGCATTGCGAAGAAAATGAAACTATCAATTAAATAACGGCGCAAGGCTGCTTTTGGTAATGCAGTAATATTTGTATTCAGTTCATATGGCAATTGTAAATGAGCGAGTAACTCTTGCACACGATCTTTTCGAATAATCGGATGCAGCGTAACTTTGTCTTTCTCTTCTCCCAATCCCTTACTTTGAATGACTTCGACTTGCACAGCACAATAACCGAACATCTGACGGAAAATACCTTCTTTTATCGTAATCCCTTGAATGCGGTGTAACTTTAGTACAAGTTCTTTCCTTTCAAGTAATCCTTGAGAAATACGCACTTCATCGTTTTTTCGATTTACTGTGAAATTACCATGTTTTAACGCGTAACCAATTGTAGATATAATCCACGAAAGGACGAGTAAAATAGCTACCATGTAAATCCAGCCGTATATATCATGATCCATTACATACGACTCTACGCTATTTTTTATCCATTTCGGAATGTACTCATCTACTTGGTGATACACGAAAAAGATTAATGAGAATAATAGTCCAAACTGACCAGATGTAACAGATGCTAATAAAATTTCTTTCAAAGTTAATTTGTACTCTGTCGCTTGCTTTTCCTCTGTCATAACTTCTTTTTCTACTACTTCTTCTGATGTTTCTTCTGCTTTTACTTCTGGAGTTGGCTCATTTAGTAAGGAAATAAGCTCCTTCGCCTCATCTTCTGTAATACCAGCTAGGCTTACTTCGGCATCATCGCCTCCGCCAGCTGTTTCGATTTGAATTTTCTTTAAACCGAGCATTTGATATAACACGTTTGAACTTGTATTAATCGTTTGAACACGTTCTTTATTTAAGTAGCTCTCCTTCTTCACAAAGAGCCCTTGTTTAACATGTAATACGTTATTTTCAACCCAGTATGTTGTGTAATACCATTTCTCAAACGCTGAAAAGACGGTGAGTAAACCGAATCCAGCGGGAATTAAATACCAAAATGGAAACTTTCCATTTAAACTAAACATGAAAATAAGTAATGGTAAAAAGTCTGTCAATCTCAATTCTAATAACATCGTGATTGGATGCTGCCTCTTATACATCCTCATCACTCACTTTCGCTAATTCTGCGATTCTCGTTTTTAACATTTCTGCTTCATACATCGTTAAGCCTGGAATGCTGTGAGAAGTTGCCGCTGTTGAAATATGTAATTCTGCTAATCCATGTTTTCTCATAATTGGTCCTTGTTCAATTGTAACGTGCTGTACACGAATCATTGGTACTAATACGCGCTTTACGACGAAAAGACCGTGCTGAATTTCAAGTTCTTCTTCATTTAGTTGGTAGCTATAATAACGCTGACGTAGTTTCGGGAATACAAAGTACGAAAATGGTGCTAGCGCAACTGTTAACCCAACCATCACATACAAAATCCACGCCCACCAATCAAACTTTATCATAAGGAACAGGTAAGCTAAAATGACGAGAATACCTATCCCTTCTTCAATTACAGCACGAACTTTCCACACCTTGACCATGTCAGGATGAATTTCATTTTTCAATGGATCCATGTAACCACTCCAAATCTATTAATCTAATATATGAATTGTCTCAATCTATATTTTACATAACTTTACATAAAATTGAAAATTTATTATTTATCCGTTTTTTTCTCAGGAATAAAATATCCGAACCAAAGGAGCCAAACTAAACTAATTAATGCGAGCCAACCTTTATCCGCTTGGAAAGCTTCAATCATACCTGGAATTTTATACACTCCCACAAATCCAAGGAAACCGAGCCACCAGTTTTTCTGCATTTTCATTTTTATTCCCCCTCCTTCATTACGTTTTTCACATTTCGAATCCAAATTTCTTTATACTTTAAATCGAATCCTATTAATATGTAATTACTCATATTATCAATAACGAGCGCTAACGTATGCGCGTTTTCTTCAGTTGCATGTTGTGACACAACACCAAGTTCCACACCTTTCTTTAATAAATCGTGGAATCCATTTAAGAAATCTTCTTGTATTTCAAATAAGCGTTTCTGGTACTTTTCATTTCGCGTCGCAGTTACGATGAATTCATTTATAACGCGTAATATGCCTTCTTGACCTCTATACTCAGACAACATATGTAAACCATCTGCGATTAACTTTTCTGCAAAGTTTTCTTTCGTATATTGTTCTTTATCGAAGTAACCCACGAAATAATATCCAGAAAAAATCTCTTCAAATAAAAAATCAACTAGCGCTTCTTTAGACGGAAAATGATAATAAATAGCTGGCTTTGATATACCTACTTCTTTCGCAATCATTGAAAGACTCATCTTCTCAATGCCGTGCTCTGCCATTAGTTTAAATGATGCATCTACAATGTGCTGCGATGTTTGTAAATTTTTTGTCATACTGTACCTCTTCTATTTTTACTTACCGGTCGGTAAGTAAATTGTAAAATGAAAATGAATGATTTGCAAGTTAATTAGAGTTTTAAGAGGAACTTCTTGATGAACCTAGAAAAATATAAAGTAAAAACAATGTATAACGATAAGGAGGGTTTTCATATGGGATCTGGCGGTAAAGGTGGTAGCGGCGGCGGTGAAGATGGCAAAGATGGTAAGAGCGGTAGTAGTGGGCTTTTATTACTCATTCTGCTCTTTATCGTATTCATTATAATTGGAGCTAGTTATAGTGTGTTTAGCTTCTAAGAAAAGACACAATTCAGTTAGTTATAGTAGCGTAGAAAACTGAAACAGAGATTAAAATTTTCCTTCTTAAGGTTTCTTCACCAGTAAGGGCACACAAAATAGAAAGACCCGGTTATATTTAACAGCCAGCACTTTCTATTTTCAGTACTCTTATAATGTTTCAGCTATATTTCGCGCTCTGCCGCACACGTAAATCATTATTGATCATCCACAATGATATACGCTGTTCGGATTGGCCCATGTACACCTACGACAAGGTTCATTTCAATATCCGCGCTATTTGATGGACCAGAAACAAAGTTCACACAAGCCGGCAAGTTTTCTCCCGCTTTATTTTGATTATGGATCAGTTTTGTAGCTTGGGTTAATCTTGGTACAATCGTACTTTTAGGAACGATTGCAATATATGACTCTGGAAGCAAACTAACATGCCTTCCTTTTAACCCGTCATTAAATAGTACAACGGTTCCTGATTCCGCTAGAGTCATATCACTGAACGTAATGCCAAGGTCAGCAGCTTTCGCAAATTTTCTGTCCTCTTCTTTATGATCTAATCCCCATGTACGAAAATGTGTTGTTCCTTCATTGCTGAAACATGGCGTAAGACCATACTCATTAAAGCGCTCATCATTCGAACATATAACAGATTTGATATTCCAACCTTTTATAAAAGACCCCAATGTTTCAACAAGATTTTCCTTTGTTGTTCGCTTTACTTCTGTATGAATCACTTCACAGTGCTCTATTAACTTTAATACAAGTTCATCTTGCGCCAGTCCGTCAAAAACATCCCACTGCGGGGAAAAAGACCAGTTCGGTTTTTTCACTGCTTCTGGACGTTTCCTACCAAGCTTTTCTGATAACTGTAGTAAAAATTCCTCACGATTTTGGATGGCCATCATTGTTCTCCTTTTCGTGTTTTTCAAACCACTCTCGAAACGGTTGTTTTTTCGGAACTGGAAAATCTCTCGCATCCGTCCAAGCTTTTAACGGCCCAATTCCACGCTCGATCTTATCCCCTTTTGCAAGAGGTTTTAATGCATACGGAGCGCTCTTCGCTGCAAAAGAAAATAGTCTAGGACTCTTCACCGCTTTTTCAAAACCTTTCATAGCCACGTTCCAAGCTACGGGTGATTGTTTTTCTTCTACAATGCGGCTGCGATGTTTAATTAATAAGTCGTGTAACGGGATTTTCACTGGACACGCTTCTGTACAAGCACCACAAAGGCTAGATGCATAAGGTAAATCCTTATATTCATCATATCCCCCTAAAAGCGGTGTCAACACAGCTCCAATTGGCCCTGGATAAATAGAGCCATATGCATGCCCACCAATATGCCTGTATACAGGACACACATTAATACATGCCGCGCAACGAATACACTGAAGAACACTTTGGAATTCTGTTCCTACAATATCGGAACGACCATTATCAACAATGACTAAATGAAATTCCTCAGGTCCATCTTCCCCACCAGGTTCAGTTAATCCTGTAATATAACTTGTTAACTTTTGTCCTACAGAACTTCGGCATAGAAGTGTTACTAAAACATCAAGCTCTTCCCATGTCGGAACAATACGTTCCATCCCCATAACTGTAATCAACGTTTTTGGAAGTGTCGTAGTAAGTCTTGCATTTCCTTCGTTTGCTACGATAGAAATTGACCCAGACTCTGCAACAGCAAAGTTACATCCAGTCACCCCTATATCCGCTGCAAAAAAATCATCACGTAAATAATCTCTTACAAACCTCGCCATTTCCGTAGGATCAGATGTTCCAGTGTAATCTAACTTTGTTTTAAATATTTCACAAATGTGTTCTTTATCTTTGTGAAGACACGGAACAACAATATGCGAGGGAGGATCATGGTCGTTCACTTGTAGAATAAATTCAGCAAGATCTGTTTCTAACACTTCCGCTCCTGCTTCTTCAATCGCTTCATTTAAACTAATCTCTTCTGTTACCATCGATTTTGATTTCACAATTTTTTTCGCATTTTTCTTTTTTACAATCCCTTTTACATATTCCCTTGCGTCTTCTGCAGTCTTTGCGAAATAAACAAAACCACCGTTTTTCTCAATATTTTCACTTAGCTGATGTAAATAATAATCAAGGTTTTCTAATGTATGCTTTCGAATTTCTTCTCCTAAAGCTCGCCATTCCTCCCAATTCCCAAGACTCTCAGTAGCTTTTAATTTCTTGATTCTAAGACCATCTTGCGCTTTCCTAACAGCCTGTCGCATAAATTGATCCCCAATACCGGTTGCAGTACGCTTATGAAAGGGATCGTTCCCAATTTTCATTCCCATCTCTATATCCCCCCTTGTTTTCGATCTTCATTTAATACTTGAGCAATATGTTTTACATCAATTGGATAACCATTACGTGTTAAACGTCCTTTTATATTCATTAAGCAGCTACAATCCATCCCAATTAACAATTCCGCACCGGTTTCCATAATATGCTTTACTTTTTCCTCAACCATTTGCTCAGAGATTTCTGGCATTTTCACCGAGAATGTCCCTCCAAATCCGCAGCAATCATAATTATGCGGCAATGAAACAACTTCCAGTCCCTTTACACATTTCAATAATTTTTGCGGCGGTTCCTTAATCCCCATTAATCGGCTCATATGACAAGATGTATGAACCGTTGCTTTTTTATGAAACTCCGCACCTAAGTCTTCTTTCCCTAATACTTCAACTAGAAATTGTGTGAATTCATATGTTTTATTTGCAAGTTCCGTAGCCTTTTTCTTCCACTCCGCTTCACTTTCAGAAAATAAGCTAGAAAACTCATGAACCATCATAGCGCAAGAGCCCGATGGTGCCACAACATATTCTGAACTGGAAAAGGCTTCAATCATATGTTTTGCAGCTGTTTTTGTTTCTTTAACATACCCGCTATTATAAGCAGGTTGTCCGCAGCAAGTTTGAGTTTTTGGAAAATCAACTTCACACCCTAAATCTTCAAGAATTTCCACAACATCTTTCCCTACTTCTGGATAAAAAATATCTGCAACACAAGTGATAAATATTGATACTTTCATATTTTGCACCCCTAAATACAGTAAAGTAAGCTCAAGCAACTTTATCTGTATATTATTGGTAAAAAAATTAAAAATATGAATAAAAATAAAAAAAAGCATCCTAAATGTGTAATTTAGGATGCTTTTTGTAAAACAAATTAATTTCTATTAAGCAATCGCATACGATAACAATTCATCGTCACTTCCCCAAGCCTTTGCAACAATTGATAATTCGCATATGCGCCAACCGGGGCACCGATGATTGGAACGAGTTGAAGCATTTTTGCTAAATCGATATAGTCTCGGTATTCTGTTTGGAACTTTTCCCAGTCCATATGATTTTCTTCTTCTGTATCCCACGTTTCAATCGCTTTCCATACTTCTTTTCGGTAATCGTCACTTGAAAAAGCAAGCTGGAAAACGTGAAGAATAAAAAGGCGCTCTTCTTTTTTACTCGTATCAAATCCGTACAATGTTGCTGCATCAAATAAAAACTTTATTTTAATAGTAAGTAATAACGGGAAATCGGCAAGGCCAAGGAGAATACCACCTGCTCCTGTTCCTGCCCCTTCTGCCGCTGCAACTTTTTTGTACTCATCCATTTTTTTACGTACTTCATCATCTCTTCTTTGCAGTGACCAGTTCGTTTCTTTTAGCTTCGGTTTTATGAAGTTTGATCCAGCGCTAATTGTTTGCACCATCATCCGAATCGTTTCTGTTAGTACCTTTTGCACTTTCGCGGGCACTAGTTGTTGCACTTTCACCTGCACTTTTTTAGAGAACCGTGTCATCATAGAAGAATCTTTCATGAATGTAGCTTTCCACTGCTCCAATTCTTTTATAACCTTCTCTTCATATGTAATCATAGGTTCATTCCTTTCAGTTTAAACGCTCAATGCGCTTTGCACCGTATTGATAAACGAAACCAATACTAAATAATATGCTTACTACAAATAAAATGCCGGTCATTATGAAATCTTTCGTCGCAAGTGCAAATATAATTGTAAATACAACGCTACCAATGATAAGAATCGCATTTAATAAAGTAAGGAAATCTCTCTTCTTCTCGTCTCCCCCTACCGGATATAAATCAAGCCAAACTTTCATACGGTGATGTTTCCAAAGGGTTAAGAGCTGGTAGCCGATTAAGTATAAGAAAACAAGGCTTACGATAAAACGTCCATATAAAAATGGGATAAAGTAAAGAATAATTCCCCCAAGAACGAGTAAACGCATATATAATCCGAAATAGTTACCCGATCTTAAAAATGTTCTCGTATATAAGTATAAATATGTACGTTTCTCACCAATCATCGAAAGAATGAAATCAAGCCATTTCCTACGTGATACTCTCTCTTTTAACGCTGGTACATCAACGAACATATTCGCAATGCGGTACAGCAGCATCATTTTTTTACCTTCTTCAGAAATTAAATACTCCCAGTTTAGCGGCTTTCCCTTCACCTTTTGATGCATAACAGCAAGGTATAGCGCCATAAGAAAGACAATTACACCGGTAAAAATGAATGAAGTACGTTCTACAAGGACGTACACAAATAAGCCGTTTAAGATAAAGCGAATGAACCAATCTGCTTTTTGAACGCTTTGATCTGTTAAAAATGATTTTTCCCACGCTACGAATAAATTCCACGCTTTTACAATGACAAACGCGATTACAATCCATATGTAATTGGCACCTGTTTGTTTCATTTGCTGGAAATATAACGGGGCAAGCGCAGCTGCTACCATTGCGATTATGTATAACTGAATCATAAACGTAAAGAGAAATGCCTTCGTAAAGTAAGGCTTTAACTTTTCTTCAACTGGAAGCAAATACACGAGATCCGCTTCTTTTAATAACGTTTGGATGGACCCAGCTGTTAATACGAGGCCAAGTAAGACTGCCATAACAAACGCTGTCGGAAACGAAGGTGTTAACGTTTGTAACCATTGCTGGTAATAATACGCTCCTGCGCCGATGATAAATACGAAAATAAATTTCAAATGATCATTAAATACGTATTTACTATATGTACGAACTTCTTTTAGAAAGTGCCGAAATCGTTCTTTCCATAACGCTGTGCTATTCATAATCTTCTTCCTTCGTTAACGCAATATAAATATCATCAAGCGTTGCACCAGGCATATTAAACCCGGATTGAAGTTCTGATAATGTTCCCATCGCTCTCACTTCACCTTGATGCAAAATAATGAATGAATCACAATAGCGCTCTGCTGTCGCTAAAATATGTGTACTCATTAAGATGCCCGCACCACTCTTTTTCATTTGATCCATCATTTGAAGAAGTGATTGAATCGCTAAAGGATCAAGCCCAACGAAAGGTTCGTCCACAATGTAAAGTGATGGTTCAACTAAAAATGCACTCATAATCATTACTTTTTGTTTCATCCCTTTTGAGAAATGAGACGGAAACCATTTCAAGCGATTTTTCATGCGGAACTCTTGTAATAGTTGTCCTACACGTTCTTCATATTGTTTTTCATCTACACCGTACGCCATCGCTGTTAATTTCAAATGCTCTTCTAACGTTAACTCATCATATAATACTGGCGTTTCTGGAATGAAGGAGAAACTAGAACGGTACGCTGTCATATCATCACGAATTGTTTTCCCATTAATTGTGACAGTTCCTTTTTTCGGTTCCATTAAACCGATGATATGTTTAATTGTCGTACTCTTTCCGGCTCCATTTAAACCGATTAAGCCGACAAGTTCGCCTTTATTAACAGAGAACGAAACATTTTGCAGTACAGGTCGTTTCGTATATCCCCCTGTAACATTTTCTACACGCAATAACTCGCTCATACGACACCACTTTCTTCATTAGTATTCATTCTACATTCATCTTACCAAAAATGGCGCTGTACTACATAGTATCGATGTCTTAAAAAAAAATTTAAATTTCTTGGCATATATTTTTACAAAAGCGGACATCATAATTAGTGAAGAAGGAACACATTGAAAAAGCAACCACCAATTGATGAGTACAACAACATAGTGAAGTCATCATGAAATGGGGTGTCCAAGTTGGACAATGAAATTTACACATAACCAGATAATTTGTTTCATTTTCGAAACGGGGTGTCTCCGAAAGAGCATATACTGTTTTAAAAAATAAACAATTTCATTTTAAAAAAAGATTGCAATTCATTTCACTTGAAAATGGGGTGTCTACGGCAGAAACTTTAGCCGATTTACCGTGCATTTCTTATATAAATGAGGTGTCTGCGAACCGTAAATTATAAAAAATGCTTTTTCAATCCCTCTTCAGAAAACAGGAAGCTGAGTCAGCTTCCTGTTTTTCGTGTTTGTTCTCCTATGTAATTATGGTAAAATACGGCTAAGACTATTTGAAAGGATGAGATCGATGAATCATACAGCGGACAATTGTATTTTTTGTAAAATCATTGACGGGCAAATCCCTTGCTCAAAAGTATACGAAGATGAACATGTACTTGCATTTTTAGATATTAGTCAAGTAACAAAAGGACATACTCTTGTTATTCCGAAAGTACACAAACAAGACATTTTTGCGTTAACGCCAGAAATCGCATCACATATTTTTGCTGTCGTTCCAAAAATCGCAAATGCAATGAAAGCAGAATTTAATCCAGTTGGTTTCAACCTACTTAACAATAACGGCGAGAAAGCTGGACAAACTGTATTCCACTTCCACCTTCATTTAATTCCACGCTACGGTGAAAACGATGGTTTCGGTGCTGTTTGGAAATCACATCAAAATGAATACACAATGGAAAATTTACAAAACATCGCAAGTACAATTGCAAATAGTGTGAAATAGTGCCACTATAATAAGAAGTAATACATAATAAGCCTATTCCTCTGGCATTTATTGTATGGCTTCTTTCTTCACAAAAAATGCCGGGGGTATGATTTTTTGTGCATAGCATGTACAAGAGAGAAAAGCTCACTTTTCTTCCCCTTGTCTTAAAGATATGCACACTTTTATACATCATGAATACGAACGAAAAATAAGGAGGTTTCCTTTTATGTCAAAAGCTAAATCCTTTATTACAGGTGTACTTTGCGGCGGAGCAGTTGCTGGACTAGCCGTTCTTTTCTCAACTCCTTCTTCTGGTAAAGCTATGCGCGGTAAGCTGAAAGAAAAAGGAACTGATATTAAAAAAACATTAGCTGATATTACAGCTGATACGAAGTTATTAAAGCGTCAAATCGTTGAAACTGCTTCAGAAGGTAAAGAAGTATTCCAAGAACTAAAAGACGATATGCATGACACGCTTTCTAACTGGAAACAAGATATTTCTCAAAACAAACGACATATTGAAAAAGAAATTTTAGACATTCAAAAGTCAATTGAGAAACTACAAGAAGCCGTTCCAGAAAAAGCTTAAACATATTCCTGCTTAGTTTTTTGCATATAACAAATATTTTTCATACGAATTGACCTTAACACGGCATATCACATAGATATGCCGTGTTTTTATGCATTTACAATATATGTTATCCCTTAACATGTAAAGACAACACATGTATTCTTGACTCATAAAACGCTTCCATAGTTATGCATGATTTGTATAGAATGTTATTTTTCCGAAAAATTTTCACAATTCTCACAAAAAGACTTTATTAATTTTTATTTTACTGGCATAATAGATAATAATGAAAAAAGAATGTTAAAGTGGGTGAGTAAATGAAAAGTGGAGAAAAAAATTACTCGGTAAAAGAAGCGATGATTTTCAGCCAACGTATTGCTCAATTATCGAAAGCGTTATGGAAATGCGTAGAGAAAGATTGGCAACAGTGGATTAAACCTTACGATTTAAACATTAATGAGCATCACATTTTAACCATCGCTTATCATTTAAAAGGGGCTTCTATTTCTGAGATTGCTAAGTTTGGAGTTATGCACGTATCAACGGCGTTTAACTTCTCTAAAAAGCTTGAAGAACGTGGCTATCTTATATTCTCAAAAAAAGAAGATGATAAACGAAATACGTACATTGAAATTACAGACAAAGGGGAAGAATTACTACTTCGCTTAATGGAGGAGTATGATCCTGAAAATAATTCTGTTTTTAATGGGGCACTTGAACTTCGTAATTTTTACGGTAAGTTCCCAGAAAATATCGAACTGATTGCAATCCTGCGTAATATTTACGGACAAGACTTCATCGATATTTTTGAGAAATCATTAGAAGATATCGAGGAGAACTTTACGGAATCCGATCAAAAGTTAGTTAAGAAATAATCTATTTATCCTTTCGCAATCATGCGTAAGAATTCATTCATAAGTGGCACAAATAAGCCCTGTTTTGCTAGCGCTTCCGCAGTTTCGTGTACTTCGAGCTGATGTGGAAGCGCTTTTTCAAATTGATCTAATAGCGCATCAAACAATAGAAGGCCTTCTGCTTTCTCCACTACACACTGTTCGTTCAGTCTTTCACAAAGTTTTAGTATACGTTCAATGTCTTTTTTACGAGCTTTTTTCTTTATGATTAAAGAATAAAATGGACACTTTTCTTCATCAATCATTTTAAATAGTAGGTCTACGTAGTATTCAGCTTGTTCTAGTCTTCTTACAACGTCCATTTTCTCCCTCGCTTCCTAACACAAAGTCTTCTATTTCTGAATTTTGTAACACGAACAAAATATCGTATGATACAATATATAAAGTATATGTATTTTAGCCAAAAGGAGGTCTCGCCTCATGACTCTTATAACCGTTGTTTTTGTTGCATTCGCACTTCTTGTTATATTTTACACGAATTTCATGACACATACACTGTGTGAGCGAAAACAAATATCTGCGAGCCGCCAGCCCGGTGTCTTTCGAGTTATTAATGTATGTATTACCATTCTATTAATTTCTAGTTATGTAGAAATTATATTTCATGGAAAGTGAGGAAGGAAGCCCCTTCCTCATTTTTTTCCTCTATAAGCAAATTATACCTACTATAACTAATAAAATAAACAGTACAAGTAATAAAATAAGTTTTGAATTCATCCCCCATCCCCTCCTCTTTTCTGTATATGCGACATCCGCCCAATATGGTACCCTTTCAAAATCTGACACAAACTGGTTAAAATTTCTTTATCCCGCATTAACGGGCAGTAGGCAAAATGAAGTAAAACCTAATGAAACTGCCCGTAAATGCCCGATTCGTTCAACTAATAATCCTTTGGGACACTTCACCCAAAGGATTAAAGTTTCACTTTATCAATAGGAAAACCCGTCGAAATATGATATATTAAATTTTGTACATATTGCTTATACTATGAAATAAACGACACGCATCTAAACTTTATCCTAAAGCCTCGGTAAGCCCTGTTAAGCGTGCTTTTACATATAAAAAAAGCAAAGACATCAGTGAGACTTAATCAGGTTCTTATGAACGAAAATAACCTATCATAAGGAGTTTCTTCATTCGTATGGGATAAATTAAAAATACATAATAGTAGGAGTGTTTATTGAATGAAGAAAGCTATGCTTGCCTTAGCCGCAACAAGTGTAATCGCATTATCAGCATGTGGAACATCATCATCATCAGACAAAATTGTTACATCTAAAGCTGGTGACATCACTAAAGAAGAGTTCTACAATCAAATGAAGACACAAGCTGGTAAACAAGTACTAAATAACATGGTTATGGAAAAAGTACTTATTAAAAACTACAAAGTCGATGAAAAAGAAGTAGACAAAAAGTTCGATGAAATGAAAAAGCAAGTCGGTGACCAATTCGATACACTAATGAAACAACAAGGCCTTAAAGAAGAAACAGTTAAAAATGGCGTTCGCGCTTCATTAGCTCAAGAAAAAGCTATTGAAAAAACAATCACTGATAAAGAGCTAAAAGAAAACTACAAGCCTGAAATTAAAGCAAGCCACATTCTTGTAAAAGATGAAGCTACTGCGAAAAAGGTTAAAGAAGAGCTTGGACAAGGTAAATCTTTCGAAGATTTAGCGAAACAATACTCTGAAGATACTGGTTCAAAAGAAAAAGGCGGAGACCTTGGCTACTTTACTGCTGGTAAAATGGTTAAAGAATTCGAAGACGCAGCTTATAAAATGAAAAAAGATGAAGTAAGCGAACCTGTAAAATCACAATTCGGTTACCACATCATTAAAGTAACAGATATTAAAGAACAAAAACCATTTGATGAAGTAAAAGGCGACATCAAAAAAGACCTTGTTCAAAAGAAAACACAAGATGCTCAATTTATGAACGATCTTATGATGAAAGAAATCAAAAAAGCTGACGTAAAAGTTGACGACAAAGATTTGAAAGATCTTTTCGAAGAGCCAAAAGCTGACGCTAAAAAAGACGAAAAGAAATAATGAAGTGAAAAAAGCTTGGGTAGCCCCAAGCTTTTTTATTTTGTAGTAGTTTTTTATCGATAAATCGATATACTCCCCCATCTTACTCCATTCAACACAAAAAAACCTTGATTTCGTACAGCACGAAACCAAGGTTTATCTTATTATCATTGATTAAATTAAAAAACTATGGTAAATTAGTACAGAAACACATTCGTCAAAATAGTAGAATGTATTTATCCGTATCTTAATTGTACACCAAAACACATCTTCAGTCAACCTCTATTTTTCACTTTTAAAGGAGTGCTTACCGCATGAACAAAAAACTTGATCAAGAACAAAAACGATTAGATACCGTAATCGAAACGATTACGCAGCAAATTGATAAACTGGAAAGCGAAACTGGCAGACGCCGGGCAGAAGTACTCAACATTCGTAAACACTTTTGGGATGATGTAAAAGTTAACACTGATACTTTTGACGATTATCTTGA
This sequence comes from Bacillus sp. SIMBA_074, assembly GCF_046534555.1. Taxonomy (NCBI): domain Bacteria; kingdom Bacillati; phylum Bacillota; class Bacilli; order Caryophanales; family Bacillaceae; genus Bacillus; species Bacillus sp. SIMBA_074. The sequence goes on along the minus strand of NZ_JAWRYM010000004.1, from coordinate 180,378 downwards.
AACGGTTATCAACTTAAGACAACAAGCTCAGTCACTAGCCGTAACACAAATTACCCATAAGCACACCTTTAATCGACTTGCTGCATTACGCCGTATGCATAAAGCACCTTACTTTGGACGAATTGATTTCAAAGAAGAAGGAGAATCTGGCGCAGAACAAATTTATATAGGAGTTGCTACACTTACCGATGCAAGCGGAGAAAATTTTCTTATATACGATTGGCGCGCACCCATTTCGAGTGTCTACTACGATTATCCGCCAGGACCGGCTGAGTACAGTACACCAGGAGGCGTAATCCACGGTAATGTGGAGAAGAAATTGCAATACATTATTCAAAATGGCGAGATTGATTCTATGTTCGATACGAGCCTTACAATTGGCGATGAAATCCTGCAACAAGCGCTCGGAAAAGGAACAAACAAACATATGCAAAGTATCGTCGCTACTATTCAGCGCGAGCAAAATGAAATTATCCGTCACGATGAAGGGCGACTACTTATCGTTCAAGGAGCTGCTGGTAGCGGTAAAACGTCAGCTGCCCTGCAGCGAATTGCCTACTTACTATATAAATATCGCGAATGGCTAAAAGCAGATCAAATCATTCTCTTCTCCCCTAACTCCATGTTCAACAGCTACGTATCTAACGTACTGCCAGAACTCGGTGAAGAGAATATGCAGCAAGTTACATTCCAAGAATATTTAAACCATAGACTAAGTAAGTCATTTGATGTTGAGGATCCTTACGAGCAATTAGAATATATGCTAACTGAAACGAATAGCGCAAATTATAAAACTCGAAATGCGAGCATTCGATTTAAAGCATCTACTCAATTTTTCGAGATGATTAGAGCATACAGACAATCTCTTGAATCTTCAGGCATGCTATTTAGAGGAATGAAATTTAGAGGAAAACTGATTGCCTCTGCTAAAGAAATTACAGAGCAATTTTATAATACTGATTCCTCCCTCCGCTTCCATAATAGAATCGAGAAGTTAACGGATTGGCTAAATAAACAAATAGACGCAATCGAAAAAACAGAACTGAAAAAGCCGTGGGTAGAAGAAGAAATTGAATTACTTAGTAAAGATGAATATCAAAAAGCTTATAAATACTTACAGAAAAAAGGCGAGTTTGACGACAACTCCTTTAATGATTATGAGAAAGAAACGAAAGTACTTGGACGGATGATTGTCCGTAAAAAATTAAAACCGTTACGTAAAGGCGTTCAAACGCTACGTTTTATCAATTTTACAGGCATATATAAACAACTCTTCACAGATGCATCATGGGTTACTGGAGAAAAGCCTAAAGAATGGGACGAAATTTGCTCATTAACTGTGAACATGCTTGATGAAGGAAAGCTACATTACGAGGATGCGACTCCATTTTTACTTTTAAAAGAATTAATTGAAGGCTTCCAAACGAACAGATCAATTAAACACGTACTTGTAGACGAAGCACAAGATTATTCTCCGTTTCAGTTCGAGTTTTTAAAACGTCTCTTCCCTGCCGCAAAAATGACAGTGCTCGGAGACTTTAACCAAGCAATATTTGCCCATGCGAGTGAAGCAGTGAATTTCAATACACTTACTAGCTTATACGGACCAGATGAAACGAACGGCATCAACTTAACTCGTAGCTATCGCTCAACAAAACCGATTATTGAATTCACACGCTATCTCGTACCGGAAGGAAAGAATATTAACGCCTTTGAACGTGACGGCGAGAAACCTACAGTGACTAAAGTTTCTGATTACAGCGAACTGCATGATCGTATCACTTCTAAAGTTGCTGAACTACAAAAACAACAGCACAATACGATCGCAATTATATGTAAATCCGCAGCTGAAAGTGCCGCTGCATACGAAGCACTCAGTCATATCGAGAATATTAAACTTGTGAAAAGTAACTCAGCCGAGTACGAGCAAGGCATTGTCATTATCCCTGCTTATTTAGCGAAGGGTATCGAATTTGATGCTGTCATTATTTACGATGCTTCTAAAGATGTGTACAGTGATGAAAGCCTACGTAGATTGTTCTACACTGCTTGTACACGCGCAATGCATGAATTGCAGCTTTATAGCGTTGGTGAGGTTAGTCCTTTTGTAACAGGGGCTGCTTCGGAGAGTTTTAAATGTATAACGAAAACACCTTGATTTTTATCAAGGTGTTTTTTTCATTCTAAATGACATATCTTTACGTCGATATACACTTAGCACGATCCCCATTAAAAGCGCATGAAATACAGTTGGTGTTAATCCATAACTAATAAAAGGCAATGATATAGCAGCAATCGGTAATAAGCCTAGGATCATGCCCACGTTATAAATGAACTGAACTACAAAAAGAGTCATTCCTCCAACGAGAAGCAATTTACCATACCGATCATTTATTTTATAAGATATGATTACTAACCTTGCTACAAAAAGAGAAAGAATTAAAACAAGGACCAAGGCAAGGAAATACCCGTAATAGTAAGTCAAACTTGCAAACACAAAATCAGTATCTGGAGCAGGGAGGAACTTTGTATCTCCAGATGTACCAAACCAACCTGCTGACGACATTACCTCTTTTAAACGCACATACATAAAGCCTGCGCCCCCTGCATCACGCTCTGGGTTTAAATACCCTAAAAATCTATCCAAATGATATCCTGTTACTGAGGACCAGGAAAAGGATACCCTTATAATCAATAAACAAATTGGTACAATTGTAATAATCAATGCTTTTTTCTTTCCTAACTTACTCCACCAAAACATAACAAATATCATCGTGATATAAATAAAAATTGTTGAAAGGGTTGATACAATGAAGAATAAATACAAAGAAAATAAATACAAAAACACGAGATGTATAACCTTTAACCTACCGTTATTGAAAAAAGAAGCCCAAGCTAGAAAAAAGAACGGCACTGCCATTAAGCAGTCAATTGCAATGGGACCAATTTTTATTAACGGTTCGCCAGCCATCGAAGCGTTTGGAAAACAGTATAGCATTAACAGGATAAGTACTCCGATTGTATAAAACAGCCATCCGAGTCTTTCTAACTTCCGATAATCAATCAGCATCATCCCAAGAGCTGCTACAACACCGAGAATAACAAATATCAACTTATTCATTATTACATCATTCGTATATCCAAAAGCTAAAACTGGCAAAAACCCTAACCCCATAGCAGCCACTAATAAAACAATTAAGAACCAATCAACCTTTGGCTTATGAAGTTTGTTAAGTTCTCTGCCAAGCTTGATCGGACTTCCCATTTGTTCAACAGCTTTGTCTTCAGCAACTTCCTCACTTAACCCTTTTTCTATCCACATATTCTTCGCCTGTTTCATGTGAAAATCTAGTTCAGTTGCCACAAAGCTCTTTGCTTCTTTTGATTTAATATGATTGGTAACTTCGCTTAAAAAACGCTCCCCTTTTTTGTTCAATTTTATCTCACTCCTGTACTAATCCTTTTAATATAAACCGTGCCTTCGTAGAATCTTTTTCTGCCTTTCGCAGCATCTTGTTTCCTTTATCATTTAATTGATAATATTTAGCTCCTGAATGATCCCAACTTGATTGGATAAAACGATTCTGTTCTAGACGATGTAATACGGTATATAAAAACCCTTCATTCCCTTCGAATTTTCGAATCCCTCTCCCTCGTAGTAGCTGTGACAATTCGTATCCTGTTTTTTCATTACTGAGGAGTTGTAAAATCGCTAACGAGATGTCTTCTTCCTTTTCGTGTGATGCATTGATTTTTTCGCGCACCCGCTTTCGGTGTTGATCAGAAAAACTCAAATGTTTAAACGTTGTATTCTCCATTGATTTTCGCAGGCCTTTTAATCGATCTTCCATTTGATTATTCCTCCAATCCTTTCTTCAAAAGCTCCTTCGCTTTTTTCAGTCTCGTTTTTATCGTGTTTTCTTTCACTTCTATTACAATAGCAATCTCTTTAATTGATAGTTCTTCATAATAAAATAGATAAATGACTTCTCGATATTTTATCGGTAAATTCATTACTGCAGAAGCCAGTTCACGGTCCTTCGCATTTTGAATAACAGTTTGTTCGACACTATCATTTTGAACCCCAATATAAGCAGCTTCATCCTCTGTCACGATCACCTTTTTGTTATACCAACTTTTTATGTAGTCCTTACATTGATTAATCGCAATTCTCCACAACCACGTTTTCACATTCGATTTCCCTTTGTATGTATGAAGAGATTTATAACATTTCACAAATATATCTTGCGTTAAATCCTCAGCGACTTCTTTATTGTTCACATATGAATACACAAGCTGTAAGACTTCTTGTCCATATTTGTTCATGATTTCATCGATAAGGAGTTCCTTATCTTCTATTTCAAACGCTTCTACCGTTAATTCATCCACATCATTTCCTCCTTCCCATTTATTAGACGACGCACGTCATGGAAAAGTTTTATAAATTCATAAAAAAATACGGCTGGCAATGTCCATACCGTTTCGTTAAACCTTTATTTCAAACTTAATTCTCTTTACGAAGAGTAAATCTTTTATTATAATACAACACTTTAGTTGAGATTTTAGCGCATTCATAATAAAACAAAAAACCACCTAAAGGCTCCCCTTCAGGTGGTTCTCTATTTTACGCTAAAGCAGCTGCCTGCTCTTGTTGATCTACAGGAATTACAGCATCTCTTAACGCTTTTTCTAATTCAGCTGTGTATTTCATTTGCTCTTCTTTGCTCCAACCTAGTTTCGCAGCCATGTAGTTGATTACTGCTTCTTTCCACTCGTATACCCAGTGGATGTTGAAGAATACAGCGCCTCTGCGGCGTACGAAGAAGTCAACTGGTTTCGCTGTCATTTCGTAATCCATTGCGTATACAAGCGGGATTAGAACGTCTAGCGGCATGTTGTATTCTTTCGCTTCGTCTTTATGTTTTTTCGCTAAGTCAAACAGTACGTCAACGTTAGAGCCGTAGAATTTCGCGAATTTTTCCGCTTGTGCTGTCGTTAAACCATATTTCGTACCTTCGCCTGCTTTTTTCGCAACAAATGCCGGGAATCCGTGTGAACCACTTACATGACCACCAGAGATTGGCATATGTTTCGTATCGCTCTTCTTATATGCGCTATGGCCTTCTTTTTGTAATAGATTCGTTACGTAGTCTACTACCATTTCAGCCATTTTGCGGTATCCTGTTAATTTACCGCCCGCGATTGTAATTAAACCAGATTCAGAAGTCCAAATTTCATCTTTACGAGAAATTTCAGATGCATTCTTACCTTCTTCATAAATTAGCGGACGTACACCAGCCCAGCTTGATTCCACATCTTTTTCTGTAATTTTCACGCTTGGGAACATGTAATTAATCGCATTAATAATATATGTGCGATCTTCTGTTGTCATGTGTGGTACAGCTGCGTCTTTATCATAGAACGTATCTGTTGTACCTACGTACGTTTTTCCTTCGCGAGGAATCGCGAACACCATACGTTTATCTGGTGTATCAAAGTAAATTGCTTGCCCTAATGGGAAACGTTTTTGGTCAATTACTAAATGCACACCTTTTGATAACTGAAGTACTTTCCCTTTTTTAGAGTTATCCTTTTCACGAAGTGTATCTACCCAAGGACCAGCTGCGTTTACAATTTTCTTACCGTAAACTTCATACACTTCTCCGTCTAGTAAATCGATTACACGTACACCGCATACTTTTCCATCTTTATATAAGAAACTGTCTACTTTTGCGTAGTTAACAGCTTTCGCACCATGTTCAATCGCTTCTTTCATTACTTCAATTGTAAGACGCGCATCGTCTGTACGATATTCTACGTAGTAACCGCCGCCTTTTAATCCTTCTTGTTTTACAAGAGGCTCTTTATTTAGCGTTTCTTCACGGTTAAACATCTTTCTGCGCTCGCTTCGTTTTACACCTGCTAAGAAGTCGTATACACGAAGACCAATTGATGTACTGAATGACCCGAACGTGCCGCCTGTATGGAACGGAAGTAACATCCACTCCGGTGTTGTTACATGGGGACCGTTCTCATATACGATCGCACGCTCTTTCCCCACCTCTGCTACCATTTTCACTTCAAGTTGTTTTAAATAACGTAAACCGCCGTGTACAAGTTTCGTTGAACGACTTGATGTACCTGCTGCAAAGTCCTGCATTTCAAACACAATCGTTGATAAACCGCGTGTTGCCCCATCTAATGCAATACCAGAACCAGTAATACCTCCACCAATTACGATCACATCTAACTCTTGTTTATTTACTCCATTTAATACGTCTTTACGTTGTTTACTTGAAAATTTCATGGTAATTCCTCCCTTTGATAACGAAAAAAGAGACCACAAGCTCCGCTATAGATTTCGCCTCTATAGCGTGTTGTGGTCTCTCCAAATCTCCTACCGAATTATTAACTTGTCATCATTATAACACTGTTTATGATTATTTGAAAGCTTTAGTTGCTTCAATTGCTTTTTTCCATCCAGCATATAGCTCTTCGCTTGTTTCCGCTTCCATCGTTGGTTCAAAGCGTTTGTCCATATGCCACTGTGCTTTAATTTCATCTTGGTTTTTCCAGTATCCAACCGCAAGACCAGCTAAGTATGCTGCACCTAAAGCTGTCGTTTCATTGATCACTGGACGCTCTACAGGAACGTCTAAAATATCACTTTGGAACTTCATTAAGAAGTTATTTTTAACTGCTCCGCCATCAACGCGTAATGTATTTAGTTCAATACCTGAATCTGCTTCCATTGCGCATAGTACATCTTTCGTTTGGTATGCTAAAGATTCTAGCGTTGCACGAATGAAATGCTCTTTCGTCGTACCGCGTGTTACACCAAACATAGCGCCGCGTACTTCACTATCCCAATACGGTGTACCTAGTCCTACGAATGCCGGTACTATGTATACACCTTCAGTTGATTCAACACGGCTAGCGTACACTTCGCTCTCGCTCGCATCTTTAAACATACGCAGTCCGTCACGTAACCACTGAATTGCAGAACCAGCTACGAAAATACTTCCTTCTAATGCGTAATTCACTTTACCATCTAAACCCCATGCAATTGTTGTTAATAGGCCATGCTCAGAAGCTACTGCTTTTTCGCCTGTGTTCATTAACATGAAACAACCAGTTCCGTAAGTGTTCTTCGCCATACCTTCACCGAAACAAGCTTGTCCAAATAATGCTGCTTGCTGGTCACCAGCTACACCTGCGATCGGTACATTTTGACCGAAGAAGTGATAATCAATTGTTTCTCCATATATTTCAGATGATTGACGTACTTCTGGAAGCATGCTCTTTGGTACTGTTAACATGTCTAGAAGCTCATCATCCCACTGTAAGTCGTGAATGTTAAACATTAATGTGCGTGATGCATTTGAGTAGTCTGTTATGTGCGCTTTACCGCCAGACAATTTCCATACAAGCCATGTATCAATTGTTCCGAATAATAACTCGCCGTTTTCTGCTTTTTCTCTTGCACCTTCAACGTTATCTAAAATCCATTTTACTTTCGTACCAGAGAAGTATGCATCAATTAAAAGACCTGTTTTTTCGCGAACCATCTCGCTATAACCTTGTTCTTTTAACTCATCACAAATTTCAACTGTTTGACGAGATTGCCATACGATTGCGTTATAAATTGGTTTTCCAGTCGTTTTATCCCATACAACCGCTGTTTCACGTTGGTTCGTAATACCGATACCAGCGATTTGTTCTGGCTTCACATCTGCTTCACTTAAGCAAGTTGCGATAACTGCTAAAATAGATCCCCAAATTTCTTGTGCATTATGCTCAACCCAGCCTGGCTTTGGAAAATGTTGTGTAAACTCTTTTTGAGCTGAATGAACGATTTTTCCTTCTTTATTGAAAAGAATTGCGCGTGAGCTTGTTGTTCCTTGGTCTAATGAAAGAATATATTTTTTCATATCAGTTTCCCCCTATGCTACTTTTCTACTATTTGTAGTAGCTCCACTTTTTTTACTTGTCATATAAGAGATTGCTAGTACAATCACAGTTGTAATAATCACATAAATAAGTGCTGAATTTTGTTTTCCTTCAAATACAACTTGATGGAATAATCCTGCAAGTGATCCACCTAGAATTGGACCAACTACTGGGATCCATGCATACTTCCAGTTTGAACCGCCCTTTCCTGCAATCGGAAGGAAGAAGTGTGCAATACGCGGACCTAAATCACGAGCCGGGTTGATTGCGTATCCTGTTGTTCCACCTAATGATAAACCAATACTTACAATTAAGAAACCTACGATAAATGGATTTAAACCATCTGCAAATTTATTTGCTCCAATTGCTAATATACCAAATACTAAAACGAATGTTCCAATCATTTCACTTAAAAGGTTTGTAAATGTGTTCGGAATTGCTGGACCTGTTGCAAATACACCTAACTTTGTTCCTGGATCTTCTGTTTCTTTCCAGTGTGGTAAGTAGTGTAAATATACAAGAACAGCCCCGATAATTGCCCCAATCATTTGTGCTGCGATATACATAGGTACATCACTCCATGGGAACGCTCCCTTAAAAGCAAGTCCTATCGTTAAAGCTGGATTCAAATGTGCCCCACTAATTGATCCAACTGCATACGCTGCCATAGCAACCGCTAGACCCCAACCCATTGTAATTACAATCCAACCAGAATCTTTCGCAAACGATTTCTTTAAACTTACACCAGCGCAAACGCCGCCACCAAGTAAGATTAACAATGCAGTCCCTATTAATTCCCCTAAAAATGCTGACATAAAATCCCTCCACAATCAATTTAAATGCTTTCGAAAAGTGATAGAGGTAAAATGAATGGCCATTCGTTTTTTTTCAAAAGAAAAAGATCCACAGCTTACATGCTTCTATATAATATATATAGAAACAATAAAATGTGGATCTCTTCTTTTCTCCGTCACGTTTATTAACTTGTCTATAATGTTAACCCTTAATGAAAGCGGTGTCAACAGAATTTTTTCACATTTTCGTCACTTTTTTTGGTAATGTTTCCATAATTCTTTTTTCGATGTCGTAATTGCTGTCGCACCAGCATTTAACGCTCTTTCAACGTCTTCTACCGTTCGAATAAAACCACCTGCTAAAATTGGTACACCTGTACGCTCTTTCACCTCAGCAATGACACCCGTTAACGCACCAGGAAGCACCTCTATATAATCCGGCTTCGTCTTTTCTAGCAAATTACAGCTCTTTTCCATTGCGCTAGAATCAATTAAAAAGATGCGTTGAATGGAGACGACACCTTTTTGCTTCGCCTTCATAATTACGCTCGCCTTTGTCGATAATAACCCGTACGGTTTATATTCTTGGCATAAAAACTCCGTCGCATGCCCATCACTTTGTAATCCATGGATCAAATCCACATGTAAAAATACTTTTTTATTATGCTGCTTCGCGAGCGATACAACACTCTTCAATTGACCGACATGAATATCTAAAATAACAATATACTCATACGAACTATGTAATAGCTTCTCCAAATCTTTAATTTGCCTCACTGCCGGCAAAATCTTTTGCTCATGAAATTCCATTCTAAACGTCCCCTTCCTATCTATCCTTTATAGTACACAATTTGGGTGAAAAGAACAGCTAGTGTAGGGGATTTCTTACAAATCTTTCTCTTATCTATATATTTTCTTCAATTTATCAGAAACCGTACCACCTATAATCATTAATAGGAGCGGTAAAAAATTCATTACATATGGTGCGTCTGCAACAATTGTAATGCTTGTTCCTGCAAACTTATTTAACATCCATATACCGATTTTTGTAACAAACAAAAATACCCCCAACATAAATAGACTATCAAAAAACACCTTCCATTTTGGATACGCTAATTGTTTACTATCTTCAATTACTTTCTGCGTCAACTCTTCATCACTCCTCAATAACTCATCAATTGTAATACCGAACAGATCACTTAAATGAATAATAATTTCAATGCTCGGATAGTTCTTTCCCGTCTCCCATTTCGAAACAGACTGCCTACTTACATGAATTTTTTCAGCCAAATCATTTTGCGACCAATTTCTTTTTTCCCTTTCTTCTTTTAAACGTTCACTAAAAATCATACTGTGTTTATCACCTCTCTATGTCTAGTATGGTCAAATAAATGATGAAGAGTAAAGCTAGTTATCGTTGCGTAACCTGTGCAACTTGTGCGTTACATCTAAAAATGACGCTATGTATCATGTCGATTTCATATATTTTTCTTCTATAATAATTTCCCGAACAATAAAAAGAAGAGAAACAAAATCCTTTTCTCTTCTTCAAACTTTTTCTATTAAAGCAGCACCGAATCCTTATCACTATCCTGATTACCCTCCTTATCATTCTCCAGAAAGAAAATCGTTTTGTTGATTTCTCAACTTATACTAATATGGATAGCGCCAGGGAAATTAATGAAGAAATACAATTAGAATGAACAAAAAACCCTGTAAAATTTATTACAGAGTTTTTTGTGCCAATTCTTTATTGTTTTGCATAACGAATACGAACGTTATCGTCCATATGATAAATTTGTAATGTGTTTCCATCATAGTTTTGTAATTTATACATCATACTATCATTTGTTAGCTTTACTTCTTGACCGTCTTTAACTGCTTTTGTTACTTTTAAGGATAACTGGAATGACGGAACATCTACCGCATATGTTCCTGTTAAATAGTTATCTTTATTCGGATAAGAACCATTCGCATAGGACTCAAATGTTTTATCACCTTTTAGTACTAACGTAGTTTTTATGCCACTACCGTAATCAATACCCCAGTTACCAATAATCTCAGTCCCATCTTTGATGTTCTTCTCCATGTTTCCATAACTAATTCCTAACTCTTCACTTGTACCAACTGTACCTACAAATACCCCCGTTTTAGCTTGACTTTTATCTGTTTGAGCCTGACTATCAGTAGTTGGTTTTGTCGATGTAGAACTACTTGTTGTACTAGTAGATTTTTCTGTGGCTGTATCACCTTTTATTTCGGATCTTAACTTATCGAATGTAGGTTTCCAAATACGTTTTGCTTCCTCTAGTTTTATATTTGCTTTATTTAAGATTTCCTTATCAGTCTCTAAGCTGAAGCCTTTATCGTTGAATAACTTCTCTATTTCACCGAATGTCTCTCTTAGTTTACCTGTCGCTCTTTCAATCTCTTTTTGGTCTTCTTTATGTTTTGGCGGTGCGGAAATCTTCTCTATCTTATCAAATACTTTATAGATGTCTTTAATACTATCTAATACCTCAGCTTTTGATTTACTTCCATTTCTCAAATCCCTTACAGAAGCATCATAGTAATCAAATCGTCTTAACATATCCTGTTCAATGTCTAATAAATATTGTGCATAATCTTCATCTAAAACTCGAACCTTTTGAACTTCTTTACTTTCTTCTTTCGAATTAATTGATGTTTCTTTCGTTTCAGAAGCCTTAGATTTACTCGTTTCTTCTGTCTTTTCTTCTTTATTTACCGAATCTTTTACTGTAACACAACCACTTAATAACAAAGCAACTGGAACTGCAGCCGCTATTAATTTCTTCACTTTCATACCTCATACCCCTTTAAGTCATTTATTCTTAGTTGGTTTTACTACCGATACTCTTCGCTGCTTCTTCAAACAGTTTTGAACCTTCTTGTGCTTTACTTACTGCTTGATGCATTTTACTCTCGTCTTCTTGATCCAATGCATCAAAGAGAAGTTGAAAACAATCCGCATACAGTTCCATCGATTGCTTTATCTTCGCCTGTTCTCCCTGTAATTCAGGAGGCGCTTGTAGATTCTTCAGTTTCGTTGCAGTTGCCTTTGCTCCACCTAAACTCAGTTGTACTTCACTTTTCTTCTGTTTGTATGATTTTACGTCTGAATCTGCTATTCCTTCAATTAATTTCATTGTATCTTCAATTTGAGTGGCACTGTTTATAATATCTGCCTTGTATCTTTCAACATCTGAACCAGTTACCTTACCAGTTGAAGAATTAGAAGAAGAACTTTGTTGACTACTTGATGAACTACTGTTTGTATCTTCACCTTTCGCTACAGATAAGCTATCCTCTTTCTTGCTATCAGTTGACTTACTCTCTTTCTCTACCTTTTGCGTTTCTTCTTTCTTTGGTTCAGCTTTCTTACCATCAGTTTCAATTGTAATACAACCACTCAATAACATAACTGGTAACGCTAAACTTACTAATTTCTTTGCTTTCATGATTACTAATACCCCTTTATTTGTAAAATTCAGTGCAAACAAGTTAATATACTTAACTAATAAATTCCCCCCGAATAATTTATTAGAATCTACTATCCATAGATTTCCTGTATATTCATAATCTTTCCATATATATCATTTTACAGAGAATTACATATTTGGTCAAAGGGATTTATGAAGTCTTCACAGGGGAATTTACTAAACAAAAAGAAATTTTATTCACAAAGAAAAGAAGCTAACAATAAATTGTTAACTTCTCAGCTGAAAGTAAAATATTATCTTTCCTTATCTTCTAATATCTAGGTTGTGATTGAATATTTGTAAGATGAGTATCAAACATATCAATTATTTCAAGAAATCTATCAGCTTCACGGAAAACATGGTCTGCTAATAATGGATGAATGATACTCTTTATTTTACATTGCTCAATTAAATCACGTGCTGTTTTCTTAAAATCCCGAAGAGATGCAACCGACACACGATTTTGATCTAAAAATTGATCTAAAAGTGGGACTGTTTGAGATTGTGGTTTCATAGATTCTAAGTCAATTGCTTGATACATCAATTCATCAAAATCATTGCTAAAATTCCGCGCTGTGTCTACAAGCTTTCTTTCCGATGGATCAAGAAGATGACCAATAAATTTAGCATGGTCTGCCATAATCCTTAAAAAGAAAACATTTTCTTTAATAATAGCATCAGGAAGAGCATCTAATTTACCTTCGTTTAATTGTATTAAACGTTTTCTAAAATAATCAGCTTCCCTACTCGTATGGTCAACTAACAATGGAAAGTTATTTTGTCCTGGCAATTTACATGTGAGAATTAATCCTAAAATTTTTCGTTTAAATCCCCAAATATTAGTTGCGGCTTGTTGTACTTCTGAATTAAATCTTTTTATTTGCTCAGGATCTGTTTCATTTGTATAGGAATGCGCTATTTGTTCGATATGTTCAAACAATCGATAAAATTGATTAGCCTCTTCGATTAGTTGAGTATCCTCACATCTAAACCCTAAGCGAAGAAAAAAAGAATGCTCCTTCATGATTCTAGACCAAAAACGAATTTCATTTAATGAACGCTCAACAAACATTACAGATGTAACACCTGTATCAGGATGTAATGATGTTTCATCCCTATGCATTGTTAATCCCCCCCAGTAAATACTGCGCTAGTTCCATTCTTATGAGTAAAAAAATATATAAATACCATCAATAAAAGTTCATGATGAATATTGTATACATGTAAAGTTAAACTTATATAACCTGCTCCCCCAGAAGAAAAAGGCTATCACCTATATATAAAATTCTACTAGGTGATAGCCTTTCAAAATTTCTATTAAAGCAATACCGAATCCTTATCAGTATCCTGATTCCGTTTCTCTCGTTCTTCTTCTAAGCGCTTCATATATACTTCGCCTTCTTTTTCGATAAAATCATTATCCATCTCTTGCTCTTTTTTCGAAGTATATAAAACCATGTAGCCACTCAATACGATCCCAATGATTACAAGATAAATCCACCATGGTAAAGTTTCCACTTTCGTTCATCCCTTTCCTTAGACAAGCCTTATTAGTTTCACTTTATGAGGAAAGAAGTGGATTTATGCTTAAAATTTTATTGTGGATTCTTCGCGAAGAACGCTTGTACATATTCCATAAACTCTATTGGTTCCTGGCGAAACGGTGCGTGGTATCCTTTTTCAATGATATGGAACGTACTATTTGCAAATAGTTCATGATACAGTTCACCATTTTTCCAAGAAACACTCTTATCGTGTCGTCCCCATATAATTAAAGTCGGTACCTTAATTTTATCTGCTTCCATCGCAATGCGGCGCTCTCTCATTTTCGTAAGCTGATCATAATGCTCTTTATCATCGCGACTATTTTTCACTTCATTTTTATTATAATCCGTAATCTCTGTTACAGTTTGTAAGTCTGTCGATAGTGGCGGCACTTCATAACTTTCTTTTTGCTGGAAAGACTCTATCCCTGTAGAATCCGCTAAAACGAGATGCGTTACTGCATCCGGATATAAATACGCTAAATTTAGAGACATCTCTCCGCCCATCGAATGACCAAGTACTGCGAATTGATCATATCCGAGTTTCTTCATTAACTTATAATATAAATTTACTTGCGCAGGAAACGAATACTGAAAATCAACCGGCTTAGAAGAACGCCCAAACCCTAAAATATCAACCGCAATAATCGTATGATCCTTTACAAGTTCCGGATAAATATCACCAAACCCATCTGAAGAACCACCAAATCCGTGAAGCATAAGTAAAGGCGGTTTCCCCTCACCAATTTGCTTAAAATAAATCGTCTGCCCATCAATCTGCGCCATACTCTCTTTCGTATTCAGCCTCATCATCACAGTATCTTTCACTTCTTCAACCTTCGCAATCGGCTTATCAACGAAGTTACATACTATTAATAAAACAAGAACAATACCGCTAATCATATAAAACTTAAACCGTTTCAAAATCCCCGTCTCCTTTCTCATGTTGCTATTTAAAGGTTTTACATTATTTGGTTGTTTTATGTTCTTTTTTAATTGTAACCACTTTAGTTACAATTATATTAAAAAAATATAACTCATTTCTATTAATGATGGTTATTTTGTAACTATTATAGTTACATATTTAAAGTAAGTCAATTCTTTTCTCTACATGGCCAAAAAATAAAGAAAGGACTTCCATGTGAAGTCCTTTCTTTATTTTTATTATAGTTGGCTTACTCCGCCGCCGTCGCCTTTATTATCTGCTGGTGCTCCGCCTGTATCTCCAATGTTAACGTAGTCTGGTCTTGCTGGCGCTCCTCCAGTATCCCCTCGAGTAGCGTATTGATTGGATTCAGTAGAACTGTTTAAACCTATCGCTAAAGTCCCCAAAAGTGCTAGTCCAGTTATTACTCTACTAAGTTTTTTCATTATTTCAAAGCTCCTTTTTCTAAATATTTTTTATTCGCTTTATTATTTATATAAAAATATTTACTTGCTTTGATATGATTATCTTCTTCATAAAATTGCATTGCTAATTTTTCACTGTATTCTTTTACGCACTCTAACATATTTTTACTTTCAAAGTACGAAATTCCTTCTAATATAATTCCCTCCATTTCATTCGCATTAGAGCCCTTATTCAATTCTTCCAGTATCATAAAACGATATTGAAATTCTTTATTTTTTAATTCATTACATATTTCAATTCCCATTGCAATGTATTTTTCTGCCAACTCAGTTTTACCCAATTTACAATACTCTTCAGCCACTGTGAAAATCGCTTTATAATGTTTAGGTAATTTCTCGGCAACTTCAGAGGCATGACGAATTGCTAAATCAGATAGATTTTGAGTACCATATAACCAACCTAAATTATTTCTAATCATCAGAACGTACTTTCTATGATTTACTCTTTGGAACACATCTAAAGCAATATTAAAACTTTCTTCTGCTAATTCAAATTGCTTTAATTCCACGCAACATAAACCATATATATTTTCACATAGTGCAATATTAATTTGATAACCAGGATGATTTACAAATTCTTCTTTTGCTTTTTGAATATGGTGAATAGCTTTTACTTCCTGGTATGTATGATAGTAAAATTCACCTAAACGATAATTAAATTCTGCTTTTTCACAAGGATTTTGAATATATTTTAATAATATTTTTGCCTGTTCAAATTCTTTACTAGCTGCCTCATAATTTTCAATCATTCTAAAATAAAGTGCTTTAAACAAATGATAACAATAAGCTAGCATACCTTCTTGCGGAGCTTCAAAAGATTCTACTTGATTAAAACTATCATCTTTAACGGAAACCCAATCATTCAAAACTTGATATCTAAAGTTCAATAACGCATGATAAAGCAATACATCCTGATCGACTTCCAAACCACTAATCTTACTATCAATCTCCTCTTTCATTTCCGTAGCTTTCTCTATATGTTGCTGCAACATTACACGATACCAATCATCTAAAGAATGTTTCATTTGCTCCTTCGTTACTACATCTGCTCCCATAGCTTCGCATCCCCTTTTCTCCAAACTTACAAAATTAGGATATTTATACAATTATCTAAATTGTATATTATCACCTCTTTTCTATGTATTGAAAAATAATTGTCAGAAAATTTATAATTTAAAAGCATTATACCAAATATTTCTATTTCGAAAACTTGAGAAACATTTGTCAGAAAACTTTGTAGACCAAATAAAAAAGCAAGCAATTTCAGCGATTCGCTAAAACTACTTGCTCTTCTACTTACTATCTCTATTTTTACTCTTTAATAAATTCCTTCGTACTTCTCACTGTATCAATTGGACGAACTAATTTTTCAATTTCTTCACGTTTTGGCTCTAGGAATGGAGGTAAAGATAATTTTTCTCCAAGTGTTTCGTATGGCTCATCTCCCATAAAGCCAGGGCCGTCTGTTGCAAATTCAAATAAAATTTGCGGTGCAACTCTTGCGTATAATGACTCAAAGAAGTGACGATTTACATAACCTGATGAAGGAAGTCCAACGCTACCTATTCTCTCAATCCATTCTTCTAATACCGCACGATCTTCTACGCGGAATGCAGCATGATGCACTGTACCAAAACCTTGTTGTGCTTCAGGAAGAACCGTATTATGTTCTACAATGACAGAGGCACCGTTTCCACCTTCACCCACTTCAAATAAATAGAATTCTCCTTCTTGAGCAATCTCTTTAAATAATAGAACTTTTTCTAGCACCTCTTTGAAATAACTAAAGTTCGCGATACGGATAAATACAGGTCCTAAGCCAGTAATTGCATATTCTAATGGGACTGGCCCGTCTTGCCAAGGTGTACCTGATTCCACGCCTTTATCAAATTCATCTGAGATCAATTGATAGTGTTGATCATCAAAGTCAACGAACGAAAGAGTTTTCTTACCAAATTGCTCTTTAATTCCTGTATGTTCTACTTCAAGACGTTCAAAACGTTTCACCCAATACTCTAGTGCTGCGTCAGTTGGCACGCGGAATGAAGTTTTTGAAATTTCATTTGTACCGTGTACTCCTTTTGGAACACCTGGGAAGTCAAAGAATGTCATATCTGTTCCTGCACTACCTTTATCATCTGCAAAGAATAAATGATACGTTTGAATATCATCTTGGTTTACTGTTTTTTTAACTAAACGCATTCCTAAAACGTGAGTGAAAAATTCATAGTTCTTTTCTGCACTACTTGTAATTGCTGTAACGTGGTGAATTCCTTTTAATTGGTTCATTTTATATTCCTCCAATGGTTTTAAATTTTATATTTTCTCTTCTATTATTTCTCTTCAATAGGTGCTAATTTCGCTTCAATTTCTGCTCGCTGTTCTTCTAAGAACGGCGGTAAATCAAGTTTTTCTCCTAAATGCTCTACATCTCCATCAACTGTAAATCCTGGTCCATCTGTCGCAATTTCAAATAGGATTCCGTTTGATTCACGGAAGTATAAGCTTTTAAAGTAGAAACGGTCGATAATGCCTGAAGAATGGAAACCTTTTTGTATCACCTGTTCTTCCCAATAAGCTAGCTCTTCACTGTTTTTCACGCGAATCGCTAAATGGTGAATGCTACCGCGGCCTGGCTTTTCAGTAGGACCATCTAAATATTTCACAACGATTTCTCCGAAGGCTTCTCCTTTAATAGACTGGAAAATCGCTTCTTCGTCGCTTCGGCTAACTTCTTTATAACCAAATATATCTGTTAATGTATTCGCTAGTTTATCAAGTCTACGCACTGTCATTTCCACTGAACCCATTCCTTGAATTTGATGTTCAGCTGGAACTTCAGATTTCTCCCACGTTTCCCAGTGCTCCACTTTTTCTCCGTTTGAAACGAGTAGCACGAGACGAAGACCTTCCGCATCCTCAAATTGCAAAGCAGGACGATTTGCATATGTTGTCATTTCACTATGTTTCACATCAAATTTCTCAAATCGTTCTTTCCAGTAATGTAAGCTTTCCTCTGAAGGAACGAGTAATCCGATTCGCGTAATTGCATTCGTACCACGGTACGTTTTTCCTACTAAAGGCATTTCAAAAAATGATAGTTCAGTACCTGGACTTCCTGTTTTATCTCCGTAAAATAAATGATACATGGATGGATCATCTTGGTTTACCGTCATTTTCACACGGCGTAAACCAAGCACGTTTTTATAAAAATGGTTATTCTCACTTCCGTTTTTTGTAACCATTGAAATGTGATGATGCCCTTTAATTTCATACATTGATAATTCCTCCGTTTCATTTTACTAGTCAAGTGATAACTAAAAAAATAACATTTCCCACCACTAATATGGTTTTTAGCTTTTCAATTTATTCTCATTATATTTTTGTAAATTCATCTTAGTTTTTACTGAATAAGTTACTTTGTTTTGTAAATCGAAAGCAAGTGAGTGTATGTTTTTCATATGACTCAATCGCTTTCGTTACTATCACTTTACACTTCAAGTGATTAAAAAGCAAGTAATTTATCTCAAATTCGAGATGTTTTTTTATTGCATAAAATTTCGGACTAAAAACACAAGAAATTCTCGGTTTGGAGACATTATAAAATTCATAAGTTGATGGATGTAGGATATCGCCAGCATTAAAAAACACGCTAAGAAGTATGCAAGGTTTTATACAGTTTTTCAGCTAATTCAGTAACAAACAGAAATCTTAAAATCCCCTTCAGGATAGGAATGTATAAAAAAATGTATAGATCCATAGAACGTAAAAAGGAGGTTCCCTTGTGAGAGCAGGGTTCCTCCTTGTCCTTGCTACCGATAATGTTACGTTATATTAACTGAATGCGAATACCATATACATCCAAAAATCATAACAAATCGATTCTCCGAAATGGTACAATTAGGAAAAGGGGGAAAGGATATGTACGATTACAAATTCGTGAAAGTCGAAGTTAATAACTGGAAAGGGGAACCTAAAGAAGATTATAAGCGTATTATTGCCGAACATGCTGAAGACGGTTGGAAATTTGTTCAAATCTTTGCACCATCAATCGCAGGATACGCGCAATATTTTGAGATTATCTTCGAACGAATCAAATAACCCCTTTCGAGAACGAGAGGGATTTGCTTTGAATAACATACAAAAAGAACTGAAATATTTGGGAATCTAATTGTTCTCAATTTAACTTATAAGACAAATAAGCTAATATTAATCAACTTCCAATAACGAGAATTATGTAAATAAGCTGCCCATATGGACAGCTTATTGTATTTTTTCTGAAATGCTGGCGTTACTCAACTAAAAAGTTGATATGCTCCCATTCTAGTGGCAAGATATGTTTTATTAGTTCTTCGTTACACCCATGCGTACTTCTTAACTATTTTATTTCATTTTCAATAAAAAACAGCCCCACTAAGCTTTTAACACTTAATGAGGCCATTCTATTCACACTATTAATTATGGAACGTCGGTTTATAGAACGAACGGTTATCAAGCGCAAAGACACGCTCTGTGTATTCGCCTGGTTTTGTGCGTCCTAATGCACGGTCCATCATGTTCATTTTTGCATCTAAGTTATCGATGTAATGCAGAATTTCTGCTTCTTTTACTAATGGTGGTTTTGGACTACCCCATTCTGCTTTTCCATGGTGAGAAAGGACGATGTGCTGAAGGATTAATACTTCTTCTGCATCGATTTGTAGTTCATCTGCTGCTTTACCAATTTCGTTCACCATGATAGAAATGTGGCCTAGTAAATTTCCTTCTAACGTATACGTTGTAGAAATTGGGCCAGATAGTTCGAATACTTTACCAAGGTCGTGTAAAATAACGCCTGCATAAAGTAAATCTTTATCTAACGATGGATATAGAGCCGAGATAGCTTTCGCTAAATCTAGCATCGATACGACATGGTAAGCTAGTCCAGATACGAACTCGTGATGATTTTTCGTCGCTGCTGGATATTCTAAAAATTCATTTTGATGCTTATTTAACAAATGTCTTGTTAGACGCTGAATGTTTGGGTTTCTCATTTCAAATATGTATTGCGTAATTTTCTCAACCATATCTTCTTTTTTTATTGGAGCTTTTTCTACAAAGTCCGAGATGTCCGTTACTTCATTCTCATTCGCAACACGAATTTGTTTCACACGTAATTGAATACGTCCTTTGTAGTTTAGAATATCACCAGCTACTTTAACGATTGTTTCCGCTACATATTGTTTCTCAACTTCTGGTGATACATCCCATAGCTTCGCTTCAATATCTCCACTTGGGTCTTGTAAGATTACTGTTAAAAATGGCTTCCCATTACTTGCGAGACCTTTTGTCGCTGTTTTAATTAACAAGAAAACATCGACTTGTTCACCAACTTCATATTCTGCAATTTTCTTTTTCATTCGAATTCCTCCACCAAATCAGTTACTTTTAGTATAGCATACTACAACTCATTTTCTTTACGCTTACGTTTTAATTTTATAATCTCATTTTCTGTAAAATACGTGAGTAGATGCGCATGACATGTAAAGAAGATAACTTGTCTATCTTTCGCAATTTCCTTTATAAGTTCAATCGTTCGATTCGTCCTTACCGCGTCAAAATGTACGAAGCTATCATCAATAATAAATGGATAATCATGCTCAAACGTTTTCGCTAGTGCAAATCGTAACGATAAATATAACTGCTCCGCTGTCGCTTGGCTCAGTTCATGACTGTAAAAACGCACACCATCGTTACGTTCAACAATGAAAGGTTCCGCTTCTGACGGTGAGAATATTTTACTATATCTCCCGCCCGTTAAATAAACGAAATACTCTTCTGATTTTTGTAAAATACGAGGCAGATGCACTTCATGATAATATTGCTTCGTTTTCGTTAACACTGTCTTCGCAGCCGCATAGGCGGCCCATTTCTTCACTTGTTCACGCACTTGTGATTTTTTCATTTCCCACTCATGTAGTAAATCACCATACGTACTGCCTTCTTCTAAATTCGCAATTTCTATTCGATGCTTCGCAATACGCTCTGTCAATTCTTTCTCTTGTGCCAGACAGTTTTGCGCGGTTATAATTTCTTGCTTTAATTTTTCTTCGTAACCGTCAGCCTCATAATGTTCAGCTAATGACAAACTCGTTAAGCGCTGTTCTAACAGATCAATTTGAGGTAATAAACGCCCCACTTGCTTATCCGCGTCTTCACGTTTCTCTGCCCGCTTACCTGCTTCTAAAAACATCTCTTCGTCTGTAGATTCTGCGATATGCCATAACCCATCTCGATCTACTAGTAGTTGTTTTAATTGCTCTTGCATGAACTCATATTCTTCTTGCCATTCCGCCAGCTTCTCTTTCAGCTGCTTACAATTTTGGCGCTTCTCTTTTTCATTTTGCATACGACTTTGCGCCTCATGCAAATTCCTATACTCTTTACTACCGATAACAGTTTCTAGTTTATGCTCAAAGTGCGAAATCATTTCATACAATGAAGATTTCCGCTTACTTTGCTTCTCTAAATCACGATATAATTGCTGCATTTTTTCAATACGCTCAAACGCTGGCAACATGTGCGCATACGTATAAAATTCAGGGAACATATAGCGCGTTTTATACGCATCTACTTGTTCTCCCGTACGGAAAGTTTCTCTCTCCCATTCTTCATAAGATGAAACGACTTTATCATAAGCACGTTCCATTTGCTGTAATTTATACGACTCTCGCTCAAATAACTTTCGAATCTCTTCATCTTTTTCTAACTGATAGCGAACCGACATCGCTTCTTCACTTTGACGACCGCCAGCACTTTGCTGAAGAGTAAGAAGCTCTTCTTGTAATCCACCCGAAGGATCTTTATATAAAACGAGTGCAAGGACAATCCCTACAAAAACAATGACACTAATAAATAATAGCGCGCGGTTATCTATAAATAGACTCGTGAATAAAACAAACGTGTTAATAAGAAGTAACAGAAGACAAATTCTTTGCCACTGTTTTTTCTTTTGCATAGCCGCTCCTGCTTTTTCCTCATACTTGCGCTTCATTCTCTCTGCACCCATACCTAAAAATGCCGCATCCTGAAATGATTTTTCTCTCTCAACTAACGTATTTCGTTCTTCATCAGCTAACATTTGCTGACTTATTTGTCTTATATTTTCTTCTTGCTCTTCTAATTGCTCCTGAGCCGTTTTGAAACGTTCATCAAGCTGCGTTTTTTGCGTTTCTAACTCTCTCGCTTTTTGCACCGTTTGTGTAATTAATTCTTTCGTCGCTAAACTTATATCAAATGAAAGAACAGTCTCTTGTTCAAAAGTAGCGCCAATTTGTTGCTGTAGTTCTGCGATTTCTTCTTTTATATTCGCAATACTTCCCGTCATATCACGCATTTCTTGGCGTGCATTTTCATAAGACATATGCTGCATACGAAGTTCTTCTACGTAACTTTCTTTTTGTAAAAATACTTCATCTATTTCTGTGGAATCAATTTCTGATTGCACTGTTTCTATCTTTTTTTGAAGCGAATCTACTTGTACTTGCAGCGGTTCTATCTTTGCCTTTACCGCCTCATAGCGCGCCATCCCATTTACAGGAAACTGCCCGTTCTCGCTTTTCAACACTTTCTCGTGCGCACTCTTTTCAATAACGAGAGGCTCAAGCGCCGCTAATATTTCATAGTCTTGCTTTCGTCTTTCGGCTGACTCTTTTTCCGCACGAACAGAAGCAAGTTTCTCTTCACTTTCTTTTAACTGCTCGACCTGTTTTTCATACGTGCCAATCTTCCCTTGCCACTCTTTCATCTTTTCCTCAATTTTCTTCATCTCTTGCAGTGACACGTTAATTTCAGGATTACGACCACTCGGCTTAAAGCGCTGATTCATTTCTTTTTCTAACTTTTTATCTAACTGCAATAACGCATCACTTCCGACTGCGCTGGCCGAAAATAAATAATTGCCGATATCCTCTTCGCCGAGCTGATGAATATTTTGCAAACCATGCATATCAAATGAAAAAACAGAATCAAATAAGCTTTCATTCACACCGCTTAATATATCGTTTAAAATATCTTCGCCGCCAGTTTTCCCGCCTTCAAAATAAACGGTCACCGCGCCTACTGCCGTCTTTGGCAATCGTTCAATTTTCAAACGGCCGTACTTTTCTGTTTGAACAGTGACCGCTCCGCCATACTTCCCGCCTTCTTTCGGTTCATAACGGCGCTGTCCTCTCGTCGGAAAACCGAATAAAATACTTTTCATAAACGAGCGAATTGTCGATTTTCCCGCTTCATTTTCACCGTACAACACCGTCAGCATTGACAGATCCATTTCCACATTTTCTAGTTTTCCATAGCCATAAATATGGAGTTTTTCAATTCTCATTTTTTATCCCTCTCTTGCTGGAATAATTGCTCTAAAATAATATTTTCCGCTTCCTTTTGAATCTCTTTCTTCTCTTCTTCCGTAAAAGCTTCAATGCTATTACGTGCTACAGGAGATGTCCAAATGGTGCGCAATACTCCGTCCATATTTGTGAAAGCTTCTAACTCTTTCAGCACACTACCGACGAAATGATTTTCTTCTTTCAAACGTTCAATTTCCGCAAAAGAAACCGTCTTATTTTTCCACTTCATCGCATACACAAAGTCTTTTCGCTCTTCTTCAGCTGCTAAAATATGAAAAATCTCTTCCACGCGCTTGTCTTCACGCAAATAAGGAGAAAGTGGCCCCTGTCCTGTAAATACGACAGTTAAAAGCGTGCCTTCCTCTTCTCTTCTGCATTCATTCATCGCAGTTGACGCGCTCGTCATAAGATCATCAACAGTTTCAAGTCCATCGATACTAACTTCAATCTCATCCCACACAACATCCGCCGTATGGAAAAACGAACAATGCGATCCTTGTTTCGTTAACTCGATAAGGTATGCGCCCTTCTCGCCCATTTCCTTACGATGACGACCTTGTATATTACCTGGATAAATAATGTACGGCTCTTCTGATAAAACTTCACGTTTATGTATATGGCCAAGAGCCCAATAATCAAACTGCTTTTCCTTCAGCTCACGAATTTGAAACGGTGCATAGCGATTATGCTCTGCATCCCCTTCCACACTCCCGTGAAGCATTCCAATATGAAAAGGCGCATCACTCATTTTCGTATACTGCGCTGTCATATTATCCGTTACCGCTTGCTGCAAATAACTAAAACCGTAAATAGAAGCTAACAGCTCACCATTTTTATAAAACGACTTCTCTTCTACATAAGGCTCCGTAAACACATGAACATTTTCCGGAAACTCAATTGCCGCCCAGCTTCCTCCTAAATGATCGTGGTTACCGTGAATAATAAAAACGGGAATATCGTACTGCGAAAGTCGCTTCATTTGCTCACGCACAAACACTTGCGCTCTCAAACTTCTCGTCTCCGCATCATACAAATCCCCAGCTAGTAATACGAAATCAACGCGCTCTTGAATCGCTTTATCAACAATACGCTCGAACGACTCAAACGTACTCTGCTTCATTCTCTCCCAAACAGACTGTGATACATTCATTTCCATCCCTTTAAACGGACTATCCAAATGCAAATCAGCCGCATGTATAAACTTCACTTGTTTCACAAATAACGATCCTTTCTTTTTCCGTACTTTACTACGAATAGTAAATCTAGTGCTCATAAAACTTTCCTTTTATTTTACCACGCAATGTCATATATTTCTTTGCATATTCTATTGATTTATGCCAAAATAGTTATAAGATTCTGATTTTAATTATTGGAGGGAATTTTCATGGGAGTATACGTTCTAACAGTCTTTGAAAAAGATGGTTCAAAAGCATTAGACGAATCATTCGAGGCAGCAACTGAAAAAGAAGCGAAAGCAAAAGGTGAATCTATTTTACAAGAAAAAGGATTGTACGAAAAAACACATCGCTGCACATCTTCTGCAGGTAAGCTCGTTTTATTCCAGCGCTAAAAAAAGAAGCGTCATCCGCTTCTTTTTCACTCTACTATATCTTCGTCACACCACGTAAACACCACATCTAGAATGCGATTACCGATACGTACGCGTTTATTCCATTTACCTGTTTGGATCTGATGTTGCAATTCCGCTTTCATCTTTTCCGTCCAGTCGTGAATCGTGTCACTACGGTCGTACGGATATACGCCTGGAAACTCTTCCTGCAGAAGATGCAAGCTCTCTGCATCAAAATGAAAATGGAAGAAGTAGTTTGCTGTAAGCGATGGTTCTTGTAATCGTAAAAAATGATCATCAACTTGCTTTCTATTTCTATAGAAAGTAAAGATATTCACTTTACCGCTCGTAATTTGGTCAATTTGAATTTCGTGCTTCTCTATAATCACGTCTTGCCCACCTCGTTGTATACTATCCTTAGTATATATGTCTTTTGCAACAAAGTTAACCATTTTCGCGCGAAATTCATTTCCTTCATTATATTACCCGTACCTCCAAGTACAATCAGGACAAATAAACAAAGTTGAAGGGGAGCGATCACATGTATTTCGGAAGCAAAGGTTGGTATGTAAAAGAACTTAAAAAATTAGGGATTCGTACTTATGAAGGTAAAAAACTAGAATCTTATCGTACACATATTTTATCTAGTTTACTTGAGAGAATGAAGAAAGCTTCGGCTTAATAGATGTAGGAAGCGACTACGGTTGCTTCCTTTTTATTTAATAAATAAAAAGAAAATCATCATACCTTAACTTTTTATCTTTACCGCTATACTTCCTTGATAGGAACCACCCATTATCAACTGAATCTCTATTACCAAATCCCCTTCCAGATAATCATTCGTATATATTTTAAATTCTCCATACTTATTAACCCGTCCACTTCCAACATACATATCACTACTTGTTATGACAATTGTTGAATGAGGTTCTGCACGGCCCGATACATAATTATCACCATATTCCACAAAATCTATCGTTATTTCCTCATGAATATTACTAACTGAATCTATACATTTCCTTTCATACAAATTAGCATCTAGTTCTTCGGCCCTCGAAAACGCTCGATTGCTGCTAACCTTTTCTGAAGAAAAAGCAAAACTCCCCAGCCAACTAAACCTATAAAATATAGTAATAGGTAGAACCATCTGTGTTAACTCCCCCATTTTTTATCAACTGCAATCTTTAAATGAATTTACAGCAAAACGTTCTATGTTGGGATAAAAGAAAACAGCTTTGATTTTCCAGTCAATTTCGCACTGTTAATTTGTACAGAACACATATAATACAGTTTTTTAGCCCAGATGCAATGACAACACTACACAAAAGGAACCACACTCCATTAAATATAAATCCGCCTTCAAATGTATTAATAATAATTATGTTGCCAATTATTAAGAGAATCCATGAAATGGAATACTGTTTTCCATTTGTAATATATAAAATTCCATCCTCATAACAGACTGTAATTCCCCCAGCTTGCCAAACACCAATAGCAAAAGAAAAAAGCGTAACTGCCAGTAACTCTGCTTGTAAATCCCTAGTCATTGGTTGCGGCGCCATATAAGTAATAATACCTATCATCATTAGAAAAGTTATAATATCTATCCAGTTTATTTTTACTTGTTTGCTTTGCATCCAAATAAAGAAAATTACTACCGAAATTAAAAACAAAGTTGCCATTTAATTATTCTTCTTCCTTTCCTACATTAGAAACGTCTGTAATTGTACTGTTCTTAAATCTCTCATACTTTCTGAAGCATAACATGAGAAAGAAATAAAAAAATCGTACAAAAGGGCAGGCCTATAATGTACGATTGGGCATATATAATATTTTAAAAATGAATTAACTTCCTTTCAATAGATACAGCTACTGCTTCTGACCGTGAATTAACACCTAATTTATTGTATATATTTGTTAAATACGCTTTTACCGTTCGCTCAGCTATCCCCATATCGAATGCAATTTCTTTATTCTTATATCCGCGCGCAATAGCTTTCAACACAAACAATTCTTTTTCTGTTAAGTTGTTCCCTTCAACCTTATCAGCATGTATTTCTTTTCTCTTATAATTCACTATCTTTTCCATAATATTTGGTTGTAGTAAAATCTCACCTCGAATAGCTGCTTCCAATGTTCGGAACAAATTTTCACGATCCGTATCTTTTAGCAAATATCCTTTTGCTCCTAACTCAATTCCCTTTAACATTAATTCATCTTCGTTATAAGTAGTTAATATAATAATCGGCGTATGATTTTGTTTTTTCTTTAAAGCCTCAATTGTTTCTAAACCACTCATTTTAGGCATATTCAAATCCATTAAAATGACATCAGGTTTCTTTTTTTCTATGAAAGAAAGGGCTTCTTCTCCGTTTGCAGCCTCACCTATAATTTGAAATGAATCACTCGTTTCTATTATTAATTTCAGACCTTCTCTTACAACGAAATGATCATCTACAATTAATACGTTATGCTTCATGGCTATCTCCTTCTTTATTTATAGGTACTTGAATATAAACTTTCGTACCCTTCATCTTTTCACTCAATATCTGTATTTCTCCCTTAATCAATCGAACACGCTCATTTAAGCCAATTAAACCATAATGTCCAGGATTCTTACCGATATACCCAGTGTCAAACCCAATTCCATTATCTTCAACTTCAATAATAAGTTTTTCAAGATCATCGGTATATTCAACTTTTAGATTAACATCTGTTGCCTGTGAATGTTTTGCGATATTCGTTAAACATTCACTAATTACATATAAACAGTGCTCCTTTACTACGCTTGAAATATGCGGGGGGCTTTGAATAGTAAATCTCACATGTATAGACGTAGCCTCAGAAAAACGTTGAACTTCTTCCACTACTGCTTCATTAAATGAATTGGTAGTATGACGCAAATCATCAATAACCAACCTTGCATCATGTAAAGTTTGTCTCGCCCTTATCATAGTTTGTTTCATAATCTCTTGAGATCTTCCTATATTCCCTTTTTGCATATGGGCATCTATTGCTTCCAATTGCATAATTAAGCTCGCTACACCTTGCGCTAACGTATCATGTAAATCTCTTGCCATACGCTGCCTTTCATTAGCCAACGTCAATTCTTCCACTCTTATATATGCAGACTCTAACTCCCGGATGTAGCTCTGTATACGATTACGTGCATCAAATTGCTGCTTATTAATATAGGAAAAAGGAATAATAATTGCTAACACTAAAAGAAACATAGAGATAAGAATAGCTAATTTATTCACACCATAATTGATACTAATTGCAGCACAAAATATTGCATACATGAGAGTAAAAACTGCCATTACTTTAAATATATTGTTATAAACATATAAACTTTGGGCGATTAAAATAGGAGTTAATCCAACAAAAATCGTTATCGAAGCATTTGATGCAATAAATGCAGCCAAAAAAACAATGAAAAGTTGTACAAAAAAGAAGTACAACAATTGCCTATTCTTTAATGAACTCGCATACCAATGAAAAATAGTATGAATAACAATGACTATTGTAAAGAAAAAACTATCCATAGAGAAAATATTATTACGAAATTCTAAAAGTATTGAAGCTATATATACGAGTGTAATTCATAAAATAATAAACCTTCTTGGAATAAATACCACTTCCAATACATTTGTATCCAAATCTATATTTGAACTTATTTTTTTCATATCTGACCTCCACCACTACATTATACTATACAAGATGCAGCTTACATTTTGATAAAGTGAAGGCTTTTACATACAGCCCGACTCCCACAAATAGCGGGATAAGTCACTGATTCCTCTTCATCCTCATTACCAAATACAAATATGAAATATTGTATATCGAAATGCATTGATGTTTATGTAAGATTATTATTCAGCAATCCATACAATGCTACATAATTAATGTATATTTTAAAAGTTTGCACAATCAAAATCTCCTCAAAGTATAAACGACGACTTTCTGTTCCCTTTTATTTAGTGCTAATGAAATAATCATTTAAACCAAAAATGCTATAATTAACCCAATCAAACTAAGGGGGAACGTTTATCTTGCACGGAAAATACATTCAATTTCATGAGTTTGGTAACCCAAAAGATGTATTACAAGTTGAATATAAAAATATAGAACCATTAAAAGATAATGAAGTTTTAGTTCGTATGTTAGTTAGACCGATTAATCCATCTGACTTAATTCCCGTAACCGGAGCGTATGCACATAGAATCCCTTTACCTAACATCCCTGGTTATGAAGGTGTTGGTATTGTAGAAGATGTAGGCGCGGGCGTTACTAGAGATCTTATCGGTAAACGTGTTTTACCTTTACGCGGAGAAGGTACTTGGCAAGAGTTCGTTACAACATCAGCTGATTTTGTAGTTCCTATTCCTGATTCCATCGATGATTTCACAGCGGCACAAATGTATATTAATCCCCTTACGGCGTGGGTCACATGCACAGAAACGCTAAACTTAAAACAAAATGATGTTTTATTAGTGAATGCTTGTGGATCCGCTATTGGGCATCTTTTTGCACAGTTATCACAAATTTTAAACTTCCGATTAATTGCTGTTACGAGAAATAATAAACATACAGAGGAATTACTTCAGCTCGGTGCTGAATATGTAATAGATACTTCCACTGCCCCGCTTTATGAAACAGTTATGGAATTAACAAACGGGATCGGTGCAGATGCTGCGATTGATTCTATTGGGGGACTAGATGGAAATGAATTAGCTTTCTCCTTACGTCCAAATGGGCGCTTTTTAACTATCGGCCTTCTATCAGGTATACAAGTAAACTGGTCAGAGATTGTCACGAAAGCAAAAGTGCACGCGAACATATTTCATTTACGACATTGGAATAAAGAAGTATCACCATATAAATGGCAAGAAACGTTTCGTCACTTAATTCGCTTAGTGGAAAACAAGCAATTACGTTTTATGACGGTACATTCTACATATGACTTAGCGGATGTGAAAACAGCGGTTGATGTCGTGCAGTCTGCTGAGAAAACGAAGGGGAAAGTTTTTTTGACGAGTTAGTAAATGCTATTGAAAGATCTATTTTGATTGATTTTTTCAAAATAGATTTTTTTATGTCTTATAAACCCTATTTTAGTATCCCGGCTTCAACTACCTAAAAAATAACATTGTCAACAGAACTTAAATTGGTTATCATAAAAGCGAATATAACAGGAGATGAGCAGATGAATATAAACGAAAAGAAATCTTTTTCAAAAGTTTCTCGGCGGAAATTAGTCGATGAAGTGTTGGAACGTCTACAAGAGAAAATCTTTTCTGGCGAGTATGAAGTTGGCGATCGCCTCCCTACAGAGCCGCAATTAATGGAAGAGTTAGGAGTAGGACGTTCAACACTGCGAGAAAGCATAAAGATATTAGTACATGCTGGCATATTAGAGGTTCGACAAGGACAAGGTACTCGTATTGTCTCACTCAATACAACGCAAGATTCATTTGAAAAACGACTGCAAGCAGCTAATATTAATCATGTGTATGAAGCAAGAAATATGTTAGATAAAGAAGTAGCGATGTTAGCGGCACAGCGCCGAAGTGAAGAAGATCTTTTATACTTAAAAGGACATTTGAATAAAAGAAAACATGCCCTTCAAGAAGGAAATTATGTAGCATACATAGATGCAGACATTCAGTTTCATCTAGCAATTGCAAAGGCGAGCAAAAACGAAGTTCTACTTGATTTGTATCAATCTTTCGTACCTGCCCTTCGCCACATTTTAAGCCAATTAATATTAAATACAGTGAACTATGAAGATAACTCTGAAATTCATGAAAAATTATTCCAAGCTATTTTAAAACAAAATGCCGAAGAGGCACGAACATACGCCGTTCAAAATTTGGAGCTGAAATAAGCTCCTTATATATTACACTTAAACATCAGATGATATACTCAATAACATCTGATGTTTAAGAGAGGAGAAAATCAAATTGAAACATCAAGGACGAACTTATTTGTATATACTAGCACTATTTTTTGTTTCCATTAATTTACGTATCGGAATTACATCTATTTCACCTTTATTAGAAACCATCCGACAAGACTTAAATATAAGCAATTTTTCCGTTAGTTTTTTAACAGCTATTCCTGTTTTTTGTATGGGGACATTCGCCTTACTGACTGGGAAGGTAATTAAAAAATATGGGGCAGAAAAAGCAATTATGGCTTGTCTTATTTTAATTGGCTTTGCTACATGTATGAGGGCTTTTACCTCTTCCATTTCCACATTATTCGCGAGCTCTTTATTTATCGGCATTGGAATTGCACTTGCAGGTCCGTTACTATCAGGTTTTATTAAAGAAAAATTCCCTACGAAAATCGGCTTAATGATTGGAATATATTCAGTAGGCATGGGAACTGGCGCTTCTTTAAGTGCAGGATTAACGATTCCTTTACAACATGTATTAAAAGAAGATTGGAATATGGCACTCGCTTTTTGGGGTGTACTTACTATTATCGCTATTATATTTTGGTATCCGGTTATGAAACGAAAAAAGAATACGAGCACACAAGATAAAAAGAATAATAGTTTACCTTTAAGAAATAAAAAAGCATGGTTGTTTACAATCTTTTTCGGACTACAATCAGGAATCTTTTATTCTATTACTACTTGGCTTGCGCCAACAAATCAAAGTATGGGTGTCAGTAGCGAACAAGCTGGTACTCTCATAACTGTTTTTACAGTTGTTCAAATGATATGCAGCTTTTTAATTCCAACATTAGCGGATGTTTATAAAAACCGAGCACTTTGGTTATTAGGGAGTATATGCTTCGTACTCGTAGGTTTATCGCTTATGATTTACCCACTAACTACACCATGGATTCCTTCTATTTTACTAGGTATCGGGCTCGGCGGCGTATTCCCACTCGCTCTCATGCTACCGCTATATGAAACAAAAACTTCAGAAGATGCGAGTGCATGGACTGCTATGATGCAGTCAGGAGGATATATTATGGGCGGATTCATTCCTGTCCTAGCAGGAATCGCTCGTGATTATTTTAATAGCTATACGCAAGTTTTTATTATAATGGCACTTTTAAGCTTCATTTTATTCCTATTAACTTTAGTCATGAATAAAAGGAAAAGAAATGCAGAAGATCTTGTCTCCGCTTAAATTTAAAATGTTAATATATGGTGTAATTTAATTAAAAACGAAAGGAGCTTCTAACATGTGGTTCATTTCGGCAATCGCGCCTGTTGTAATAGTTGGTGGAATTGTAGTATTTGTAATTAAAAGATTGGAACATAAATATAAGAACGGAAAATTAGGTAAGAAAAAATCTCAAAAAGCTCAACTGTTATTAGATAGTTTCATACCTATGGGAATGCTTGTTGGCTGTATGATTGGTTTGATTTTCGGTATGTTTTTTCCGGATTCCTCACTACTTTCCATTAGTTTAGGATCTGGAATAGGCTATTTATTTGGTTATTTCGCCTATGAAATTTATAGCAAGACAGGTAATGAGTTTTCATAATCCAAAAGAAATAAGTGAGGACAGTACATAGTAGCCATATACAATATGTACTGTCCTTTATTTTTGCATCAACACTATCACCTTCCCTTTCATATCCTATACACCTTTTGTATTGATTTCCCTCTCCTTATCTCAAATAACAATTTTATTATTTATCATAAAGTTAACACTCTCGTTAAACATATATAAAGATTGTTGTATTTCTTACTTTTCTCCTTGAAAACAATATATACTACATTTGAAATAAGCGGGTACGTCTGCTCATTATCTAAATTCCCGTGCAATACCCCCTCACGAAATGCTAGGAGCAATCCTAGCATTTTTTACAATAACGTTTGACGAAAAAGTTTTGGCACTTTAAACATATGTAAATCATAGTTTCTTTTCAACTTTATCACTTAAACCGTTATATCATTTGAGTGAGCTAGTACATCCGCCCTCATCTTATTTTTTCCACTTATAAAAATCCGTCCACTCTTCTTCATTTTAACTTTAATCACGAAACAAAAAAATCCCCTCAAAGCATAAGCTTCAAGGGGTGAGCCTGTATTTTTACTTACTTATATACGTACAGCTGTACCACTTACAGCAACCATTAACATTCCATCACGAACAACTTCATAATCTACGTCAATACCAACGATAGCGTTCGCACCTTTTTGTTTTGCAAGTTCTTTCATTTCATCCATCGCGATATCACGAGCTTCTTTTAGCTTGCTTTCATAAGAACCAGCACGGCCACCGACAACATCACGAACTGAAGCAAATAAATCACGAACAATATTTGCACCCATAATAGCTTCACCATTTACAATATCAATATACTCAATAATTTCTTTACCTTGGATTCCAGACGTTGTTGTTACAATCATGACTGACACTCTCCTAATAACTTATAGTTTTTTGATTAACTTTCTTATGTCTTTATTATGACATGAAAAAAGTAACGAATCTATTCAATTACCTTACATGAATGTGACAGTTTTGTAAGAATGAAGCGCTTTAATCTCGGGATACACAAATGATTCTCTATTTTCTCTCCAATCCTTTTCTACTTCTTTAAAAGTTGGTCGCCCTAACTCTTCCTTGTTTTCATGTTTACTAAACCATTTCTTCACATACTTCTCTCCATTTTGATTTTGAACTGTACAAAGGAAACTATTACTACTATCCTTTAATATTTTTACAATCACGAAAAGACACCTCTTCCCTTTTAAATAACAGAATAGAACTTGATCTTTTACTATAAGCCCTTCCTCTCTTATAGTCATACGACTCCTCGGCCGCGCCAAAGTTGTAAGATCAAAAAACGATATTCACTATGTTTACATTTTGCATAATTGATATGTGAAGTACATATTATTTAAAGAAATCAGAGTTATAGGCATTATACTTATCAAATATTTTATAGATTTCTAACTTATCATCTAATTTTGCATCTACTAAAATTAATATATTTCCATCGTAAATGTATTCTTCATATTTCTTAGCATGTTCTTCAGGAATTCCTAATCCGATAAATGCTCCTATTAAACTTCCAGCTCCTCCGCCAATACCGGCTCCTCCAATAGCTGCTGCGATAGGTCCCGCTGCTACGATTGGACCCATTCCAGAAACGGCAAGTATACCAAGACCTGTTAATAAACCACCGAGTCCGCCTGCTACTCCTCCTGCCACAAGCCCTGTCGCTGAAAAGATATCCGCTTTATGTGCCGTTTCACTATTCACTTTTTCACCCGATTTTTCTTCCAGATGTTCAATTTCCTTTTGATCCTTCGCAATAGCTGAAATGTTACCCGCCGAGTATCCTTTATCTTTTAATTCATTAATAACGAATGCCGCATCATCAATTGTTCTAAAAATACCTACTATTTTTCTATCTATATTCATAACTATTAACCTCCTAAAGTTTTATATAATGTATCTTTATCTTTCTTCATTTCTGTATACACTAATCTTCTTATTAACATAACCATTTACGAAAAAAGCGAATAGTAAAAGCATTACAAGCGAACTACTTAACAAGTAAATTAAATCAAATGTCATATCAATCATCATTTCATTCATGTATACCAGACTCCTTTTTATTTAAAGTAAAAGTATATTTTTATAGACTAGAAATCTTACAATTCATCTTCAGTCAATCTCTTTGTAGTATATGTATACCCTTCGTAACCCTTTCTAAACGTAAAAAACTATAATTATATTTTTTCTTATTTATATGTTTAACATTTTTTAAAACGGGTATGTTTATATTGTTATGCTT
This sequence comes from Bacillus sp. SIMBA_074, assembly GCF_046534555.1. NCBI lineage: Bacteria > Bacillati > Bacillota > Bacilli > Caryophanales > Bacillaceae > Bacillus > Bacillus sp. SIMBA_074. Next base: position 145,448 of record NZ_JAWRYM010000004.1, on the reverse strand, counting down.
ACTATACAGAAAGGAATATTTCGATGAATGCAATCCAATCTACTACTATTCTTTATAATGAAACACCTACAATAAAGCAGATTCATCATTTTTATGCTTTAATGACAACATTTCAAACTAATTTATTTATAAGTAAACACGGAACACTTACTTCTATTAAAAGCTTAAGCACATTAATATCCTTTTTCCTTACTGTAAAAAAGAGAGAGCTTGTATTATTTATCTTTGAAGGAATAGATGCAAAAAAAGCTTTAAGAACACTCTTTCCTTCTTAAAAGTTTTATTATCCCCCTATTCCCTCGATCGTTACTTTTCATATATGTTTTTATATTTCAAAATGATTTCCTCTATTCAAAACGAGACCCCCTAATACAATAGGGGGATTTCTAGTTTGGCCTTATGAAAACTGATATAATATATATTACGTTTTTCATTCTTTACAATTGAAAACTTTGAATAACCTTGAAGGTAGGAATTTTTAATGAAATCGAAAGCAAAATTTAGTATTCGCTACAAAATTATGGCTGGTTATTTAGTTATGATTTTGTTCTTACTTATTTCTTTCATTATGTTAAACAATGAGATTTCCAATTTACAAAAATCTCGTAATTTTATTATTGATCACGATTTTAAAGTTCTTAATTTAACGAATCAAGTGGAGAAAGAATTGCTAACAATTGAAAATAAAGCGAAAGGATTTATTACTTCTAATAACGCAAATTACGTGCAATCCCTGAACACTGCGGAAAAGGATTACGAAAAACATTATCAAGATCTTTTGGCTCTATTAGAGGATAACCCCTCTCAGCAAGAAAAATTAAAACAGATTAACGAAAATATTAATCGTTGGATTAATAAAGAGATTCATCCATTAATTACAAATCATAATAGTAATAACATACAAGCAATCGACACGACTCAAATTCAGTCATTACAATCGCAGCTAACTAACTTCCGTGGTGTAGAGGAGCAACTAACGAAAAAAAGAGCTGCACAATTAGATACTGAAAATAATAAATTAGAGATTTGGTTATACAGTTTATTGTTCTTACTTTCTTGTATTTCTATTATCATTTCACTCTATATTTCGAATTCCATTACAAAAACGATTAAAAACGTAATTCAAGCTATTAAATCCATTTCTTCTAAAGAAAAAATTACTGAAAGAATTCATGTAAACACGCGGGATGAAATAAAAGAGCTTGCTCATACAACGAACCACCTACTAGACGAAATATCTAACAGAGAGTGGTTACAAACCGAGCTTGCAGAATTAATTTTAATGTATCAAGGTATACCTTCTATTGAGATGTTAGGTAAAAAAATTCTTAGTGGAGTTATACAAAAAACGCAAACCTCTTGCGGTGCATTCTATGTACGTGAAGAAATTGAAGAAACTGTCTACTATGTGAAGAAAGCTTCTTTCGCCGATCAAGGTGCTAATATTGGAAAACAATCCATTGAAGTTGGTGAAGGTTTAATTGGGCAATGTGCTTTAGAAAAACAAAGCTTTATTCTTCGAGAAATACCAGAAGAATTTCGTTATGTCACTAGCGGCTTATTAGAAATACGCCCTCAAAACCTACTAGTCGTCCCAATCTTATTTGAAGATGAAGTGATTGCAGTAATGGAGTTAGTAAGTGTAACTGAGATTTCAGACTTACATCAAGATTTAATTCAACAAACCGTTGATAACCTAGGTCTAACCATCCATAGTATTATGGGACGTATGCGAATTCAAACTCTTTTACATGAATCACAAGCAATGACAGAAGAGTTGCAAGTTCAATCAGAAGAATTGCAAACGCAAGCTGAAGAACTACAAATGCAAGCCGAAGAATTAAGAACAACGAATGAACGACTAGAGTCTAGAACTGAAGAGGCCGAGCAAAAGACAGCTGACTTACAAATTACTAAATCAGAATTAGAAGAAAAAGCAAGTGAAATATTACGTAGCTCAAAATACAAATCAGAATTCCTAGCAAATATGTCACATGAATTACGCACACCATTAAATAGTATTTTACTATTATCTGAAATGTTAAGAGAAAATCATGATAACCATTTATCGGACGATGAAATTGAACTAGCAACCGTAATTCATTCATCGGGGAAAGATTTACTGGCTCTAATTAATGACATACTAGATTTATCTAAAGTAGAAGCTGGGAAACTAGATGTTATTTTTGAAGCAACGAACATAAGTGACATGGCAGCAAATATGCATCAAAACTTTTTACATATAGCTGCACAAAAAAATGTCGAATTTACTATTGAAGACAGTGATATTATTCCTGATTTATTTTATACAGATGCAAAGCGGATTGAGCAAATTATTAAAAATTTATTATCCAATGCATTTAAATTCACGGAAAAAGGATCCGTCTCTTTACATTTCAATCCGATAGAAACAACCAATTTGAGTAATGAAATGCAGTCTATAAGTAATGATTGGATGACAATTTCAGTAAAAGATACTGGTATTGGTATCGCTACAGAACAGCATCAACTTATTTTCGAAGCTTTTCAACAGGCAGATGGAGCAACGATTCGGAAATATGGTGGTACAGGCTTAGGATTATCTATTTGTAAAGAGTTTGCTAGATTATTAGGTGGTTGGATTACGTTAGAGAGTAATGTAGGAGAAGGCAGTACTTTCACCGTATATATCCCTAACCTTCCAAATGGGTTAAATGATATACAGTTATCCAATTTAGAAGTCGCAGCAACGATAGATGACATTATTCCTGCTCAAGTTATGGAGGAAACTATAGTTACTCCAGAAACAAATAACGTCTTCCAAGAGAAAACTATTTTAATTGTCGATGATGATCATCGAAATATATTTGCATTACAAAATGCATTAGAAAAACAACATGCCAACATTATTACTGCACAAAACGGCATAGAGTGTTTAGAAATACTAAAAAGCAATACAAATATTGACCTTATCTTAATGGATATTATGATGCCGAATATGGACGGTTATGAAACGATGGAACATATCCGAATGAATTTAGGGTTACATGAAATACCTATTATCGCATTAACTGCTAAAGCAATGCCAAATGATAAGGAAAAATGTTTATCTGCTGGCGCTTCAGATTATATAAGTAAACCATTAAATTTACATCAACTCTATTCGGTAATGAGTGTATGGTTAATAAAATAAGTGAGGTTTAATTTAAGTGGAAAATAAGTATTATAATTTTGATCCATCCGTAGATATGGATAAGCGCACGAACTTAGAAATTGAATTACTATTGGAAGCGGTATTTAAACTATCTGGCTTCGATTTTCGCCAATATGCTCGCACATCTATTTATAGAAGAATTTGTAATCGAATGCAGCTCTCTAATATCCCAACCATTTCAAAAGTAATTGAAAAAGTAATTCATGAGGAAGGGTTTTTAGAACAGTTATTAAATGATTTCTCCATTAATGTAACTGAAATGTTCCGTAACCCTACTTTTTTTAAAGCGTTAAGAGAGCATGTTATTCCTGAATTAAAAAAGTATCCTGAAATTAGAATTTGGCATGCTGGATGCGCAACCGGTGAAGAAGTATTATCAATGTCCATCTTACTTCACGAAGAAGGATTAAGTGAAAAAGCTGTTATTTACGCAACAGATATGAATACAAATGTTTTAGAAAAAGCAAAACAAGGCATCCTTCCGTTAAATAAAATGCAAACTTATACGAAAAACTATTTACAAGCTGGCGGTACACAAGCATTTTCTAACTATTATTCAACGGATAATCGTTTTGCTTATTTTAATCCATCACTTTTACAAAACATTATTTTTGCACAGCATAATTTAGTAACCGATCAATCTTTTAACGAATTTCATATTATACTTTGTCGTAACGTTTTAATTTACTTTACAAGTAAACTTCAAAACCAAGTACAACAACTATTTTATGAAAGTTTAAGTAACAACGGATTCCTATCTTTAGGTAATAAGGAAACTCTCCGTTTCTCAGATATAATGCCGCATTATATCCAATTTAATCCTAACGAACAAATCTATCAAAAAATACATTAAAAAGGGTATGAAATCCTATGTTTGGATTTCATACCCTTTTTATTTCGCAGTAGTTTGTATCATGATTACACACATATCATCTGATTGTGTTTTTTTCTGTTCTTCCGTATAAAACCCTTCCATTTCCCCTTCTAAATTTCCCCATTTTCTTTCTGTAAAAGTACGCAACTTTTCTTCAGACTCAAATTCATCATTTGCAATTGATTCAAGAACACCATCTGTAAACAATAATATTTGAGCGTTTTTCTCAAAAGGTATGACTGTCTTCTCAACTTTTATTTCATCAAAAAATCCTACCGCACAACTCCCGCGATTTAGTTCCACTACATTCTCTTCATCAACTAAAACGTATCCAGAAGGATGTCCTGCATTTACATATTCAATTGTTCTATTTTTTGTATTCACTACTAAGTATATTGCTGTAAAATAATATGGAATATTATCATTGTCATTATGTAAAAGAGTCATATATTTATTTAAGTCTTTAATGACCAATTCTGGATCAATTAAACATTTAATTGTTTCACGTAATACAGAAGAAATAAACATACAAACTAATGAAGCAGATATACCATGTCCCATCACATCTAATAATATAATACCGTAGCGGTTTTCATCGATTTTATACCAATAATACATATCTCCAGCTAGTTTGAATGAAGGTAAGTAACTTGCTTCAATTTTTATATGATCTTCTCTTAATGGGCTACTTAATAAGTTTCTTTGTACTTGTGTAGCTAAATCTAATTCATTACGAAGATTTTCCTCTTGTTCTTTATGCCAATTTAATTCCGATTTCAAGCGTAATGCCACACGCATACGAGCTAACAATTCAACTTTATTTATAGGTTTCGTAATATAATCCATTGCGCCTATATCAAGCGCTTCAGCTAATTTATTCGCATCTTCTAAAGCTGTTACAAAAATAATAGGAATATCTTTAAACTTCTCCTCGTTTTGTAATCGCCTACAAACTTCAAGTCCATCAATCTCAGGCATCATAATATCTAATAGTATTAAATCAATTTCATTATGCCTGGAAGAATCTTTTCCAAAATGGATGTATTCGAAAAGCTCTTGTGCAGAATTAAGCGATACAAGATCCTGATATCCGGCTTGTTTTAAAATTTTTTCAATTACAAAGATGTTAACCGGATTATCATCGACAATTAAAATGGACACAAGTTATTTCCCCTTTTCTTATTTAAAATGTAAATCTATTATCATTTTCTATTTTTCTAGTATTGCATACTCAGTTATAAAATAAAAATTTCCTACTCATACGTATTTATACAGCAAAAGAACAAACCCCCTAGAAATGAGAGTTTGTTCTTTCACTCTATAAAGTGAAACTTTAATCAGTGGGGGTTTTCTTCATCCCCCACTGATTATTAGTTGAACCAATCGGACTTTTATGGGCAGTTGATCCCCCACCTAACTTCTTTGCTTTCGCTGCATTTTGAGGTGGGGGTCTTACTGCCCATTAAAGTGGGGTAAATTTCCACTTTTAATTTAACACCATTGCTTTGTCATTTAAAAGGCGATCTAATTCTTCCATATGATTTGTTTCATCTGCAATCATATCTTCTAACTTTACAACTAACTCTGTCATATTTAATTTCGCTGCCTGTTCTTTTCTCGTTTCATAACGCTTAATTGTTGCATATTCTGATTGTCTAGCGTATTCTAACATTTCTCTAACATCTTCTACTTGTTTCACTGGTAAAGGGATCGTAGTAGGTGTACCACCTAGCGTCTTAATTTTCTCCGCTAAATATAGGGCATGTCCTTGTTCATCACTAATTTCAGATTCAAAGAAAGGTTTTAACACTTGTCTATATATACCAGAAACCGTAGCTGCATTATGGTTATACATAATAATTGCCGAGTATTCTCCTGCTAAATCTTCATTCAATCCTTCGATTAGTTCTTTCACATCGTGTGACATTTTAATATCTCCTCCTATACTTAATAACTACCCCTTTTCTCATGTTTTAAACATAATTATTTTAAATTTTTTATGTATCTAAAAACGCCGCTTGCTTCAATTTACTTATCGCTTGTCTTTTAATACGAGAAACGTGCATTTGTGAAATACCTAACCGCTCTCCTGTATCCTTTTGATTTAAATTTTCTACAAATATATAATGAATAACACTCTTTTCCGTATCATTTAATACGTTAAAAATATCATCTAAAACGAGACGTCTTTCTGTCTGTTCATATCCTTGCTCTACTTCACCTACAGATTCAATTCTCGCTACCGAACTTCCATCAGATGAATTTTCAACTACATCATCTAAGGAAGATACTTGATAATTATTTTTAGCATCCATAATTTCTAGAACTTCCTCTTCGGATAGTCCTAAATGATCTGCTATCTCTATAATCTTCGGTGAACGTTGCAAATGATCTGTTAGCTCCTCTATCGCAAGCTTAATTTTCCCGCCTAAATCTTTAATTCGCCTTGGAACATGAACGCCCCAAGTTTTATCACGTAAATACTTCTTTATTTCCCCTACTATCGTAGGTATTGCAAACGGTTCAAAAGCATTCCCTATCGAATAATCATACCTTCTTATTGCGCCTAAGAGCCCTAACATCCCTACTTGTATAATATCCTCATGCATCGGCCCACCTTTTGAATAGCGGTATGCAATGGAATATACGAGATTTTTATAGTGATTAACCAACCTTTCCTGCGCTTCATCACATTGGTTTTGTTGGAATTCTGCAATTAGTTTAATAACATCTTCTTTAGTAAGATTTGTAGGTTGAGATTGGATTTCCATCATTCTCCACCTGCTCTCTTTGTATATATTTTGTCATTAAAACTGTCATGCCCTCATCATGCATAATTTGTATATCATCCATTAACGTATTTATTAAATATAAACCTAAACCATTTTCCGGCAAATGTTCTACTGGTTTATTAATATCATACGGACCAACTTTACTTTTTAAGGTACTAAAATTAAAGCTAACTCCATTATCCGCAACCATAATTTCTAATCGATCTTCATATAGACCAAAGACAATTGTAATTTCTCCAACGTCTTCTTTATATGCATGTTGTACAATGTTTGTACATGCTTCACTAATAGCAATTTTCATATCTTCTATATCGTCATAAGCAAAGCCCAATCGATTCGCAACACCAGCCATTGTTAAACGAATAATAGCCACATATTCTGCTTTTGCAGGAATTTTCATTTCTATCTTTTCAAATTTCTCCATCATCCCTAGTCACCTTCTTTCTACTTTTTCAAAATCGGAATTCAAATTCAATATTTCCGTTAATCCTGTAATATCGAATAATCTTTTTAGTCTTTTAGATACACCAATAAACTCTAGTTTTCCATCATTTTTCTTAATTGCTTTTAATAGGGCTATAAACACGCCTAAACCTGTACTATCCATATAATCTACCTTATTAAAATCTACTACTATATAAACCTCTTTCTCACTTGCAATAGGCATGATCTTATTTTTCAAATCTGATGCCGTATACGCATCAATCTCACCATTAAGTTGTACTGTATAACCTAAATCATTTTGCAAAATATTTATTGCCAAATTCATCATTTCCGCCCCCTTATCTCAAACTACTACTATTTAATTACCCATAAAAATTAGTTTTAAACATATTTTTTCATTTTAATTATAAATAAATTTTCTACACCTTTCTCAGCTTAACACTAAAAAAAATACTACCAAATGTTTAAACTTTATAAATTTGTGTATGTATAATGTATAAACATTATTTTTAGGGGGATCTATCTATGGAAGAGCACAATTTTAAAAAGGGAGATTTTGTTCAATTTTCTTATCGACACGATCATGCTACAAAATTAATTGGTTCCATTATTAACATACTAACGAATACAATTGTAGTTGATATAGGTAATAGCGAGGACTTATCTCATATAGAACCAAGGCAGGTCGTAAGAATAAATAATTGTAAAAAGGTAACGATGGCTTAATATGTAATCTCAATCAGTGGGGCCATCCTCACTGATTCCTATGTAAAATACATTAAAAAAGCATCCAAATTATTTTAATTGGATGCTTTTTTATGTATTTTTATCAGTTTATTAACTTTATAGCTACATATAATAAACTTAAGATTACTATTCATTATAATACTTACGCTTTCCGCAGCATTTTAGAAAAGAATGTAACGATTAAAATAAAGACGATTGCACCTAATAACGCTGGAAGAATAAAAATGCCTCCCCATTCAGGACCCCAGTGACCAAATAAGGCACTACCTACCCAAGATCCGATTAATCCCGCAATACCATTACCAACTATACCTAAAGGAAAGTCTTTTTCTGTAATCATTCCAGCTAACATACCAATAAGTCCACCTACAATACACGTAATAATAAGTTCCACAATTAGACCTCCTATATATTTTTATAATGGATTTATCAAGCTTTGGTGTTTAACCAAAGCTTGATAAACATGTATTATTCTTTGTTATCCAATCCATCACTTATCTTTTGTTTCACTTTTCCGACTTTTTCTTTTACAGTTCCCTTCGTCTTCTCCCACTTCCCTTCATTTTTCAACTCTCTATCTTCTGTAACTTCACCAATTCCTTCTTTTACTTGTCCCTTTTTCTTTTCAACTTTACCAGTAATTTGTTCTTTTAGCCCGCTCTCACTCATATTTCCAATCTCCTTTTCGTAATAGATTTGTAGATTTAAAGAGTATGAATTTAAATAGAATACGTGCATCTTCTTTCTTGTAACCATTCACCGACTCTTTCTAAATCCTTAACGAATAACAAGATTTTCCCTTCATCCAGTTTTTCTTCATAAAAGTTAGCTTCTTCCTCATTAAGTCCTAACTCTTGCATCTTATTTCTTAACTGATCTCCCGTTTTTTGAAAGACATTAATAATACTTGTCCCAAGTCCCTCTTCTTTTATTCCAATTGTATTCACGTCTGCATTGTCTGCGATTCTATCTGTCCTTTCTTTCTCATGTGTTAATACGTAAATATCTTTTTGGTCGATTCCTTTCTTCACTAGATCATTCGCCGCATTCATGACCTCTTTCTCCGTAATAAATTCATATACAAAAGGTTTACTATACTTCGTTTCCATCTTTAACTTCCTCCTCTAGAATGAATTATTTGTTATATTATATGTAATACACCCATTTTCGAAATGTTAAACATAAAATATGAAAAAAATTATGTGAATTTTGATTTTGATAGAGAATGAACCGCATATTTTTCATATATACGCTTCATATTATTCATACGAACATCATTAAAACTAGTAAACATGTCTCCCTATGATTTACAAAATTATCTCCTTACAATAACTACCTAAAATAACAGAAAATTGTTATAATTAAACATAAGGAGGGATACTATGAAAAAAATCATATCTATATGCGCTCTAACCGCTCTATCTTTCACTTTAATAGGTTGTACAAGCACTTCTACTACAAATAATACTCCAACAACTAAGCAAGAAAATACGAAAAATGCCATTCAATTAAACTCTGCAGACATTACCAACATTGAGATGCTTAGAACAACAAGTAATACTAGTTCCAAATCTCAAACAGATAACGAGGAAATGATACAATCAATCGCTTCAGCAGTCCAAAACGGAATACCGAAAACAATCACACTAGATCAAAAAAAGAAACAATCTGCGCATTCTACGATAACCGTTACATATAAAGATGACGCAAAAGAAGAGTTTCTTATGTGGGTTGATACTAAGGAACAAATTACGATTGCTAAAGATGAGAAGAAAGATAAAGTAGAAGGTGTGACATTGAACATTGAAGGCGCTAAAATGATGAAGGATTTCTTTAAAAATGACAAAAGGTAAAAGAATCCCCATCAACTTAAGGATTCAAAATTAGCACAAAATTTTGTTCAGAAACACTATAAAATTCCAGCCTAATGGGTCAGTGGCGAGACCGTATATTATTAAACTTAAAATGTTTCAAATCGAAGGAAGACACCTTATAAGGTGTCTTTTCTTTATTTTCAAAAGGACCTGCTCCATTCATAAATGCATAAAGTAAATTGAATCCGTTAAAACACATGAGTGAACCTTTGTTTTCCCCCTCCTATCTAAAGGAGGAACTGTTATGGGATTTGGTGGTAGTTGTGGCGGCTGTGGCTTCGCTGGAGGATTTGCTTTATTAGTTGTATTATTTATTTTATTAATCATAGTTGGAGCTAGCTGCTTCTGCTAAAAAACTATTGGAAAAATCCCCGTGCTAAACAAAAAATACAATAAGCTGCCCATATGGACAGCTTATTTATATAATTATCGTTATCAGAAGTAAAATTTAACTCGAAAATAGCTAATTTTATCAGTTGTTGAATGTCTGAAAAAAATCAAATCAATGATATTGTCGAGATCCTTTGGCAACTTCTTGCTGTGATGACTATCATAGTGACTTTTTCTCCAGTAACCACTATTAGTGGCTAATTACCATAAGGACTTGTTTTTGAAACTTGCTATTTTTTAGAAAATATGTTAATTTAATAAAGACCTATTTTTGTTCGGTTTGAGATTAAGAATAAATTTTGTTTTTCGTCTAAGGTATTTGAGCAAGGGTAGTAACATATGTGTGGGTATCCACACTAGGAGGCAACAATTATGGAACAAGGTAAAGTAAAATGGTTTAATGCAGACAAAGGTTTTGGATTCATCGAGCGTCAAGGTGGAGAAGACGTATTCGTACATTTCTCAGCTATCCAAATCGACGGTTACAAATCTTTAGACGAAGGACAAAGTGTAACGTTTGAAGTAGAAAAAGGACAACGTGGCCCACAAGCTACTAATGTTCAAAAAGCTTAATATTAGCTGATGAAAGACCCTCTTGTAGGGTCTTTTTTTTATTTTGTTACAATATTCCGAATACAACTTTTTTAAGGGGATTTGGGGTGCTTAACTTTTAATGAAAAAGAAGATGTTAGAAATCATAATTTTAGCATTATGGGCTTTTTCTTTTAGTTATCTTGCAATTATATTAGGAATACCAAAAAACGGATTATATATAGTCGTAGGATTTCCAATCTTATTTGTTGGTGGACTTTTGATTGTGCATCTATTTCAAAATAAGAATGAAAATGGAAAATAACTTTGTTTGATTGTATATCTCATACACATCTAGTTAACATAACGTCCTATTATTGGTAGCAAGGAAAAAGGCGAAATCTTATTCTCACAAGGAATTCGCCTTTTTCTTTTTCTATAATTCTATGCATTTTTTTATACATTCCTATCCTAGCACGGTTTTAGGGTTCTCGTTTGTTATTGGATTAGCCGAAAAACTGTATAAAATCTTGCATGCTCTTAGCGGGGTACCGCCACATCGCCATCAAGTTAAGAAAACAAGTCACCCTATGCCCATCAAGCTAATGAAACTAGTTGCCCCAAAACAAAAAATGTATATTTTCACCTGGAGATGCCAATTTTCTCGTTTTGGGGATACTATAAAATTTTAGGTTGATAGCCATGGGGTAGTACCACATCGGCATATCAAGCATTAAACAGAGTTAAGAATAAAAAAATTCAAGACCATCGGAATTGGATGATCAGAAATTATTCCTTAACCTTTGCGGCAGTTACATTAAGAATTTGGCTACCTTTATTTGTATTGCTATTTGGACTGAAGCATTTCGAACTTAGTTATGCTGTTATTGCTTGGTTAGCGTGGGTGCCAAATTTAATCATTGCAGAATTATTTATAAGACAAAGTCTTAATAAAGGACAACAACAGAAAAATGCTGATTTACAACGTTAAGGAAATTTCAATATTAAAAAGCCTAATTTCTCAATTAAATATGAAGAAATTAGGCTTTTTTCATTTAGTGATGAAACCCATTATCACATTTCGTATCATGTGGCATAGGCCCGTCCAGGGAATCCAGAAAGGCAACGGTCTGTTTGAGGTTCCTCAAAAATAAATGCGCGAGATCCATGGAAAATCCATTTCGAACCACAACGCGCATAATCGTCACCGCTTCCATATCTGGAGGCAATGGATAGGCGGGTACTTGCCAGCCGAACACACGCAATTGTCGAGATAAATCATAAAGATTCCAGTTTAATGTGTAACCATCTTTCAGTCGCCAAGCGAAAACCGGAATATCCGAACCATCGGACAAAAGTTCGAACGGTTCCATCTTCTGAATCGCCTTGCTAAGAAAAAGAGCGACTTTCTGAGAAGCCCTTTGGACATCATAGTACCCACTTTTCCCCAAACGCAGGTAATTGTAATATTGCAGGAGCACTTGTGCGCCAGGACGAGAGAAATTCAGGGCAAAAGTCGGCATGTTCCCGCCCAAATAGGAGACGCGGAAGATTAGATCCTCAGGGAGATCTTCAGCTTCCCGCCAAATTATCCAACCCAACCCAGGGTAGACTAATCCATATTTATGTCCGGATACATTGATGGACTTCACCCTCGGTAATTGAAAATCCCAGACTAAATCTGGTTGAAGAAACGGTGCTATAAATCCCCCCGAAGCCGCATCCACATGCATGGGAATATCGAGGCCCGTCCTCTCCTGTAAATCGTCCAACGCTTTCGCAATGGCGGCAACCGGTTCGTAAAGCCCGGTATAAGTCTCACCGAGAATCGGTACCACACCAATCGTATTTTCATCCACGGCAGCGAGGACTCCCTGAGGATCCAATCGGGGATGCTCTGGGCTAACCTTCACATAGCGTGGTTCAACCTCCCAATAGTTCGCGAATTTTTCCCAAACGACTTGAACAGCAGAACTAAACACAATATTGGGCCGATCCACCGACTTCCCTTCGCTTTTGCGTGCATTTTGCCAGCGTCTCTTTAACGCAAGCCCCCCGAGCATACATGCTTCCGACGATCCAGTTGTTGAAACGCCCATAGTCGTAAGGGGGGTGGGCGAATGCCAGAGGTTGGCTAAAATGCGGACACACCGCTCCTCAATTTCGGCTGTCTGTGGATATTCATCCTTGTCAATCATGTTCTTGTCGAATGATTTGGCATATAAGTGCTCTGCGGCAGGCTCCATCCATGTGCTAACGAATGTTGCAAGATTCAAGCGGGCATTGCCATCAAGAGCAATTTCATCATGGACGATTTGATACGCTGTTTCTGGTAACATGCCTTCATCAGGCATGTGAAAGCGCGGAACGACTGATTCTCCTTCGCGGGCAAACAGAGGATTTACAGAAAATTCGTGAGGCAGCTCCATTTGCACGTGACGCGGTAGATATTGTGGATTATCTGGCATGATCTCTTTTCCTTCGTATGCATCGTTTTGAACTTCTGCTTTTCGATCCTGTGGCATACAAGTCCCCCTTAATTAATTATTTAACAAACATATTATTTACAAAAAAGCATTTGTTAAACCAAGGGGACAATTCTATTAAAAGGTGCTGCTACCATTCGAATTAAAGGAGAAGCCATGAATGGACTTGCAAGAGCTATGTTCTTCGGAAAACAAGGTGAGCTTAGGGAACGAACCATACAGTACCAATTGCAAAGGGCCAGTGCCTTAAACATAATTATCAATGCCATCAGTATCTGGAATACTTTACATCTAACAAAAGCAGTTAAATATCAAAAACGGATAGGTAGTTTTAATGAGAACTTATTGCATCATATGTCACCTTTAGGTTGGGAACATATCAATTTACTAGGAGAATACCATTTTAATTCAGAGAAAGTGGTCTCATTAGATTCTCTAAGACCATTGAAATTTTCTTAGCGCTGTTAAAAATAGTTGGAGTTGCTTGCTTCTGCTAAAAAACTATCAGAAAAGCCCACCTATTTCCGTAGGTGGGCTTTATCTTTATTACACAATACCAAAGTATACTCTCTTTTTCTCGTAAACTTAATGCAATTATACATATTCGTTAAAATTACACCAAATAAATATTACATGTAGTAAAATATAACTTGTGGACACGTTCTATAAAGCAGATTCTCCGATTAGAAGGCGTAACACATCTCAACCATATAGATGTGGCGTTGCTTTAATCTAGCCAAACAAACGATCTCGATTCTCTTGTATTTGTACACTAACAATCTGGTGAAAATAAATGATTCTGTTTTATAGGACGTGTTTACTTAATGTCCAATACATATTATTAAAAGTAAAGTGGTTCAAGTCGGAGGAAGGCACCTTAGGGTGTCTTTTCTTTATTTTCAAAAGGACTTGCTCAATTCATGCTTAAAAACATAAAGTAAAGTGAACCCGTTAAAATACATGAGTGACCCCTTGTTTTCTCCTCTTATCTAAAGGAGGAACTATTATGGGATTTGGTGGTAGTTGTGGTAGTTGCGGCGGCGGCGGCTTCGCTGGAGGATTTGCTTTATTAGTTGTATTATTTATTTTATTAATCATAGTTGGAGCTAGCTGCTTCTGCTAAAAAACTATCGGAAAAGGCACTCTTATATGAGTGTCTTTTCTTTATACGTTAAAAAAGCCCACCTATTTCCGTAGGCGGGCCCTATCTTTATTACACAATACCAAAGTATACTCTCTTTTCCCCTTAAATTTTATGTAATTATACATATTCATGAAAATACAAATAGTAAAATATAAATTGTAGACATGCTCTATAAAGTAGATTCTTTTGAAAGACGTAACATATCAATCATTATAGGAAATGTGTCGAGACTCCTACTTAATTAAATGCCTTTAACATCCTGATAATTTGTTTCCAATCCGCATCCTTTTCATTAATCTATTTTAAGAAGATACATTTACCAATTCAAAAGAATCCCCCTCAAAGCATCAGCTTTAAGGAGGTCCTCTTAGTATTTTCTCTCTTCATACAAGCGATTTGCTTTATATGAGAAAAAGAAAAACATACCAATCACAGCTGGGATAAACAACCATGAAATGCCCCTCATTAATGCAAATGGTGTTTCAAATAATAATGATCCTACAAATGCTGCGCCGTGCATATCCCATAATCCTGGCGTATAGTATAGGTCTTTCGGATTTACAAACGCTCCTAAATTAACCATGTTATTAAACATAAATAGGATTAATAGCGGTAAATAACATATTGCTAATTCTAAACATGTCTTAGATAATCGTTTATACTTCCCTGCTCGTGACATTTGATCTGAAAAAATGTCATCTTCGCTTTCCTCATTTACCTTTTTAAAATATTGCGTACCTGCCCACCACTTACCGGCTATATGCTTCCAGCCGCTATCTTCAAATAACGTACAGTAATTAATAAAATCACTTCGTCTATAAAATATTCTATAATCTATTTTAATTGTCGCATCCTCAGGTTCTGCGATTCTAAATTTATAACCGAATGTATTACTTTTTAGTTGATAGCCTTTCCAAGCCATCTCTTCTAACCATTTCTCCTCTTTCTCAAAGTCCAAAAAGAATTTCAATCTCCACATCTTCGCTTCCCCCCTCACTATACATGTAATAAGCTTTTTGTAACTCCAACAATGTGCTGCATCCTCATAAAGTCTAAATGTAATACTTCTTTCCCGCGTTCAGTAATTACATACACTTTTCTTCGTTTATCTTCACTTTTTACCGATTCTATTAATTGTTGCTTTAATAAATTTTCAACCGCACCATACAATGTACCCGCCGCGATTTTCACTTGATGATTACTAAGTTCCTCCACCTTTTGCATAATTAAATACCCATGCGCTGGCTCTAATAAAGCTAGAAGAACGTAATACGTTGTTTCCGTTAATGGTAAATTTTTATCCCTATTCATAAAGACCTCCAATGTAACGATAAGTATATAGTCAAACTATACAGTTCAACTATATAGTTTTATTTTATACAGCTAGACTGTATATGTCAAATGCAGGAAATCTTTTATTATCCATAACAAATCAAAAAACGCTATCTTTCTAAAAGATAGCGTTTTTATTCATTCTGTTATTTATCCCTGCTTATTCTTCGCTTTCATTTGCTCTTCATAAACAAATTTCACTGTCATAAAGTCGTTAGAGAAATCTCCGAGCGCTTTCTTCATAACATTCAATTCTTCTTGTGATTTAATTTCAATCCCATTTAAGAAGTCAAATGCTTTCGATTGCTCTTCAGCAACAAAGTTTTGCGTCATATAGTCATCTTGGAAGTCTTGCTTCGCCTTTTCTTTCACTTTATTCATTGCCTCTGTTTTATTTATACTTTTTACAGGATTTGCGAATGCACCCGTAGGCTGTTCTGTTTTAGGCTCTTCTTTCGTTTCCGGCTGTGGAGTTGGTGCTGGTGTTGGTTGTTGCGGTTGTTGTTTCGGCTGTTCTTGTTGAACTGGCTGCTGCGCTACTTGTTGCTCTTTTTTCGCTAATTCATCTTTTAACTTCTTAACTTGTGCATCAAGAGATTTATTTTCAGTTTCTAATGCACTCTTATCACCTTTTAACTTTTGCGTTTCTTCAAAATGCTCATCTACTAATTTATTATATTCTTTCTCAGTGTACATTCTTTCACTAGTTGATGCCGTCTTCCCTTTCGTAACAACTACATTAATAATTACAATTAAAACTGCGATCCCTATTAACGCAGCAAAGATCTTCTTTTTGTTCATTACTAATCCTCCAAAATGTAAAATTTCCAAAGTTATCATACCAGATGCTGTTATGTTCCTTTGTCACATTATGTCGAACCGAAATAATAAAAAAAGCACCTGAAACAGATGCTTTTTTCATTATCAATACATAAACGTAATCGTCACCAAAGAATATCCTTCTTTTGCATTATACGGCTCCGCTTTATAAGAAACACGGTTCGCCCCTTTTGGAAAACCGATTTCTCCAATTGCTTTTTTCACATCTTGCAGTGCGCCATCCATTGATTGTTTATAAAGGATTTCAATCTTTGCTGAATTTGTGCTATAACGTTGCTGCATTTTATTTTTCAATTCGTTATAGTTATTCGCAACATACTCACTTGCTAAATAATTTAGTTTTGTATCTTTTAATATTTGCCCGTATGCAGGTGCTTTAGAACCGCCTGCTGCAATTTTATTTGTAAGTGTATCATAATAATTTGTTGTAGCCTGTGGATATTCCCCGCGGTTCCACTCATGATTTCTTGCAATTTGCTCATCTGATAAATTGAAATATGAATACGTTACTCGGCCTTGTTCATCAGGTATTGGATCATCGAATGTTGTATCAAGATGGTACCACTTGCTATCGATTTTAACTAAATTCCAAGCATGAGGCTGACCGTCTCCAGTTCCTACTACAAAATGATTCTCAATTCCAGCTTCTTTTAATAATTGATAGGTTAATAGTGTGTAACCTTGGCAAACGGCAGAACGATTCGCGAGTGCCTCATATGCTGTATACGCTTTATAAGACGTATCGTAAGAAACATGTTTTACAACATAATCATGAATCGCCTTCACTTTTTCATGATCATCCATCCCGACTTGAATAATAGAAGAAACAATCGCTTTCGCTTGTTTCATCACATACTCTGTTTGTTCTTTCGTTTCGCGATATGTAATCTTTAACGTAAATGTATAATTTCCAGATGATCCAGAAATTCCATATGAAACATTCGATCTATTATAATTTGTATACTCATTTTTACTTGCAACTTCTTTATAGGCGTTAAAAAGTGTCTTCATCACTTCTTCCTGATTACTATTTTTCGTTTTATATGGAAGTGTAATATTCGTTTCGTACGCATTAATACGCTTTTGCACTTCATCTTTAAATGCTGCTAATAATGCCGCATCTCCTGTATCTTGCACCGCAACCTCAGGCTTTTTATATTTCAATGCATTATATAAAAACTGTGCATACTGTTCACGCGTTACCGTTTTAGCTGGTTCAAATTTCCCGTCTCCTGTACCAGATGCAATCCCGTTTGACTGCACCGCACTAATCGCATTTTCTGCCCAAAATCCATTTGGAACATCATTAAATGTATGTTTTTGTTTAGCTGAAACTTGGAACGCATTTTTAATAATTTGCGCCATTTCTGCGCGGCTAACAGAATCTTTCGGTCTAAAACCGCCATTTCCATCACCTTTAAAAATCCCCAATTTCGTTAACGTTAAAACCTCTTCCGGAAACATTGTAGAACCTGAGCGAATATCTCCATACGGATTATTTAAAGTAGACCCATCTTGTAATACATAACGAGCACCATCATTACTAAACGTACCGCCTTGCTTATTCGGTACTAACACACGATAAATTAAAGCTGCAACTTGCTCCCTCGTCGCAACATCACCAAAACCAAACATCCCATTTCCATAACCTGAAATAATATTTTTACTCGCTAAGTCTTTAATCGCAGGATATGACCAGTGCGATGTTGGTACATCAGAAAAAACGCCCGCTTCCGCAGCTTTCACATCACTGCCATTTGTATATAATAACGCACCACCAATAAGTGATAATGATGTAATTGATTTTAATAGTTTTGTGTACATAATGCCTTCTCCCAATACGTCTTCTATTTTTTGTTGTTTTTTGTTGAAAAATCTAAAATAATATGACAAAACACATTATACAATCAAAACTTTTCGGAGGATATACTGAATTTCAAAATATGCAAAAATTCATATCACTATAGGGATTCATACTGATATTATGCTATTTTACTTGCGAATATATAAAGTGAAACTTTAATCAGTGGGGGTTTTGTTCATCCCCCACTGATTATTAGTTGAACCAATCGGGCGTTTACGGGCAGTTGATCTCCCACCTAACTTCTTTGCTCCAGCCGCATTTTAAGGTGGGAGTTTTACTGCCCGTTAATGCGGGATAAATAAAAAGAAAAACACTAATGTAACATTGTAAATATACATATCGCTTTTTGAGCTTTTATTTCGCTAAAATGTAGCCTAAAAAACAATGCTATCTCCATTAAAATCACAATATAATCCTGAGAACATACCTTTTAACATGATTCATTGTAATTAACTTAACTTTTTATTTGCTAAGAAACTTTGCAACAGAACCTAGTAAAGTCTCAAAAAACAACTTATTATCAATCAATATTTAGTAAAAATATATTAATTATTTAGAATTCCTTTAATTTTCATTATTCTTTGTTTAAGGTTATCCTTTATATTTATAATGTGTTTATTTGAATTTATCATATTGAGGCAGAGTTTCACATGACTATAAGCAATTCGAAAAATGGAAAAAACAAGGTATCCATTCGATTAATTATACTTTTTTTTTGCGTCTTTTATCTATTTATGTTAATTACTATGCAGCTAAGAAAAGTACATTTTATTGATGGATATACATATAAGAATGTAGTTAAAAAACGAGAGAATGCGACAATTAATATTACAGTTCTGTACGGGAAAACTTGGGTAAATTCAAAGGCATTAATACGACAATTGATTGGGATCGTAATTACGGAAATGGTAACATATGAAAACGATGGAGAGAGGAAATAAAATGAATTTAGTGAACTTACGTCCTAAACAGCGGTCTAAGTATCGCATTCTACTAGGGACATGGTATTACTCTACAAAGAGGTACATTCAGTGGTTAGCAGATGGAAAAACATATGCAAAAACGTTTCAACAAGAAAAGTTACCCTATACAGCGATTCAGCACCGAACGATACTACTTCGTAAGCTCAAAGATGTAGATATGTGGTATCAACAGAATAAAGTTGTTAATTTGAAGATTGCTATTAAACAACTAAATGGTATCGTCATTAGACCGGGAGAAACATTCTCTTACTGGCGTTTAATAGGTAAGCCTACGAGGAGAAAAGGGTATGTAGAGGGCATGATACTACACTATGGATCTTTTCAAGCAGGCATTGGAGGAGGGCTTTGTCAGCTTTCAAATTTAATATATTGGATGACCTTACATACACCATTGACAGTAACAGAGCGATATCGTCATAGTTTTGATGTCTTTCCTGATTCCAAGCGGACCCAACCATTTGGAAGTGGAGCGACTTGTTCTTATAATTATTTGGATTTACAAATCAAAAATGAAACGGACCAATCGTATCAACTTCACCTTTATATTACAGATAAGCATTTAGTCGGTGAGTGGAGAATTGCCCATCCGCAGCTTTATCAATATGAAGTATATGAAAAAGAACACTCAATCCAATCTGTATACTGGGGTGGTTATATACGACATAATGTTATTCAACGTAAAGTATATACTCAACAGAAACAGTTTATAGAAGACCAATATGTAACGGAGAATCACGCTATAATGATGTACGAACCACTATTAGCTTATAATAATGAGGAGGGTGAGTGAAGGTAACATTGGTGTATCAAGTATTTTTGCCTAGTAACACACTACATGCCTCTCTTCATATAATTAATAGGCACAACTCTTTTTAGGTTCTAGTGTGAAAATAAAGGGATGTGATAATTAATTTTTTCTGTACATCATAAAAAATCAATTATACTTATCATTTCTTACAATCAAATCTGATAAGTATTTTGTAATTTAATAAAAATTTCGTATGAGAATGTATTTTTGCTCATGCATTTCAATTAATTTGAATCATGCTACATTGTAATTTACTGATTTATTTCTACTTTTAAAACTAAAGCGACATGCTACATAAATCTATTTTGATTTCTCGACATATAAATCGCTGCTATGCAGAATATAACAGGACCGCTACTGACTTTCTCCCTTTGTTTTATACCTCACATGTGGAAGGAAAAGGAAATTTTCTAGAGATATCATTTCTCGTTTTTATTGAAAATAAATTTTATATCTTCCTTTCCAATGAACTGGTTCCTAAACTAAACTGCCACGTTTCTAGAATAAGAAAAGAGCTGTCCATAAGTCAGTTTCACCAACTTATGGACAGCTCTCATAGTTTCACCTTATTCTATCGATGAATCCAAACTGCACCTGCAGACTTGTCTTCAGCTTGACCTACTACTTCAAACTTCAATCCTAGTTTCGGCAACTTACGTCCTGCATCTGGAATAGCGCTGTTGATGTACTGCTTAGAATCATCAAATTTTGCAACGCCTGGTAATCCTTTATAGTCAAAGATACCGCGAGTTGGCGAATCTACTCTCCATGCTGGCGTTTGATCAAATGAGAATGCCGCATCGGCAATTTGATAACGCGTACTGCTCTTCACAGTCGGTTGTCCGTTTAATGTACCTACAATTGCCTCTGGATGAGAATCTACTACTCCTAAGAATCCTTCACCTGGATGAACGCCTACCCAGTTATCTGTAAAGCTTTGATCCGCATACCATACAACCATTCCTGTATTAAACACTGGGCCACGCGCATGTTGCAACGCCGTGTCAGAACCAGCGTAATTTCTCCACTCTACATAGTAGTTATGTTTTTTCTGTTCCAATCCGTTAGATACAGTAAATCCTTTTAATGTCATTGCTGGCTGGCCTTCTGCATCATCTGAGAAAACAACTTTTCCATCTACAGTTAATGCTGCATTATCTAATGCAAATCCTTTATAAGCTACTGCAATATCTGTTAAATACTCAAATTGCAGTTTTACTTTTTTCCCTTTGAATTGGCTTAAATCGTATGATTTATCAACCCACTTACCATCAGTTGTATCCGCGCCGCCTTTTACATCTTTTTCGCCCATTCTATCAATGCGTGTCTTCGTTCCATCTTCTGCAATCGCATATACGTCAAGGAAATCATACTTCGCTTCCAGTTCGTAGAATGCCTTATAATCAAACTTAGCATCCTTGGCATTTGTTAAGTCAAATACTGGTGTCTCAAGTGTTGTATGAATATCATTTCCTTTTGTGCTGTAATAAAACTTCTTACCAAATGCTGACTCGATATTTTTAATATCTTTGTCTGGCAAGTTAACACGAACGATTCCTGGTCGTTTTGATTTTGTAACACTTTGATCTAAATATGTTGCAACACCGACTCCTGTGCGAAGTTTATCATAATCTACCTCAACGATATTCGCCCAGTTGCCATTCATATTCTTTTGGAAAAACTCTTTATTTTGTGGTGAGAAACTTGTTGGCTCTGTTCCTGCAATTTTTCCAGCCCAGCTGCCGCCACTCATAATAGACCATGACTCAACAGGTTCACCTTGTCCTGAGTACTTCGTATCGTATTCATCTGGTAATCCTAAATCATGACCATACTCATGCGCAAACACACCAACTGCTCCATCTTCAGGCTCGATTGTATAATCGTATGCAGCCATCTTTCCGCCCCAATTCGAAACAGAAGATTTTGTGCCATCAATCGCATATGGTTTTGATCCAAGTTTTGAACGATGAGACCAAATCGCATCATCTTTCAATTTACCCCCGCCAGCTTCTTGACCAACGCCAGCATGTACAACCATTAAATGATCAATAATGCCATCTGGCTCGTTTTTATTTCCATCACCATTTTGATCGTATTGATCAAATTGGTCATAATCAGCTAAGTTAATTCCTTTTGCTACCGCTGCTTTTAATGCTTCTTTCACAAGATCACGCGGCCCTAAAGGACCTTTGTTATCATGGCCAGTACCCGCATCCGCACCATAATCCGAAGCTTTCCCTGGAACAGTAAGCCATTCCGTTACAGTTCCATCAACTGTGTAGCTGCCGCCAGATTGTTCTTCATAATATTGTTTAAATGTATTAATCTTCGATCCATCAAATAACGTAAATGGTTCATTACCAAATAACATTTTTTGATAATGTTCACGATTGAAATCCTTAGAATACATGTATCCTGGCTCTTGATCAATATTGTTATGCTTAAAATCGCTAAATTCTACAAGTAAAACAAGTACTTTATCTTTTCGAACAGCACCGTTGTACTCTTCTTGCTTCGCTGGTGCAGTAGGTACTTTTCCATTTAATTTACTAGAATTCAATCCTGCACCTTGTCCAGCTACTGGCCCTGCTGTTGGCTGCTGCGCCTGTTCATTTTCCTTCATTTTTGCATCTTTTACTTTTTTCATAAAATCAGAAGCTTCTTGCGTAAGACTATCTCCTGTCAAGATTTCTTTACCAGGGTTTTCCCCTTTCTTTTTCTCAACATATTTCTCGACAGCCTTTGACGTCTCAGCTTGTGATGCAGATTGATCAATTACGCCCCGTTGTTTTAGCGCTTCTGCCAAACGCTCCTCCGGTATTAAATGCTCATCTATTGGTAGAGATGATGGCGAATCAGCATACGCCGCATGACTTCCAAAAGCAAAACTACTACTTAGTACTGCCGCTGTTGCTAAAACTGATAATGGTTTTAACTTCTTATTCTTTTTCAATGCATTTCCTCCCCAGTGTCTGCGAATTATCGTTTTTTTTGCCGATAGAAACATAATATTCTCTTTATAGAGAATATTCAATCTTTTTCAACAAATAAAATGTTGAGAAATATTTTTTGTGCAGGGTGGGATACGTAGGATAAAAAAAATACAAAACTTCTACTAGTTTATGTTTTGTACATAACCATAAAGTGGGATCACTCGTTCTTTTGTTTTGATGCGATGGAGTAGCGCTAGAAAAGGAAATAACAAACAGTCCAAGTTTCTCATTGCAACTTGGACTGTTTGTTATTTGAATGAATACTTTCCATATGGATTCTTATAAAATTTCGAATCAGTTTATGTAGATTCACTTTACAAAAAGGCTGTTATTTATTTCAAGTACAATAGTCATATTCGCTCGATTCACTTATTTTTTGCAATAAGTAAATGATCACCACCTAAGGAATCCGATTGAATTCTTTTTCTATTTATATTCTAATTACCTTTTGAATTATCAGAAAATTATTGAAAAAGTTTTTTTCTTTCAATATATCACTCTATCATACTTAATTTCTTGCTAGTATATACATACCAATATACAAATAAATATAGTAGAAAGCGGGGAGAATTATGGTAAGTCACCTAAAAACAAAAGATATGATCACACAACTTTTAAATAATTGGTATCAAGAGATACGTGCCCAGCACCTAAAAGAAGCAACACACTTAAAAGACGAAATTGATAAATACATAAATAGCATTAATGAAGATTCAAATTTACTATTCCATTACTCACTTCTTACTTTTCGCTTTAAAGTTCTGCTTGATCATTTAAGCATTACACCAACAAGCTTCCAGACAATTGATTCACTGAATATACCAAAAAATGAATCGTTGTCTTATTATTATCACTTTTTCAAAGGGATTCACGCCACACTAATTTCAAACAACAATGAAGCCTGGGAATACTACGAAAAAGCCGAAACGCTATTACAACATGTTCATGACGATCTTGAAATAGGCGAGTTTAGCTATCGTTTTGCTAACTTCTATCTTCATACCTATCAACCTCTATTAGCAATTCAACATGTGACTAAAGCTAAAGAGATTTTCTCCAAACATAATGGTTATGAAAATAATGTTGCCGCTTGTGAGAACTTATACGGTTTAGCATGTATTGATGTAAAACAATTCCCTGTAGCAGAAGAAAAATTTAATTCTGCAATAGATATTTTACGTAAAAATAATGAGGATTCCCTAATATTAAGAGTCCGCAATAATTTAGGTTTTTTATATAGTAACCAAAACTTATCCACTTTAGCAATTCGACACTTATCAGAAGTAACAACTAAAACTCCGGAGCATTTTAAAGCCCTTTTCCTTCAAGCTAGAGAACATTTCAAACTCGGTGAAGTTAATCAATCGGCCGAGTTGATCGAACGAGGGTTGGCGATTTGTGAGCAATTAGACAATAAAGAATACCTATATCATTTCAAAATTTTAGATTGTATGAATAAAGGTGTTCCAGCTGCTATTCTCGAAGAATTATCTTGGGAAGCTATCTCATTTTTTGATAAGCAACAACTATTTAATTACACACAAGAATACACTGAAAAATTAGCAATCAAGTTTTACGAAGAAAACGACACTGTAAAAGCTAGTAAATACTTTTATATTAGTCATCAAGCTAAAGAAAAAACTTTCGAAAAAGGAGCGTTAAAATAATGAAAAAACTTTTTGGAACGATTTTAGGCTTAGCACTTTCAGCTGCTTTATCTATAGGGTTAGCATTCCCTTCACAATCAGATTCTAAAGAACAGGTTAATTCGACTAAATCTAGTACAATTATGTACATGCAATCCAGCCACGGTGACTCCTGGTAATATAAAGAGATTCTATATCATGAATTACGAAAAGGGCACTCCCTCAATGGAGCGCCCTTTCTTAAACATCATATAGCAGACTATTTATTAACTTCAGCTCATTTAACCTTGAACTCCGCACTGAAATCATTTGCTTCTAAGCCACATTAATATACCATTTCACTAAATTTAAAAACCGCTCCACCTTAAGGTAGAGCGGTTCTTCTAATTTCTATCTCAAACTACCCGAAATCTCCGTAAAGATAACCCCAACCTGCATCAGGGTATTCTAAACTTTTCCCACCAACTACAGCTCCTCTAACGAACGATCTTTCACCGATAAAATGTGCTATCTCTTCTTTTTTCTTATATTTGCACCAGAACCTTATTTTTTAATCAACATTATTTAACTGACTCTACTTGTTTCTCTAATTCTATTCCAAGGAATTTAGCAAGCTCAAGCATACCAAATTGATTCGCTACAGACTCTGCGTCAGAATTATAGTTTGTATTTGTATTAATATCATACGTATAAATTGTTCCATCCGCACTACGAATAAATTCAATACCAGCAACGGTAATTTTATTTTCTTTCAAAAACTCTTTGTACTGTTCAATAATTGGCTCTTGGAAGTCCGATATAATTTCAAATTTTGTTGACGACTCTTTCTTACTCTCTTCTCCTACTGGGCAAAAAGCATCTTGAATCGAGCATGCATCTGCCGGGCAAAGCTCAAATCCTTCTGATGTATCTACTTTAACTGCATATACAAACTGACCGCCTACAAACTCACAACGTGTAATATATGGTTCTGGCGCTTCAATATACTGCTGGATTAAAGTAATTCCATCAATAGGTTCTTCAAACGTCGGACCATCCAAATATTGCTCTAAAGCATCAATGGAATGAAAAAGTTGAACACCAAGGCCTTTACCTGCACGGTTATGCTTTGTAATAAACGGTACCTCCCCTAACTCCCTTGCTGCTTTTACTATATGATCACGGCCAACAGCACCAATTGTTTTCGGCACTTGTATCCCAAATTTTCTTAATGCTACATATTGATTCAATTTACTTACTTCAAGATGCAATGCTCGAGATCCATTAAATACTGTTCGCCCGTATCCCTCTAACCAAGCAAGAACTCCTTCAGTCAACTCAGGTGCATATCGATGCCCTCTCGTATGTGAAGAAGCACTCATGCGGCTATAAAAAACACCTTGGGGAGGTTCTTGTTCTAATGAAAGTGTTCCCTCATTTAAAAGCCATTCCTCATACGATAACTCCAGCTCTTCCAGCCTTTTCACCAAATGATCCGTCCATTCCTTATTTTCATGTAATATGTAAATTTTACTCATTTGTAATCAATTCCTTTCTTTTTGCTTCAACTAATGGCATCACTTTTTCAGAAAATCGTTTCATCTCTTCAAGCTGTGGCGAAAATTGTAAAAGTAATAACGTAACACCCACTTTTTCAAAAGCAAGTATCCTTTCTGCAATTTGTTCTGGTGTTCCGATTAAATTAGGACGTAACCCGCGATTAGATACGGAATAATCATTGAGCTTCACTTGCTGTTCCAAATGCGATTTACTAATAAAGTCTTGGTAACCCGCGTAACCTAAAGCATCGTCTTTCACATCCGTTATGCGTCTCCATTCTTCTAATGCCTCTTCTTCTGTATCACGACAAATGACGTAAGCCGCGAGCCCGAATGAATGCAATGGCTCCTCTGTGACTTTTTTTCTACGATTCTTCATATCTTCTATTTTCACAAATACTTCTTCCACTGTTCCGCCATGCATTACATATGCATCCGCGTGATTTACAATTACTTCTTTTCCTCGCTCACTCTCACCACCTGCATAGATCTTAATGCCTTGTTTCTGCACAGGTTTTGGACTTAAATGTGTATTATGAAGCTCATAAAAGTTCCCTTTATAAGAAAACTCTTCTTCTTTCCAAAGCTCTTTTAAAACTGTTACAAATTCCTCTGTGCGATCATACCGTTCATCATGTGCGGTAAATACCCCGCCGTACTGCCTCGCTTCTTCTTCCCACCATGCTGAAACTACATTCAATGTAAAACGACCATTACTTAATTGATCTATATTTGCTGCCATTTTCGCTGTAACTGCTGGATTGTGAAAACCAGGTCTTACAGCTGTCATAATCTCTAATCTATCCGTTACCGCAGCAAGTGCTGCCGCAGTTGTCCATGCTTCCAAACTTGGTGCTGAAACACCTTTTATATCATTTAAGTTTAATTCCGCAATAAGTGTTGTTGAAAAACCTAATTGTTCTGCCGCTTGCGCTGTTTGTTTTGCATACTCAAACGTAGGTGGCATAGATTCATCATCTACATTTCGAAGCCATCCCCCAAAAATCGGTAACCAAAAACCATACTCCACTACATATTCCCCCTTTATCTTTTAGCCATAAAAAAAGCTACTCTTATCGAAATAAGAGTAGCCTTCTTGACTAAGTGAACCGCTCTTATCTTTCAGGTGTTTTTTTCACCTGCAGGATTTGGCACCTTTCGTCTAAAACGAGGTTGCCGAAGTTTCATAGGGCCCGTCCCTCCACTTCTCAACATAAGAATTGTTTGTTTTTCATTTATTATAATCATCAGAATAATAAAACTCAATACTTTAATACTTATTTTTCCGATAAACATTAAATGATATATGAAACATCATATTATTATAGAGATTTATAGGGTGTTGTTTTACTTGCGGATATATAAAGGGGTATGTTGTATCATGTCGAAAACATCATTTATAACTAAGTTACTTTACTTCTATCTTAAAAACACAGCAAAATAAATACCAATCAAATGAGGTGTTAATAGCATGAAAAATAAACGATGCGAGAATTGTGGTTCTACTACATTTAAAGAAGGCAGAGTTGGATCTGCTTATCATGCATATGTTTGTGAGGATGAATCTAGTAGATTCTTTTCAGGAGGGAAGCGTTCCAAACTATTAACCACATTTTGTTTAGAGTGCGGTGAGGTGCAATCATTTAGAGTGGAGAAGCCGGAACTATTTAAAGAATAAAATAGTACTAATTACATATTATGCAGATGTTTATTAATGATACAGTAGGAATGATAACAACGGACGATTTCACTACAACTAGAGTAAATACACCAATCATATTAATAAAAAAACAATGATGGTAGCATTCAAGCATTTCGCCTACCTTTAGAATTGGAATATTGGGTACTTTCATCTATAGGTGCTGCTTCACTAGGAAAAATCCGTTCCTCTGTAAAGTTGTTTCCGGAATAATAAACACTAAATTTCATGTTAAATACAAATAAACAAGGAACCTATTAGTTGGTTCCTTGTTTATTTAGCTAAAGCAGACTTCTTTGGAGAACCCAAATAAAAGTTAAATCAACTCCTATTTAACATTTCCCTTCAGATATATGACAGTAAAGAATACATCATCACGGTGTCAGCAAGCAAAAGTGTATTCTGCATTTCTGAAAACAGTAGATGGCAGATTGTGACCTGCTGAATCTGCTAAGAAAGAATATACAAGAACATCCTTAACATCATCTTTATTTCCACTAACGATGACATCAAGAAAATCTTCTATTTCGAATTCTGGCGTAAACAACACAATCTTAGTTGTTCTGTTTGGTTCTAAAGAAACAAACGTACGAGAGATTTCAACTAATTCATTTTGAGTTGGGAAAAAAGTGTTTCGACTTCTCTTAACAGTTACCGTTACATTACTAGTATGGCAGCGTGAATCATTGTTTAACATAATGTTGAGAGCAGTTGGAATAATCCCATTTTCAGAAACTGGAACTCGAAACACTCCAGTAGATTTATGAGCCATATAATCACATCCTTTCAAAATAAAATATATTTACAATATATTAGATGCAAGAAACGTTCATTTTGATATGGACAAATTATATGATTAATATATCTATAATAACCCTTGGTATTACTAAGACAATGATTTAAAAGATTAAAAAATATCGTGAGAACCAATCGAATGTATATTAAAAGGAAAAAGAATAAGGTGTCTAAAAGATTTCCTATTTTGAGCCAATAATGAGACATTATGTTAATCTTAATAGAATCGCTTTATAATATGTATAGTTGCACAAAATTGAGAAACTTAAGGAGACAGATCAATTTTATGAGAAAATCATTCATATTACTTACTTTAATTCTAGTATTAGTCAGTGTTACGGCTGCTTGCACACAAGATAAAAAAGATAGTGCCGTTGAAAATGGTCCAATAGAAGAACCAACCGCAAAAAATGAAAATGAAGAATTAATAAATTTTGAAGAAAAAGAAGATATGAGCCGCTTGGAACAAGGTATTTTATTAGTTGGTGAGAGTGTTAAGGGAGGCTATTACTTGGCCACCGTTCAAAGTGCATATTTAAATGCTAACAACGATTCCGTCGTTGTTAATGTCTCTGTAAAAAATGTACGAGGTCAAACGATTGGACTATCAGAATTAAAATATAACTTAAAAGATGAAAAAGACGGAAAGGCATATGAAGGAAAGGTGCTTGATCAAAACCTTTCTGATATACAAGTTAAACCAAATGAAACGGTAGAATTAAAAATAGCTTTTGAAGTAACAAGTACCGCAGATGAATATATGTTTTATATTGAAAGCTCTTTAGATCCTCTAGGAGCACACTGGAAAATTGATAAGCTGCAATCACAAAAAAACTAAGTCTCAAATAAGCAAAAAGCAATGAAAAATTTGATATAGATACAAATGAAGAATATATAAAAGTCCCTCCGCCTTAAGGCAGAGGGACTTTCTAATTCCTATTTCAAACTACCCGAAATCTCCGTAAAGATAACCCCAAGCGCATGCGCACCTGCATCTGGATAGCCTAAGCTTCTTTCACCAACTGTACCAGCGCGGCCCATACGAGCTACGATTTCTTTCGTATACTCTGCTCCTCTTTTATTTCTGAGAGGTGATAGTTTTTGTTATAGGAGGAATTAAAAACATTAGCTTGATGGGCATGGGGTGATTGCTTTTCTTAGGTTGATAGCGATGTGGCGGTACCCCATTATAAAAAATAATAAATATGTCTAATACTTTATTCGTTTTTTTTCATATTATAGTATTAAGAATTTCATAAGGGGGTGGAAAAAGAATGGACGAGCATGTACAACCTCAACTTTCGCCGCCATGGATCACATATTTTAATGAACTCAGAAATTCAATAGGAGCTGATCCAACTGTAACAGTAGGTCCGCTAATACCGACTGATGGAAATTTTATTATTTTAGTACAAACTGCGGATGTTGAAAAAGCGATTGCGTTAGCTACACTTCTTAAACCTACAGTACAATTTGGTAATGTAAATGTAACTATTGTTGTTAGTGTTAGTGGAGGTGGAATTGTAAATCCAATTCCTTGTCCTTTAGACGCTTTTGAAATTGCACATTTGTTTCAAGTAGCGTTAGAAAACAACTTGTATTTTGAGCGAGTTGTTGTACAACCACGTTTACCAGGTGGAGAAAATGTTATTTTTCCAGTTTTTTCTGCAAAAGTAATTCAGTTTTTTAATGATGATATTTCCAACCTATGTCAAACTTTCACAGAAGTCGCTGCAAAAGTTTTTCGTGATGTAATGAATGATACTATATGTGTTATACCAATTTTATTTTCGACAAGTTGTACTACAAGTACTGAAATTAGTGAAAACGCAGTTCAAAATAAAGATACAGATCCAAAGTTGTTTTATTAATTAAGAAAGACATTTTCTTAAAAGAAAATGTCTTTCTCGTTTCCTTTTATCGTTCTAAATCTATATTTTTATTTCTCATTTTCCTTTTTTAAACTACAAAATCACCATAATGAAATACCATGGAGGGATCTGCAACAAAAAGGCCAGGATTCATAGGATTAGAAAAACCAGATCCACCAATTCCACGTAACGGGCGTTCCCCTACTACATAATCGCCTGCAGATTTAACATGAAGGATTCCATTTACAACAGAACTAATATCAAATTCTAACCGAGTACAACTCATTTGAGGTATAACAGTTAGACCAAGACCTTCAAGGAATGGGTGTTCAACCTCAGTGATTATAAACGGGAGTGTGATACCCTCCGTTGAGAGTCCAAGTGCATTACAATATTCAATCACAACATCAGCCTCTAGTGGTTTGTTTGTAGCATTCTTGATAATAATTACAAGTCGATTATTCGGTTGTCCAACGGCAGCATTAAGAGGAACGAGAAACGGTCACGTAGTAATCGTATACTTTTTATGATGACATTTTGAGCTGTCGCTTGAACTGCTACTTGACCTATAACTTGACATAAAATCATCTCCTATCAAAATACAATACTTTCTGTATATCTTATTAAAATAAACAAATGTATAGGCAGTTGTATAAAGAATTCCCCTAGTATTTTGGATGTGGGTGCTAAATGCCACGAACTTAACGTAACTAAATATAGAAAAAGCGGACTGCTTAGATGTTTAAGTATTAAACTAGTTATGTATAACAATCATATGAACAAAAAACAAGAAAACCCTTGTCAGTTACAGAATTGTTTAGTTCAGATGTTTAGACGGATCGTGATTTGAACAGTGCGACAAAAAGACTGGTTATCAGCTGAAGAAGTAACTAAAGATTAGTTCTTCCTAAAATACAATTAAACAACCTGAATTCCATGCTTATGTGAACTCACGTTGCTTCTTTTAAAATTCATATCTTTATAGAAAGAGTACCTAGAGAAGTTATATAATATCATTCAACTATAAAAAAAACCCTCCACCACAAGGTAGAGGGGATCTTCTAATTCCTATTTCAAACTACCCGCAATCTCCGTAAAGATAACCCCAAGCGCATGTGCACCTGCATCTGGATAGCCTAAGCTTCTTTCACCAACTGTACCAGCGCGGCCCATACGAGCTACGATTTCTTTCGTATACTCTGCTCCTTTAACCGCTGCTTCTGCTCCTTTTTCAAAGGCAGTTTTCACGTCTACTTCGTTTGAAGCGCTAGCTAACCAAGAATCTACACATGGAGCAAGTGCATCAACAAGTGTTTTATCACCAACTACCGCTCCTCTACCGAACGATCTTTCACCGATAGATTGTATGCCTTGAAGTGCCGCTTGCAATATTTCAGCGAACTCTTTGGCTGTTAACTCACGTTTTTCGCCTGCTGCTTTACTAGCTGCGCGGAATGCACCGCCCCAAATTGGACCAGAAGCGCCGCCGCAATGTTCCATAATAATCATTGAACAACCGTCAAGGAATGATCCGATCGTTACATTCTCTTGATCTACAATAGAATGCCACTCACGCTTTAATTGCTTAAATCCTTTTGCAACACTCATTCCGAAGTCTCCGTCACCTGCATGTGTATCTAACTCACAGAACGGTACTTCATTTTTAATAATAATGTCACTCATTTTATCAACGAGATAAATCATGTTATTTAATGTAATGACATTATCTTTAATAACAGCGTGCTCTTCCGCTGTTTCTATTTCAAAGGAAACTTCCTTCTCTTCTACATCTTCAAGCACATTCACGTACTCTACACTTTCAACTGGTCCATCTACTTTAAACGCTGGTGTATTACACTCTTTCGATAACAACGTTTTTAACTCGTCATCTAACTTCATCACTGTTAAAGACATACCTGCCATATCAATACTCGTCATATAGTTACCGACGAATACTCTATTAATCTTAATATTTCTAGCAGCTAATTCTCTCGTAACTGCATTATTAAATAGATATAGTTCTTGCAGTGGTGTTCCGCCAAAACCATTTACTAGAAGCGCGATTTCCTCACCATCTTTTACTCCTAAATCTTTTATTAAATCATTTGTCATACGGTTAGCTAATTCATCTGCTGACATCGTTTTTTCACGTTTAATACCTGGTTCACCGTGAATACCTACGCCGTATTCCATTTCATCTTCCGCAAGTGTAAAAGTAGGTGATCCGCTCGCTGGAACTGTACAAGAAGTTAATGCTAAACCGATTGTACGCACGTTAGCCGCTGCTTTTTCCGCTACAGCTTTCACCGCTCCTAAATCCATTCCTGCTTCCGCTGCTGCGCCGGCAATTTTATGAACGAGAATAACGCCCGCAACGCCGCGGCGTCCTACTGTATATAGACTATCCTCTACCGCAATATCATCGTCCACTTTTACGTAGTCAACTTCAATTCCATCTTCCGTCGCTAAATGCGCACCGTTTTTGAAATTCATAATATCGCCGCTATAATTTTTAATAATTAACAACGTACCTTTTTTACTAGCTGTCTCTTTAATCGCTTGGTATACCTGAATTTGTGAAGGCGAAGCAAACACATCTCCGCATACTGCCGCATCTAACATTCCTTTTCCGACTAGACCTGCATGTGCTGGCTCGTGACCACTACCGCCGCCACTAATTAACGTTACTTTATTTTCATTCATTTCTTTCTTCTTAATGACTTTATATTTTTTCAAAAGCTCCAGCTCTGGATGAGCCATAACCATTCCGTTGCACATTTCCATTACTAATGTTTCTGGTTTATTTATAATCTTTTTCATTGTGCTTCTCCCTCAATTCCTTTAATATATTGTGATATATTTGAAATCTTCTTCTTACTACTCATGTTAAAATGAAAGCGTTTTATAGTAAACGGACAAAATGGACAATCTGTCTAAAGACACCGCTCTCATTTGTAGGTAGGATTTTCATATTACTAACATTCTAGGGATGATTCAGATGACCTCTTCTATAATTTCTAAAAAGATAATCGCGAATTCATTGAAGTATTTAATGGAAACAGAGTCGTTTCATAAAATATCAGTGAGCGATATCATGTTACACTGTCAAATGCGTAGGCAAACTTTTTATTATCATTTTAAAGATAAATTTGAACTATTAAGCTGGATTTATAGAGAAGAAACGAAAGAAAACATTATCGACTTTCTCGACTATGAAACATGGGAAAATATTTTTGATTTATTATTTGATTACTTTTACGAAAATCAAAAATTTTACCGAAATGCTTTTAAAGTCATTGAACAAAACTCGTTTAATCACTATTTATTTGAGCATACGAAAAACTTATATATGAAAATTATTGATGAACTATCTGTGAGCTGTGGATTCAGCCTTTCTGATGAGACAAAAAATACGATTGCCTCCTTTTATAGTCACGGCTTCGTTGGAACGATAAAAGATTGGATTGAAAGCAAATGCGAAGTAGATCCGTCCATTATGTCTTCTCTCATGAAAAATATGATAAACAATCAATTACTACTATTACTGGAGCAATCAGCAAAGTAATTAAAGGGTGGCAAAAGCAATGAAAAAGATTATGAATGATGTAGAAAATATTGTTCAAGATATGATGCATGGCTTTTATTTTGAACATAACGACAAAGTAAATTACGACGAAACAAATAACATCATTTATGTAAAAGATATCGCAGAAATGGAACAAAACGTTGTCATTATAAGCGGCGGTGGTAGCGGACACGAACCAGCTGATATTGGCTATGTAGGAAACGGAATGCTTACGGCGGCAGTAAACGGCAGTATCTTCACTCCGCCTACAGTGGAACAAATTGTGGCGGCAACTCGCTTAATGCCAAAAGATAAAAGTATTTTATTCATCATTAAAAACTTTAAAGATGACGTAGAAAACTTTCTAGCTGCAGAGCAAATCGCCAAAGAAGAAGGAAGACAAATTGACCACATCATCGTAAATGACGACGTTTCAATTGAAGATGATGCTTCGTTTAATAAAAGAAGACGCGGCGTCGCTGGTACTGTTTTCATTCAAAAAATAGTAGGCGCGGCCGCTCTTGAAGGCCATTCTTTAGAAGAACTAACAACACTCGGCCATTCTGTCATCCAAAACTTACACACATTAGGAGTCGCCCTTTCACCTGCAAATGATCCAGTACAAGGAAAAGCTTCCTTCACATTAAACGACGATGAAGTCTTTTACGGCGTTGGTATCCATGGCGAAAAAGGTTACCGCAAAGAAGCACTATCCTCTTCTGAAATATTAGCGATCGAACTTATGAACAAACTAAAAAGCATTTATCGCTGGAGAAAAGGTGACAACTTCGCCATCCTCATTAACGGACTCGGTGCGACACCATTAATGGAACAATACATTTTCGCAAACGATATTCGCCGTTTATGTGAGCTGGAAGGCTTACATGTGAAGTTCGTAAAGGTTGGTACCCTTCTCACTTCTTTAGATATGAAAGGTGTTTCGCTCAGTTTGCTTAAAATAGAAGATTCGGATTGGGTGAAGTGGTTGAAGGCGGATGTTAGAGCGAGTGGTTGGTAACAATAAACTAAACATTATGATGATTGAACGTTTAGTAATCAAAAGTACTGACTTATATGAAGAATGTATAAATCTTAGGTATCTGTAAATAAATAGAAGCATACATACTATTTGCAAGTTATCCACCAGTTTCGAAATGCGGTTATCCAGTCGGAGAAAGGCACCTTAATGTGTCTTTTTTTTATTTTCAAAAGGACCTGCTCAATTATTGCGTAAAAAACATAAAGTAAATTGAATCCGTTAAAATACATGAGTGACCCCTTGTTTTCCCCTCTTATTAAAGGAGGAACTATTATGGGATTTGGTGGTAGTTGTGGCGGCTGTGGATTTTCTGGCGGCTTTGCTTTATTAGTAGTATTGTTTATTTTATTAATCATAGTTGGAGCTTCTTGCTTCTGCTAAACAAACTATCGGAAAAGACACTCTTATATGGGTGTCTTTTCTTTGTAATAAAAAACTCTCCATAAAGGAAAGTTTTTAGGTTTATACATTCAAGTCATCCAAATTAGTTATTTATACAGCACCTTATCACTTTCGGTCTTTAGTGTGACATACAAATAATCCTTCCCCTACACAAAGTTGCTCAACTAACTTTAATTCCTTAGATCCAAAACTTATATAATTAAAACACTCATCATCATTAAATTCATTTTCTTACATCAATAGTTAGCTCATCTGTAATCTGCTCAAGATGGAAAAATCTTTTTATATAATGGATATCTGACCATTTTTCTTCCCCACTAATAATAAATAATTCTTGCGCATCATACATAAATGAAAAGCTTGGATAGAAACTGTCAGCCTTTATTTCAATCTCACAAGTACTATTACTGATAATCTTACAGTCTGCTGAATAGCTTAATAACGTATAGAGAGAATCTTGTGCTGATTGGAAGAAATACTTCATAAGTGTAGTTATATCAGCACTATTAGTAATTAACACGTTAAAAAAGTTCGTATCCCTTTTCTTATTAGTAAAAACCAGCTCAAAATGGAATTTACTCTCTTCTAAAAACCCTTCAATAAAGTCCCTACACAAATAAGTTTCAAATACCATATACATAGGAAGTTTGTTAATTGCACCTATAAATCCTTTAATGATTTTTTCAAATCCTTTATGTTGATTCCAATTCGTTCCCACACCCATCATAATACGGTGATTTAAATAGATAGGATAAGGTGATAATCCTTCATCATTTAACATATACACTCGCTTTCCATCTATATGAAGAGCAGGTTGAGACTCTTTTAGTAAGTATTGAGATAATTGAACACTTAACACATTTACACCTACCTATCATTTAATACATAAACTGTTTCTATTAAGTTAGAAAAGGAGGATGCGCCATTCACATTTTACCGTGTTTGAGCTTGGAGAACTAGAATCATTTTATCATACAAGGACATAAT
Source organism: Bacillus sp. SIMBA_074 (assembly GCF_046534555.1). Classification (NCBI taxonomy): domain Bacteria; kingdom Bacillati; phylum Bacillota; class Bacilli; order Caryophanales; family Bacillaceae; genus Bacillus; species Bacillus sp. SIMBA_074. The sequence goes on along the minus strand of NZ_JAWRYM010000004.1, from coordinate 108,608 downwards.
CACCTCACTGAAGGATTACAGGTCTTCCAAATAAAGCTGGATAATAAATTAACATCGCACCTACAAATGAACACACTAAACAAAAAATAGCCTCGTATTTTATGACTAGAGAAGAATTGTTATCAAGCTTTTCTTCCTCTCTTTTAAATATCATTTTAAATAAAGCTCTATATAATAAATACCCAACAATCGCCCCGAGGGTGTTCGTAAATAAATCATCAATATCTGTAATTCTATTATTTAGTAATTGATTTAACTCAATTGCCAATGAAAAAAAGAATCCCGCACATACGGTGTTTTTCAGTTTTCTAAAATGCGGCCAAATAGTCGGTAATAAAAAACCTAACGGCATAAACAGTAAAATGTTCAAAAGATACGTAGTACTACCTGCAGTATCAAATAGAGTCAAGTTGATTTGACTTACACGAATCCACGTTTCATATCTACTTATATCCCATACAGTCGCGATTTGCGTCACCTTATACACTAGCGAAAGGTAGAACAGAAAAACATATACCCATAGAAAATGCCGAATAGATATAGTTCTTTTCGCTTTAAAATAAAATCCAATTTGAAACACAATACAAAAAATAATAGTAAAAAAATAAGTATACAAATAACTAATCCAAACTCCTGTATGCATGTAGAATCCCCTAACTTTACATTTTCATCTATGACTTTTTCGTTTTTAGTCTTCTTCTTGATGTAACTCATTTATAGGATAGGAAAAACTTTTAAAATAAAGAGCGGGGTAAACATTAAATTTTTCTTAAATCTTCACATGCAACTCTTGTAGTATTTTCATCAATACAGTATATATAATCATGTGAATCGTTTGTTCAGTTAAAGTCTGACTCAATCAGATATACTTATTCTGACCAGAGGAAAGCAGTAAGCATGAATGAAAAGGTACTTGATGAAATTAGATGCTTCTAATAAAATCGCGAAAGAAACGATTAATGAATTATATTAATTAAGGGATTGCCATATGGCAATCCCTTAATTTTTTTCATACAACACAAAAGCTATCAAAATAGCTACTTTCCTCGCTTTTAAAAACGCCGATTGATGTGCGCTGATTAAAGTTTCACTTTATTCCTTCCCATCTCTCATACTGTAATACCCTAAATTAATAATAATCAAGAAATACCCACCCATAATTCCAGCAGCAAATGTCCACATGAATTCATGGTGTTCAATTTCATACATAATAATCGCGCCGAGTATTGCAGCTGCAAACCGATTCATCATTCCAAGCATCGGTGCTTTTTCTTTTTTTACAATGCTATCTCCAAACTTTTCAATACGCCTTCCTAAAATCCAGGCGCAGTACATACTCACTAAAAGGCCAATGCTTATCCCTACAAACTGGGCTGAAAAAGGTGTCAGCAACCACCCTAATAACATCACGCCTAGCAAACAATATATTTGTATGTTAAATGATCTTAATGCCATACGAATCATGTTATGCTCCTTATCTTTCTCGATATATTTCCGTATCATCAATCCCATCTTTCGGACTTCAAACTTTCCGATATATCTTTTTTAAAATGGGGGAATTTGATTTTGCTCACCATTAAATAAGCAAGTACGCATGTGCCAAACGCCACGGAAACTGGATTATTCATGAGGCATAAAATGAGGAGGCACATTGCCGCGAATGGAATTGGCATGCCTATAAATGTCGGGAGTTTGCTTTGCTGCGTGTTAAATCTCGCAAGCCGCAGCATTCCACAAACACTGTAAGCAAGCGCACATATCATCCCGATAGACTGCAAATCTTTTAACACGATACTATATGCAAGAATAGAAGGTGCCACACCAAAGGTAACTAAATCCGCAAATGAATCTAGCTCTCCACCCATTTCCGAAACAGAATCAAGTTTCCGAGCGACCATGCCATCAAAAAAATCAAATAACATACCTGTAATAATAAAAACTGCCCCCAAATACATATCGTGAACGAGGACAGCGTAAATAGCCAAAAGCCCACATACAAAATTTGCTATCGTAATCATATTTGGTATGTAACTCATAACAGGCTTCTCCTCCTTTCTACTAATTGCTTCATCAAGGTTCTTACTCATTACAATCAAGATCCTTCTGTTTTTCTTCCAATATCACTTTATTTATTTTCGTTAGCGTATCGGTCATTTGCTCTAAAGCATTTATGTCGATTTTAGAAAAGTATTTCTCAATTAATACATCATCTAACTCAGACAACCGCTCTATATACTTACTACCGTTTGGACCAAGTGTAAGGAAATACTCCCGTTTATTATTAGGGTTTACTTGTTTCGAAATCATCTTCTGTTTTTCCAATTTCGATAAAACTTGGCTCACAGCACTTTTCGATATATTAAAAGTAGTCGCAATGTGATTTGCTGTCGTATTTTCATTTAAATTAATATGAAATAGCATGCTCTCTTGCTGTCCTGTAAGGCCGTACTCATCTTTCAACTCCTGAAATAGTAAAATGTAGAATTCATTATAGGCTCGGTTCATTTCATTAATTACTTCTTTATATGATCTAGTCATAGTATTCTTCCTCCAGTTATGCTGTTATTTCGTTTCGTTAAATAGTTAAGTTTACTTAACTTAACTATATTATACTGTTATGTTCGTGTAAAGGAAAATATAGCTCCATACTTTATTCACAATGAAAAAAAGAAGACATCTTAATTGATGTCTTCTTTTTTTACTTAAGATTTCAAACTCTCACCATTCGTCTCAATTACTTCTTTATACCAATTGAAACTGTTCTTCTTCGATCTTTTTAATGAGCCTTTTCCTTCATTATCTTTATCAACGTATATATATCCGTAGCGTTTTTTCATTTCTCCAGTAGAGGCACTTACAAGGTCAATTGGGCCCCAGCTTGTATATCCGATAATATCTACTCCATCTTGGATTGCTTCGGACATTTCAATCATATGCTTTTGCAAATAATCAATACGGTATTCATCATTCACTTCGTCTTCACCATTTAATTGATCGATTGCACCGAGACCATTTTCAACAACAAATAAAGGTTTTTGGTAACGATCGTAAAGTTGGTTCGCTGTAATACGGAAGCCTTTCGGATCAATCGTCCATCCCCACTCTGATTTTTCCAGATATGGATTTTCAACAGAACCGAATACATTCCCGCTCGTTATGCTTTTTAATACTTCCGAATCTGTACTTGTTGCTCGGCTTGAATAGTAGCTAAATCCGATATAATCAACTGTATTATCTCTCAAGATTGACTCATCGTCTTTTTCCATTTCAATCGTCAAATTGTTGTCTTTAAAGAAACGTTTCGCATACCCAGGATATGCTCCTCTTGCTTGCACATCAATGAAGAAGAATGATTCACGGTCTTGTTCCATCGCGCGTAAAACATCATCCGGATTGCATGTATATGGATACGTTGCACCAGCAGCAAGCATACAACCGATTTTTGCATCTGGAATAATTTCATGACACGCTTTCACAGCTAACGCACTTGCGACAAGCTGGTGATGCGCTGCTTGATACTGAATTTGTTTTTTATTCTCACCTTCTTTAAATGCTAACCCTGCACCCATGAAAGATAAATGTAAAAGCATATTAATTTCATTAAATGTCATCCAATATTTCACTTTATCTTTATATCTATTAAAAATCGTTTTTGCATACGTCTCAAAGAAATTGACAAGCTTTCTACTTCTCCAGCTTCCGTACTTTTCAACTAAATGAACAGGAACATCAAAATGAGCCATCGTAACTACCGGTTCAATGCCATGCTTCAACAGTTCATCAAATAAATTATCATAAAACTGTAACCCTGCTTCATTCGCCTTTTCATCATCACCATTTGGGAAAATACGTGTCCAAGCAATAGATACGCGTAACGCTTTAAATCCCATTTCTGCAAAAAGAGCAATATCCTCTTTATAACTATGGTAAAAATCAATTGCTTCGTGTGATGGATAAAACTCCCCTTCTACCGGTGTAAAGGAATGAATATTCCCCTTCATAATATCCCAACGCTTTTCACCAGTTGGCAATAGATCAACTATCGTCAATCCTTTTCCATCTTCTAAATATGCTCCTTCAGCTTGATTGGCAGCAATCGCGCCGCCCCATAAAAATCCTTTAGGAAAAATAACTTTAGACATATAGAAAAACTCCTTTATATAAGAATTAACGAGGAAAGGCATTACAATTTTTAAAGAATACCTTTCTTCGTTTGAACCTGTATGAAATGTAACTACTATTTAACTGCTAACTCTAGTAATGAATCTCCTGCTTGAATCTTTTCTACTTCCGTTTTTTTAATGCTATATTTATCATAATTTGTAACAACAACTGGTGTTGTCACAATATAACCCGCCTTTTGAATTTCAAATATATTAAACTCAATAAGTAATTGCCCTTTTTCTACTCTCGCTCCTTGTTCAATATGAGAAGAGAAAAATTCGCCATTTAGTTTCACAGTATCCATCCCAATATGGATTAAAATTTCAGCGCCTGAATCCGCCGTAATTCCTACTGCATGATTCGTCGGGAAAAGCGCAGAAATCGTACCTGATACTGGTGAAAACAACTTTCCTTCTGAAGGCTCAATCGCAACTCCTTCACCTAACGCACCTGATGCAAATGCAGCATCATCAATATGTTCGAGAGGCTTAACTACACCATGAAAAGGACTAAAGATTACTTCATCATCGTTTGATGCAGCAATTTTATTAATTGTTTCAACTGTTTCTGTAGAAGCTTTCTTTTTAGTAAAACCAAATAAGTAAGTAAGAACAAAACCTAATATTAAGGAGACAACCATCGCAATAATTGCGCCCCAAAATCCAGCCGTGATGCCTTCTTTCGGACTAATAAATGTTGGAATCGCAAATATCCCAAGACCACCTGTCATATAAGCTTGCGTACCGAATACGCCAAGTATTCCGCCGCCAATTCCTCCCGCAATACAGCTCATAATAAACGGCTTTTTAAGAGGAAGTGTAATACCATAAATCGCTGGTTCTGTAACCCCGAAAATACCCGAAATAAAAGCTGGAATACTAAGTGTTTTTAATTTCTGGTCTTTCGTTTTCATCCAAACTCCAAGAACAGCCCCAATTTGAGCAAATGAAGTAGCGAATATGAGCGCTAATATAGGATCAATACCGTGCACTGCTAAATTATTATAGCCAATCGGGACAATTCCCCAATGAAGTCCGAAAATAACGAGCACTTGCCAGAAAGCACCAAGTACTATCCCTGCTACTAATGGACTTAAATTATAAACCCAAAGTGTAGCCTGTCCTAAAAATTGACCTGCCCACGTCGCAATCGGGCCAATCACAAGAAATGTAACTGGTACAACGATAAGTAATGTGAAAAATGGTACTACAAATGTTTTAACAACATCTGGAATTACTTTCTTTAAATTTCTTTCTACTTTCGATCCAAAATAAGTAGCGAGAATAATTGGAATAACTGATGACGCATAATTCATTAAAATAACTGGTATTCCTAAAAACGTAATATGAATTGGTGATTCAAACATCGTTCCCGCAAATAGCGTATATAATGGCTCGCTTGCTTTTAAACCTGATAAAGCCGGATAAACTAAAGCTCCCCCAATTGCCATACCAATGAATGGTGATCCTCCAAATTTCTTACTTGCTGTATATCCTAGGAAGATTGGGAAGAAATAAAATAACGAATCCCCAACCGCGTTTAATATTTGATACGTCCCTGACTGAGTACTTAACCAACCTAACGCTACAAATAGTGCATTAAATCCTTTAATCATCCCTGTTGCAGCTAACACCCCTAAAATAGGAGTAAAAATGCTAGAAAGAATATCTATAAGACTACTCTTTTTCTTCTCACTCGTAGCTTCCTCTTCTGTTTCTTGAAATCCTCCGGCAACAATAACCGCTTTATACACGTCGGATACATGGTTACCAATAACAACTTGATACTGTCCACCGCTTTTCATAACAGTCACAATATCTTCCATACTTTTCAGTATTTCCGTATTTGCTTTCCCCTCATCCTTTAATTGAAATCTTAAGCGAGTCACACAGTGAACAACACTATGTACATTTTCTTTTCCACCTACGTTTTTCAAAATATCCTTTGCTAATTTTTCATATTTCATAATAGGTTCCCCTCCTTATAATCATCCCATTTATCATTTATAAAAGAAAAAACCTAAACTAACTCTAATGACGTGATACATACGAATCACTCCATTAAAAGTCAATTTAGGTTTTGCCTGCCAGCCAGTAACAATCCCGATTTATTCAATTAGATAACTCATTACGCTTCGTTACACGATGAATGTGCAACGTTACATACACTTTTTCATCTTTTGAAAGATGACTATTATGCGCTTTTCGTAAGTATGCTTCAATTTTTTCTGTACAACAATATGCTTCATGATACTTACTTTTCACTTGCTCATATAAAAAATCATCATCTGCCGAATTTAATTCCTTCTGCATTAAACGTTGAGCAAAATATCGTAAATGCGTTACAAACCGACTATAATTAAATGAATTTTCATCTAAGTTCATCTTATAGTGGTACTTAACAACATTTAAAATATCTTGGACGATTTTCGTCATCGCCACCGTTTGCTGCATCGCCGGCTCTCCTTGCTGCGCATTAACGAAATGTAGTGCAATTGACCCTGCTTCATCTTCAGAAAGTCTAAACCCAGTCTCTTCTTCAATAATATGTAAAGCTTGTAGACCGATTTCAAACTCTTTCTGATAGAATCTCTTAACTTCCCAAAGCAAAGTATTTTTGAGATCCATTCCTTCTTTATGCCTAGTTAAGGCGAAACTTAAGTGATCTGTTAATGTAAGATAAATATAATCACTTAACTCCCCCGGCAAAACTGTCTTAGCGAATCGAATAATTCTCTCTGTAATTTCTAAATTCTGCACAGGAATTTCAGTTAACAATCTAGCAAGTTTCTCTGATAATTCTTTTGTTTCTAGCACAAAGGTCTTTTCTATCTTAGATTCATCAATAGTATCGCCTACTTTTTTCTGAAATCCTAAACCTCTGCCCATAAGTACAACTTCTGTCTCATTATCCTTCATCGTACAAACAACATTATTATTTAAGATTTTATGGATTCTCATATTGTTCCGCCTTCTTTTTCTACTAAAGTCACAAAGGGTAATAAAAAAACCTAAACTGATTCCAAAAGCCACACTACACCCGTAGCCTCTAGATCAATTTAGGTTTTGCCTGTCGAACAGTAACAATCCTTTTAATTATTAACTTACCTTTATTATACACAAGCAGTAAGCGTTTGCAACAACGAATTATTGAACATTTTTTTACAAGGAAAAACAAAGGCATAATAATCTTTCAGTTTTTTCAAATTTCATATAGACCCATTATTAGTTAAAATGTTGTAATTAAATTACCCTACATAGTTACTCATAGTCAGACTGAGAAACTAGCGTCTTATTAAGCAATGCGCATAACTCAAATAAAAAAGACACTCTTATATGGGTGTCTTTTCTTTATCAATTAAAAAGGATGCGAACCCAAGCCTTTAGCCATAATTACAACTAAGGCTTTTTCTATATAAAAAATAAAACATAGTAAAAATAGAATACTCACTTAAATTGTCTTTCACTTTACAAATTATATCCAAAAAGTTGGATAGCTTCTTTTACTACTCATATTATTAATGAATAAAGCAATAACCACAATAACCACGGAACCAACTAAAACTGGTGTTACTAAATAACTCCAACTGTTTGCCCCTAAAATAACGATAATTGGATCGGCCCCTGCCGGAGGATGCGTTGTTCTCGTTAACATCATAACGGCTATTGCCATCCCCACTGCTAAAGCAATTGTCCAATATTCATTCCCAAACAAATGATATATTGATAGACCAATGAAAGTTGAAATTAAATGTCCTCCAATAATATTACGCGGCTGAGATAGCGGTGCATTCCAAACTCCAAACGCTAATACACAACTCGCTCCAAATGGAGCCATTAGCAATTCTGTAGAGGTTATACTCGTTAAATATGTTAAGGTGAGAATTGTTAAAAATCCCCCCAGTAGTCCCGTTAAAGAATCCTTTATATTTACTTGTAATGGACTTCTCCCTTTCCCTTTCATTTTTGAAAAATATCGTACACTTATTGGCTGAGCCTCTTTCTGCTTAGCTGCTGTTATATTATCCATCGTTTCCTCCTTTATCCCGCTATTCGCGGGGATGGACACCCCACTAATTAAAGTTTCACTTTATTTACCTACAATTATAACCCGAATTAACTAACCTGTAAATATCAATTTTAGGGGTTAGTTTAAAAGTCAAAAAAAAAAGAATCAACTGTTATAAGTTGATTCCCTAAACCTCTTCAGATTTTCGATCCTGAAATTTTGCCACCTTTTTCCGGTTTCCACATATTTTCATAGAACACCATTTTCGTTTTCCACTTTTATCTATAAATAATAAAACACAATCAGGGTTTGAACATCTTTTAAGAGAAATAAGCTTATTCTCTGCTATTAACGTTAAAGTATCAAATGCAATTAACGATACGAGAACATCCTCAATTTCTCCAACTGGGATGGGTACGAGACGCTGTTCAATGACTTTATATGTAAATGGCGCCTTCTCAATTTGTTTTTCTAAATACACAATAAAATCATTAGAAATTTCGTGCTGATCAGCAATTGCTTCGAACTGTTTTCTTAGTACCTCTCTTATTTCTAATATGCTAGATGTAACTTGATTCATGCGCTCTTGGAGCACCTTTTCATTGTCAAAAGGAATATTCTCCTTTACTACATGTAGCCATTCTAATACATCTTCATCTGTTATTAATAAATCATAACGTTGTCCACGCCTAACTAACTCTGTATTCACTAAATCTAATGAGAGATTTCCAGATATAAGCGGGAATTGTTTTGTTTCCTGCATGTACTCATCACCTACTCTTTAACCAATCATATTCTAAAGCAATATGACGGTGCAACTTTTTATAAATTCACATCCAGAAAGAAAGCCCCATGGCTAAAGCACCCCATTCACATTTAAAAGGATCACGTATACCTTCTCCCCTTAAAATCACCAAAACCCATTTACAAATCTATAAAAGTAGATATAATATCCTTATGGAACCTTTATTAATTTATAAAGCATTGTCAAATGAAACAAGATGTCAAATTTTATCATGGTTGAAAAATCCAGAAAACTATTTCGATGAAAAACCTTATTTAGAGCAAGGCCTTAGCTTTCAAGTTGGAGTGTGCGTAGGAGATATCCAGCTTAAAACTGGCTTAGCCCAATCGGTTATTTCTAGTTATTTATTAACTATGAAAAAAGCAGGACTACTAGACTCTGACCGAATTGGAAAATGGACATACTATCGCCGAAATGAAAAAACAATACGAGAGTTTTCTGAATACGTTCAAAACGAATTATAAAATGAAAGCTAATAATCAATCTACATATCAATTGATTATTAGCTTTCACACATTCTGCTTTTTTACAGGTATCCAATTACTTTTTTATAAGATTGCACTACCTATAAAAGCAAGAAACATAGAAAGGAGAAAATTTTTTAATATATCATATCTAGTTATTTAGATATCTGTTATTGTATTTCAAATTACATAATCCAGATAATATTGACATCCAATCATCCTTGTAATAATGCTTCTTTGTTAATGAATTCACTTTCAAAATACTGATACGAATGGAGAGTTTTATAAATGAAAAAAGTAAATCCTTTACTTATTCTGACGCTCGCAATAGGTGTGTTCGGAATTATTACTACCGAGATGGGTATTGTCGGCGTATTACCGCAAATCACTCAAAAATTTGGAATTTCAACTACACAAGCTGGATTTTTAGTAAGTATATTTGCACTAGTTGTTGCTATTTCTGGTCCGTTTTTAATTCTGCTCGTCTCTAGTATTAATCGCAAAATAATTTTATTAACAGCAATTTTTGCATTTGTTATTTCAAATATAATCTACGCTTATACAACACAATTTGAAATCATGCTTATTTTTCGTATTTTACCGGCAGCACTTCACCCACTCTTCTTTTCAATTGCTCTTGTAACAGCTGCTAAACTTGTCCCTCCAGAAAAGAGCGGTCAAGCGGTTACAAAAGTTTTCATGGGAATTACTGTTGGCTTTGCTTTAGGTGTACCACTAACCTCTTACCTTGCAGACCAATTTTCACTCGAAATTGCTTTCTTATTCGGAGCGCTTGTTAACACTCTTGCATTCATTGGAATACTAATCCTACTTCCTTCTATGCCTGTTAAAGAAAAAATGTCTTTCGGCAAACAAATTCGTATACTCGGCAAACCAGGATTATGGTTGAATATTTTAACCGTCACATTCCTTTTTGCAGCCATGTTTTCCGTATACAGCTACTTCGCTGAGTACCTTGCCAAAGTAACTTCCATGAATGGATCTCTCATCAGTATCATGCTATTCATATTCGGCATAGTTATGATTTTAGGCAATCATTTATTTGGTAGTCTCCTACAAAAAAGTATAGTAAATACAGTAATATTATTCCCTATCCTATATTCTATTGTTTACATATTGGTTTATTATTTAGGTTCCTACCTTGTTCCAATGATTTTTATCGTATTCATTTGGGGAATCGTACATGCTGGTGGATTAATTGTTGGTCAAACATGGTTAATAAGCGAAGCAAAAGAAGCGCCTGAATTTGGTAATAGCCTATTCGTTTCATTCTCAAATCTCGGAATTACTTTAGGAACAACTATTGGAGGCTGGTTCATTTCAAACTTAGGTATTCACCAGCTTATTTGGAGCGGATTCATTTTCACACTACTCTCATTTCTGTTAATTATAATAAAACTAAAATTTTTCAATTCTAATAGCCAAGCTTCATTATCAAGCTAGTACATTTTCAGTTTCAAATTTTATAAACTAAAAAGTATAATGATCAAAGCCTTTAGCCATAATTACGACTAAAGGCTTTTTTGTATATAAAGTGAAACTTTACTCAGTGGGGGTTTTGTTCATCCCCCCACTGAGTATTAGCCTTCACCAATCGGGTGTTTACGGGCAGCAGGGCTCCCACCTAACTTCTTTGCTCCAGCTGAATTTTGAGGTGGGAGTTTTACTGCCCACAAATAGCGGGATAAAAATAAATCTAAAAGGAGCTAATTTTATGGAACATAATCAAAATGGAGTACTTGCTTTAATTGTTTTGTTTTTAGGATTAGTGTTTTTTGTTAGTGGAATGGTTTATCATTTATGGGGTTCTTATTAATTTCAACCTTTAGAAAGATGAATAATTTAAAAACTAAAACGTGTATTGTAATTATCGATATGGCATATTTCCAAAAACAACTTAACATGGTAAAATAATATTTGGACGGGAGTCCAATATTATTAAAATTAAGATGGTTCAAGTCGGAGAAAGGCACCTTAGGGTGTCTTTTCTTTTTTGTTAATTAATAGCTTGTTCTCTTCTAGGTAACTCTTTAAAATATAAATTTTAATAAAAAAGACGCTCATGCAGGATCCTTTCTATCCTCTTCATTATAATCAAGAAGACACTCTTTCATTATTTTCGTATCTCTCGGTAACCTTTTTTCAAACTTTGACCATCCGTCGAAGATCATTTTGTTTGGCAAAGGACACACAAATCCTGTAATACAATCCCAAAAAGCATCCCAGTTTTCCCCGTACAAATTAGGAAACTCAAGCTTCTCTTTAAGAAGTAAATGCAATTCTTTTGCATTATAAATATTGCTTACATCTATGGTAATAATTGATTCATGTGCATTACTCAATTATATATATATAAATCATGCTTAGTTAAATTGGGTTGATTTTATAAGGAGTCAAAAACCTCTAAATGTTTATTTTATAATTATATAAATAATCCTAACATCTCCAAAAATTGATATAATGATACAGTTATTAATAGCAATCAGGGAGATATACAGCATGAACTATACACATATGCCAAAAGAAATAGGAATGATTAAGCGGACTCCATTCGCTTCAATACCGAAGAAATTCATCGGTATTGGTAAGATTGTTAAAAAACAAACAAAAGTGGAGCGCCCTACATTAACTCAAGACAAACAAGAAATTATTGAAAACAAGTTACTATGTTCATTTCTTTCTGAAGAGAAGGTATTGATTACTTATTATAGAGATGGTCATTTACTTACTAGATATGTGACTGTAACTGACATAAATCCGATAAAGAATTTAATAACTTGCACTGATGCATCTTATAACAGAGTTTTCCTTAAATTTATAGATGTAATTGATTTGAGATAAAAAACATACAGTTTTTCAAATATATCCAGGAATAAAAATGAAAGAATCTTGTATTCTAGGTTAAATACAGATAGAGAAAAAGTGTAAGTTCTTGTGAGAATTAGCAAGATAAAGGCTGTTTGTTTAGGTTTTGGACTGTCTGTTATGGTTATCGAATTTACAAATACAAAAGAGGAACAGAACACAATAGAGAAAACTAAAGAAGCATTTAGATAATAGTTGAAAACGCCCGATTAAGGACGGCTTCAACTATTATCTAACTTTGATATATTCATACCACCATTTACCACCTGATCAAGTATCCACCCACCAAGTAATCTTATCTAACTCTGTATTAGGTAGGACATCGGTTTGGATATAACACAGTCCAGAAAGTGAATCAACATTAACGCTACCTTTTATTCCTCGTTCTGCCATAGCTTGAATAGCTTCATCTAAGGAGTTAGTATCGAATCCACCTGACTTAACATATTGATATCCACATTAGAACCGCCGTTTCCTTCACAATTCCCAACAGTTTGTCCCGTTAGAGCGTATAGTCATACCCCCCTCCTTATGGTAATTCCTTTTGTAAATCTTTTTATTTAAATGTATAATTGTATGAAAAGTTCTAAAACTTTGAATTGAGGTGAAAAGCATGAGAAGTTTTGGCTCATTAATGATCTCTACTATCTGCTCAATAATCCTTATAATTTGGAATGCCTATTCCTTCTATGATGGATTCACGATGGGACATACGTATTACTGGGTTAATGGCATCGCAGCTGTTATCTTCTTTCTATTCTTTATCGTAAACATGCGAGAGATCTGCAAGAAAAACTATAGAACCTCAGAACAATAGGAGTTGATACATATGTGGAAAAAAATTAAGAATTATAGATTGAGCTTAAAAGATTTAAAGTTCATGTTATGGCTGTTCGGTATTACATGCTTTATATACAGCTACAATTTCATTGTAGGACTTGCTTTTGTCCACAAATTCCAAGTTTATGATTTAGGTGGTGCTATAGCGACATTCGCCGCATTTATGGATACTAGAAATAGGATTAAAAATAAAAATTATAAAGCAGCTTAATATAAAAAGGATCCTTTGCGGTTTCCTTTTTTCTATGTAAAATAAAAAAGCATCGAATTCGCTACTTTAATTGTTTGTTGTTTGCTTCTATTTCTTCTTCATTAAATGATTTTTGTACATTTCTTTTTAAATACAATCCTTTATAAACAAGTTCCTTGAACTCTTTCATAGATAATGGATCATTCAATACTTCCCATAATCCTATCAATTCTGTATATTTAGGTGTCTCCGTAACATACTCGTGTGATTTAACTGTTTCGAAGTGTCTATGGAATTCCCAATGACATTCTTCGCATAAATAGTAGAACCCGGAACACCTGTCATTTACACTCAAACTATTTTCTGTTCTATGGTTTCCTAGCCCCATTGTTATTCCTCGCTTTCTACTTGTAAACTTCTATTTCAATTGAATATGCAATATTTCATATTTTATTATTGTAATATTTCTTTATTAACTATCATTTTCTAGTTCATCATTAATATCCATTGATAAATCAACGTTTGTAATTTAATCCCTTATATTAAACCCCGACAAGATACTTTTAAACACTTTATTCAAATAATTATATTGGAATTTCTTGTTCTACACATCTATACGTATTTTGTGTATTATATAGCAGAAGAGTAAGGTAAGAGTTACTCTTTGCCATTTTAGAAAAGGTTCTGTTGGAGACAACAGGACCTTTTTTGTTCGAATTTCAATAAAACAATTCTTAAATTCCATCTCATTGGAAATAACTATATAATGAAACTGATTAAATATTCGGAGTGCTATTAATGTCTGATATAATCCGTCTCTTAATTATCATGATGATTGCAACCTTTTTATTTTCTTCCATAATAATGGAGTTTAAAAAACCTCAAAAAAGCATGTTTTGGTTCTCAATTGAAGTCTTGTCTCTCCTCGGAGTTTTACTGCTAATAAAGGAATTTTTTATCAATCATATAACATAGTCCTCTGAATAAAATTCAATATTCCGTCAATACTGAAGACAACCGATTAAGTTACTTTCTCCTTGTTCCCCCTTGGAGAACCGAGCAGTTAGCTTTTGCTGACTGTTCTTTTGTTTGAAATTAAAATAGCGTTTTGTTCCAAATGATGCCCTCATTAATTCGGACACATTTACCATTATTTTTACCAAAAAATTCATGATATCGTTAATTAGTCGAGTACGTCATTACTTGACGATTACTCTTAGGAGCCCCGCAGACAATCGGGGTTTCTTTTATTTAAAGCCATTTTTTCTTTTAGGGTGATATAGTCCTTAAGATCTTGTTAAACCAGTGTAATTACGGTTGGAACTTCATTCTGTTTGACACATATCCCCAGGCTATCTGGACATGATAAAAGATGAGGTGACTGACATGAAGGATAAAATATTAGAATTAGTACCAGGATCGGTAAAAAAATTACTCCAGAAAAAAGTTAAAGATGGAAACCGATGCATCATTGATTTGGTTGTGGATGATGCAACTGCTTATGGATTTGAACCGGAGCAAGTAATCCCCTGTATCATGGCGGGTTATTATGTTTATGAATCTACCACCTATCCCAGTGAAATGGAAGAAGAATTGAAGCTAAACTTGGTTTTTCATGCGGCCAATCGCTCGGCAATGAAGCTTCTGTCTTATGGGAAGTATAAAGCGAAACAATCTGAAAGTGGATGGATGAGATATACAAATCCATAAGGTTTACTTAACATACCCTAACTAGCTTGGTGAGCATGAGGCAACGTCACATGCCCATCGACTTGAGATTTTGAAATACCCCAAAGTATTTTGGTGAAAAAAAGCAACATTTAAGTTCCTTATGACATTTTTCTAATATAAGTTGTAACATTGCCTAAACAACAACTACCTTGTGGATTGTTTACTTCACAACCACATCGATTTTCTCTTATGTTTTCGCGAATATGCTCTACTGGATTAGGAGTAAGTCCATTTTCTACATATTGTTTGATTTTTTCTTTTGTCCAATCAAAACAATAGCAAATTGGTGTAGTTGCTGAGTCATCTTTTTGATTTACAGCTACCTTTATGTCAGATACAAAGTATTTTTTATTATTCGTATCAAAATAGACTGCATCACAATCTTCGTTTGAACAAAAATAGTGATTTTCTTTAGCATTTAATGTTTCTAATGCCGATGGTTTAAGCAATGATTTTAGTGTAATCAACTTTACATTCTTAGCTTTATTTTTACATGATGGACAATGACCATTATTTTCAATTTTTATTCCTTTAAGGTTACTACAACAATCTTCCATTATTCTCCCACCTTTACAATTTATTATTTTTTATAAATATTCTTCTACTTTCTTTTCTGAATCTATTAAAGTTTCGATAATAAGATATTGCATCTGTCTCACCTCATATAAAGTATAAACCCTGTGCCATAGTACAGGGTCAAGGAAAGTATTATTTACTATATTATCGATTTACTTTCTTAAAATAAACTGTCATTATTCAATAAGTCTTTTTCAACAATATACTCCGATTGCGAAATTCTAAAACTACATTTAGGGCGATTAACCTTTATCACCTCGTAACTCTTTACTACAACATTTTACAAAAAACGCTGTTATTAAAATAATATTTCCTATACTCAAAACAAGTAATTGATCGAGTGCAATCACATCACGAAAAATCCAACGAGAAACAAAACCGAAGCTAGACATGCACACACATATAAAACCAAAATAATTTAACCATCTATGTACATTTTTCATTCATCCCCCTCCTTAAACTTGCATTTTATCATTCCCTCCTGTTTTTAGGTGTGAGTGCTGGCTAGTCGTGTGGTGATACCCCTATATAGGGCTTTTTCTTTTTTCTCAATGACCAATATTATTAAAATTAAGATGGTTCAAGTCGGAGAAAGGCACCTTAGGGTGTCTTTTCTTTATTTTCAAAAGGACCTGCTCAATTATTGCGTAAAAAACATAAAGTAAATTGAATCCGTTAAAATACATGAGTGACCCCTTGTTTTCCCCTCTTATTAAAGGAGGAACTATTATGGGATTTGGTGGTAGTTGTAGTAGTTGTGGCGGCGGCTTTGCTTTATTAGTTGTATTGTTTATTTTATTGATCATTGTTGGAGCTTCTTGCTTCTGCTAAAAAACTATTGGAAAAGACACTCTTATATGGGTGTCTTTTCTTTGTAATAAAAAGCTCTTCATCACTTTCGGTCTTTAGTGTGACATACAAATAATCCAGTTCCCCAAGCGCCCATATTCCACAGCCCCTTCTTTGTGCTTTTCTTTTCATTTATATTTCAATTTCAAATATAGTAGAAACTCATTACAAGGCTAGTTATATATACAATTATTATAGATAATATATACCTTTCACCACATGTATCATTCTGAATAATTAAAAACAACTATTGAGAATTCCATATAGACCCATTACTGGTTAAAATGTTATAATTAAACCATCCTACATAGTTACTCATGTTCAGGATGAGAAACTAACGTCTTATTAAGTAATGCGCATAACTTAAATAAACAAGACACTGCAAAGTGTCTTGTTTATTTGCATCAAGTTTCCTTTTTATCCCAAAACCAATATAATCAAATGCTACATTTAATACATATAAAGAAAAATATAGATTTATTAAATCATTATGGCACCCATGAAAGTACTTTTATTTTGGAGGAACAAACTATGAACAATAAGTTATTAACATCATTATTATGTAGCACATTCTTATTTGGATTATCAGCTTGCAGTTCACATGATACATCTAGCAGTAACACGAAAAACGAACAGGAGACTTCTAAAGAAACAAAAAATGATGAACTTAGCAACAAGGATCCTCAAAAAGAACTTCCCACCCATGGAGATTCTTCTGATGTATACATATCAATACGCTCTGCCGATTCATTAGATGTTATAGGTAATGGAGAAGTTAAAGCACAAGGTGTATTTAAAGTATTAGACGTCGCAGTTTATAATCGTCAAGAGGAACCCATTACACTAAATAGCAATAACTTAAAATTAATTGACGGAGCCGGAAGAGAATATCACATTTCTAATGAATCTCAATTAGTACTTAAAGCTGCAAATACTGCTACATTTAAATTTGGTGTTCTTAATCCTAATGAAAATTCGGAAGGGAACATTGTATTCGATGTTCCGAAAAATACGCAAGGATTAACTTTGAAAATTAATGGAGATATGCTGGATGAAGGGATCGAGTTAAAGGTGGAATAGTCAAAGAAAATACAAACCACCTATCACAACTTATACTAACATAACAAAAAGTACAGCCTCTGTATTAACTACAGTAGACTGTACTTTTTCATTTGTGATTTTGTATAACTCACTATAACAGGATTCCTTAGTTCTTTTGAGAAGATGCTCTCCAATCACGAAAAGATGTTGGAAACCCAGAATGTCCACGTTGCTTTGTAACAACTGGTTTCTCTTGAAGAGTAGTTGATTTCTCTTCAGGAATAGTTGGTTTTTCTTCAAGAATACTCAAAGCTGTTTGCATTTTCTCCAGCTGTTCTTTTAAAGCTTGCTGCTCAATCTTTAAATCCGTAAGTAAACGTAATATCATCTCAGAATTAGCCATAACGATCTCCTTTCCCCCAATGCACAGAATAAAATACCATATGTAATAAGCGGAATACTCGTGACAAAAATACGCTCGTCAACTCTTTTAAAATACCGAGTACTTTTATTTTTTCAAAAGGACCTGCTCAAGTTTATCCGTAAAAACATAAAGTGATATAAATCCATTAATATATGGACTTTATGGAAGGAGGAGTTAATATGGGCTATGGTGGTAGTTGTGGTGGAGGCTGTGGTTTTGGCGGTGGATTCGCCTTACTTGTTGTGCTCTTTATCTTATTAATCATCGTTGGAGCTAGCTGTTGGGGCGGCGGATTCGGCTGCTAATAAGAGGCACTCTTGAGAGTGTCTTTTTTTATTTCTCAATATAGGGCTAACATATATGTGTTACTATCAAAAGGTGAGATTCCCTAAGCGTAATATAGTAGTTTACCAACTATGAAAGCCACTGTCACAAGAAAACAGTAGGCTTTTATTTTGTTATTTAACAAGATTAAAACATGAATTGCCATTTCCCCTCAGTACCATTTTCAAATTGACATAGCACTTCATGCACCATATACTGTTAACAACAGTATACTGTCATTAACAGTATATATTCTAGGAGGTATATTCATGAAGCATACAGGAAGACATACAGGTGCATTTCTTTTGTTATTTTTAGCAGAAGGCGATAACTATGGCGGGCAGCTACTTCAGAAATGTGTGGAAGAACTTCCGGTCAATCCAATTGATAGTGCCATCCTTTACCGCACGCTGAAGAAATTAGAAAATGAAGGTGCTATTGAATCTTATGTAAGTACATCAGTTCCAGATAAGCCGAGAAAGATGTACAAAATTACTACAGCCGGAAAAGAACAATTAGCGGATTTTCAAATGGATATTGAGGAAAAAATGAAAAACTTATCATTTTTCTTAGACAAATATAAAGACTTAAAGGAATCTAATCATGATTAATGGCGCTATCCTTTACACTTTGGCCATTATTCTTACAGGGATTTCTTTTATGAAGGATCGGAATAAAACGAAAGCTGCCCTATTAAAATCATGGAAAATATTTCAAAATCTTTTCCCTGCCATGCTCTCCATTATGCTTTTCGTTGGACTATCACTTTCTATCTTAACGCCGTCCTTCATCTCTTCCATCATTGGAGAACAGTCTGGATTTTTAGGTATTATTTATTCAGCACTACTCGGATCTGTGGCACTTATCCCAAGCTTTGTCGTCTTTCCTCTTGGTAATACGTTAGTACAGCACGGCGCAGGCCTTCCTCAAGTTGCGGCACTTATGTCTACACTAATGTCAGTAGGAATTACAACCTTGCCGATGGAACAAAAGATATTCGGACGAAAATTTGCTTACGCTCGTAATGCATCTGCATTACTCATGTCACTCCTATTCTCATATATCATTTGGGTGGTGATGGTATGAAGGAACTAAAAAGATATCGCTTCTTTTTCATTTTGCTGATTGGACTTATCATTCTAACTTTTATAAACCAATCTTTAGGATGGAGCGCATTACAATTAACGGGGAATAGCATTTTAGATATGTTGTTTCTACTCCCCCCTGTCCTAATATTTGTAGGGTTACTTGATCAGTGGGTGAAGAAAGAAACACTAATGAAATACATGGGCGAAAAGTCCGGCATATATGGAATATTATTCTCTCTATTATTAGGCGGAATTGCAGCTGGTCCCCTCTATGTTGCCTTTCCGATTGCAGCACTACTATTAAAAAAAGGCGCCAGCATTAGGTACATCGTATTTTTCTTAGGTGTTTGGACAACTGCGAAATTACCGATTATGGTCTATGAATTTTCTTCATTTGGAGCTACCTTTACGCTCATTCACATTTGCTTCGGTCTGTTGTTCTTCTACTTAATGGGCATCGTTTTTGAGAAGTTTTATGATCAACGGCAGTTGCTGCAGTATGACATTACGAAAGAAATGTAAAAAGACATCTTTAATCGTAAAGATGTCTTTTTAATATGAATCTTAATTCTCGTTCTGTAAAACCCTCGCTGCCTTTACTTCCTTTTTCTCTTCTTTTAAGAACAACGATACGATAAAAGCAATAACGATAAAGATTAAACCTAGTGTAAATGCACCTTGGAATCCCGATGTTAAACCGTTTAACTTCTCTACTGGATCCATTGGATTTGCTGAGCTTTCCATATACTTAGTTGTTCCTGAAGACATTTTCGAAATAAAGATAGCTGTACCAATTGCGCCAGCTACTTGCTGTAACGTATTAAACAGTGCTGTTCCGTGCGGATATAAATCTGGTGTTAATTGATTTAATCCATATGTTTGTGCTGTCATGACAAACATGAGCCCGACCATTAATACGCTATGCATGACAATAATTTGTACCATTGATGTATCAGGAGTAATGCCTTTAAATAAGAACATTGCAATACCCACTAACACAATACCGGGAACGATAACAACTTTCGGGCTAAATTTATCAAATAGTTTACCTGCGATTGGTCCCATTATGGCGCTAATAATACTTCCTGGAAGCATTATTAGTCCTGATTTAAATGCTGTAACGAGTAAAACTGTTTGCAGGAACATCGGTAATAAAGTCATCGTTGAAAATAACGACATCATAACAATGACGATTAATCCAACTGATATTGTAAACATCGGAACTTTAAATGCACGTAATTCTAAAATTGGATTCTCGATTTTTAATTGTCGCACTACAAAAATACATAGTGATATAAGCCCAACAATTAAGGCGCCATACACTTTCGCATCAGACCATCCTAAATCACCCGATGCACTAAAGCTATACACAAGCCCGCCAAATCCTAATGTCGATAAAAGGATAGATGGATAATCTACTTTTGGCCTTGTTAACTCTGAAACATTTTGAATGTATTTCATCCCAATCATAATTGAAATGATCACGATAGGAATAACAATATAGAATAACCAGCGCCAATTTAATGAATCCACAATTACTCCAGATAATGTAGGACCAATTGCTGGAGCTGCCATCATCACAAGTGCGATTAATCCCATTGTGGCACCACGTTTTTCAGGTGGACAAATAAGTAAAATCGTATTCATTAATAACGGTGAAATTAACCCCGTCGCTACAGCTTGGACGATACGGCCGATTAATAAAACGGAAAATGTCGGTGCGAATCCCGCAATTAATGTACCGACTAAAAATGTTACCATAGCGATCAAAAACATTTGTCTCGTTGTGATCCATTGCTGAAGTAACGCTGTAATCGGGACTAAAACACCAACTACTAACATGTATGCTGTAGAAAGCCATTGGATTGTTGAAGCTGTTACGTCAAATTCTTTCATTAATACAGTTAACGCATTACCAAGTAACGTTTCGTTTAATAATGCAACCATTGTCCCTAAAAGTAATGCGATTAAAATCGGGGTATGTTTCATATTAGAAGTATCAACTTTGCCACTTGTAGGGCTCTTTGTTGTCATATTCATTTACAGATTCTCCTCCTGTTTCTTACTAAAAAAATTTAAATACACCGGAACACATGTAATATAATATACATATGTAGATTAAAAAGGGAGAATCAATTTTCAGCCATTGTATATTTAATCTACAAAAAAGGAGAATTGTAGATGAATGATAATGAAAAACAACTTGATTTACGTATTAGACGTACACATAAATTACTATGGGATTCCTTATTTGAATTAATGACGCAATCAAAACAGAAATATAGTACTATCACGATTAACCAAATATGTGACCGTGCGATGGTACACCGAACAACCTTTTATAAACACTTCGAAGATAAAGATGCTTTATTAGCATTTGGATTTAAACGATACAGCAAGATGATTGCGGGAATACCGGTTTCAGATCGATTAAGTAAACCATTTCAAGTAATGGAACAATTTCTACATCATGAAGAAATCGGTAAAATATTAGAAACGCAAATGTCTGATGAACAATTTATTAACCGGACACAGTATTTAAGTCATGAAACGAGAAAACAAGAAATAGAAGCGTTAAATCAACTGTGTAAAAATCATACGATGTCCAATGATTTAATCATTGAATTTTATTCAGGGGCAATCACCTCATTAAGCACATGGTGGTTTAAAAATGAAAGAAGCGTTTCTGCTGCTGAAATGGATAGGTATCTCCATCAACTTATTAACCGGGATATTTTTCAGTTTGAAAAGAAATAATTCCCCATCAAAAAAACGCCTATATGAAATAGGCGTTTTTTACATACTATTACTTACCGATTTTCTTCAAATCCGAACTTTCTATAATTGAACGAGAATATCCATCTTTCCCAACTCGCACCATAGCTCTTCCCAACTGCTCAGAAGTTATCACACTGCCGAATCGCTTCAACAGAGGATTAAAGGGCTTCATCACATCATACATTAATTGGTACAATTTCGTTTTGGATTTCACACCATTTGCCGGAATGATTAATCCTGGTCTAAACATATACGCAGATTTGAAAGGTAAACGTAATAACTCACTTTCCGTTCTCCCCTTCACTCTCGCCCACATCGTACGTCCTGATTCTGTACTATCTGTTCCGCTACCGGATACGTAAATGAATGTCATGTCTGGATTTAACTTAGCTAATGTTTTTGCGGTAGATAACGTTAAGTCGTACGTAACTATAGAATAAAACGTCGATAAAATTTTGTTCCAAATATTCAGAATTGATATTAAAATAAGCGATAGGGATAGGGGTATGGAATCATAAATTATACATAACGAGGGAATAGAAATGAAAATTCAATTAAAAGCTGATTTAATGCTACTACTAGTTACATTTTTTTGGGGTGCATCCATCCTACTTACAAAGCTTGGACTTGATGGCATAGAAGAATATAATTTAATCGCATTACGATTTATTATTGCCCTTCTTTTATCAGGTTTAATATTTTACAAACACTTATTCAAAGTCGATTTTAAAACTGTAAAATATGCCTTTATACTAGCTTCCGTTTTATTTATCGTTTACATTTTTGCGACATTCGGTACAAAGTATACTAGTGTCTCTAATGCTGGTTTCTTACTATGTCTCACAGTCATTTTCATTCCAATATTATCAGCTATATTTTTAAAACACATTCCTGAAAAGAAAGTTATATTAGGAATTGTATTAACGATAATAGGAATTGGCTTATTAACATTAACTAGTGAATTCAAGATCGGTAATGGCGATATATTTTGCATATTATCTGCTTTATTTTATGCCATTCATGTCATCATTACTGGAAACGTAACAAAACATGTGAACTCGATTGCGCTCGGGGTCATACAACTCGGTTTCGTCGGCCTATTTAGTCTTATTTTTTCATTAGTGATGGAAACCCCAAAACTTCCTAGCACGATCAACTCATGGCTAATCATATTAGCCTTAAGCATATTTTGTACCGCAGTCGCTTTCATCGTGCAAGTTATCGCCCAGCAATACACTACGCCCACACATACAGGTCTTATCTTTTCATTAGAACCTGTCTTTTCAGCAGGCTTTGCCTTTGTTTTCACAGGCGAAACGCTCACAGGGAAAGGCTACTTAGGGGCGACGCTTATATTGTTAAGTGTGTTGATTGCTGAGGTAGATTTTAAGGGATTGTTGCGGGTTAATTATAAGAAGAATATAGAGTAAACATTTCACTATGATCAATAAACATACCCCAGAAAAAATATGAGTTTATATTATTTTCATTCTCTTCACTTAGATTTTCTTTTAAATGAGATTTTTTTAGATGCTATCTTCGAATAAGGTAGCATCTAAAAAATGTTAAAAGAAATTTGCCCCTAGTATCTTCTTATATTTTATGTAGCCTTCATATTTGACCTTTTCTACGTTCTTTGAAGTGAAGATGTTCAAAATTACTTACCGAATATAGTCATACAGATTTTTCGCTAACAATAAACAAGTTACTGTAATGAAAAGAGCACGAACATACCCGCTTCCTTTTTTTATAGCAAATTTGGAGCCAACAATCCCTCCAGCAATTTGAGCAATCCCCATTATAAAACCATACACATAGTTTACTTGCCCTACATACATAAACATCAACAATGCACCAACATTACTTCCTAAATTAAGAAGCTTCGCATTACCTGCTGCTTTTAAAAAATCATACCCAATAAATAAAAGAGAAAACATTAAAAATGAACCTGTGCCAGGGCCTAAAAACCCATCATAAAAACCAATAATAAAAATAAAAAAAGTAAAAATAATGAAGTGTCGACCGGACAATTTCTTATGAGTGGAAACACTACCCCAATCCTTTTTGAAAATCGTATAAATAGCAACCACACCGAGCATTATTAGCATCAATGGCTTCAATACTTCTGGGTTCATTAAATGAACGGTCCATGCACCTATTATGGAACCTATGAACGTGAGTGGAAATAATTTAAACGCTGATTTCAAATCAAGGTTACCAGAACGATAAAACACAATATTACTAGTTGCACTTCCCATTGTCGATGCTAGTTTATTCGTTGCTACTGCACTTGCTGGATTCAGTCCTGTAAATAATAAAGCGGGTAAGGCAATGAGTCCTCCACCACCTACAACTGAATCAATAAATGCAGCTAAAAATCCAAAAGCAATCAAAATAATTAATACTGATGGGTCTAAATAAAAATCCATACTATTAACCTCCCCTTTAGTCACTATCAGAATAGTAACTAATAATTTGCTAAATGTAAACAGTTATTGTAACGTTGAAATATAAAAGCAAACATCGGAGGACGAAAAAAGTGGACTACATAGTGCAACAGCTTAAAAAAATTGGTTTTAATGAATATGAAGCTAAATCTTATGTATCTCTTGTTAAACAGGGACCTGTCACTGCCTACCAAGTGAGTAAGAATTCGGGTATCCCAAGAGCGCGAATTTATGAGATTTTGGGTAACCTTGTAGAAAAAGGAATTGTCATGAAGGAAGAAATAAATGACACCACTCGCTATTCACCTCTACCTGTTGAAATCTTTTTACAAAAGGCGCAATCAGAATGGCAGTCTACTTATGAAGTAATCAGTGATTCATTAAAAAAACTAGAAACTTTCGAGGAAAAAACAGATAATCGAGTGATTACTTTAAAAGACAATAAAACAATAATTAGCTACTGTCAGGCATTAATAAAAAAAGCAGAACAACGTATTGTCATTTCGATGTGGGATGAGATGTATGAAGCGTTAAAAGAAGATCTATCTGAAGTAGCTGATAAAGTTACAGTACAAGGTATTACCCTGCATGTTGAAAATCCCATTAAAAATCTAGAAGCCCATCGTATAACACCTTATACAGAAACCTTGTCTACAGAACATTGGTTTATTTTATCGATAGATTCTAAAGAGTTGATTTATGGACCATCACTTGAAGAGCGTAATATTGCTTTTTATACAGATGACCCCGTTCATATATACCTATTAGAGGATTATGTATGGCATGATGTTTTAGTGAATCGACTTGTACAACGTAGCCAAGATGATTTGGAGCAATGGATTACTACAGAGAGAAAATCCTTCTTTATGGAAAAATAAGAAATATATTCAAGAGAAAATCAAAAAATTTTCGTATTAAACCTAACAACTTCTCCGTACAAAAATAGCCGACTATTATATAGTAAATAGTCGGCTATTTTTATATGAATTTATACAGACGCTGCCATTTTCCCTTTGCAGAATATTCCCATTAACCCAGCGATTAATGAGATAAACGCTTCTCCCACTCTTTCACCTTTTCAATTGTTACATCTAATTTCTTAGCTACTTCTTCTATACTCATTCCCTTAAAGAGCATTCCAGCTGCAGAAAGAGCTTTATCTATTTCTTCTTGCTTCTCTTGCTCATATAAACGACCTACTTTTGTCAACCGTAACCACTCCTTTACCTTTTTATATGCCTTCTTCTATTTTATCATCCAATCTCCACAAACCGCCCAAACTCCTTCAAAAATCTCAGCTTAAAACTACCTACAGGCCCATTCCGATGCTTCGCCACATGGATCTCCGTCATCTCTTTCTGCATCGTTTCCTTATCATAATAATCCTCTCGGTACATAAGCATAATGACATCCGCATCTTGCTCAATTTGTCCTGTCTCTCTTAAATCAGATAAAAGAGGACGCTTATCTTGCCGTGACTCTACGGAACGAGACAATTGCGACAACGCTACTATACAAACATTTAAATCACGCGCTAATAACTTAAGCTTACGAGAAATCTCACTAATCTCCTGAAATCGATTGCCCTTATGCTTCGGATCGCCCGTAATAAGCTGCAAATAATCCACAATGACTAAAAGCTTTTTATCACTGCGCTTCCTCTTTAACTTACGAGTTTGCATCCAAATATCTTGCACCGTAACGCCTGCATTATCGTAAATCTCAAGTGGCAACTCACCAATCTCCGCAAACGCCTTACTCACCTTTTCCCAGTCCTCTATCGTAAAACGATGCTTCGGATTTTTCAGCCTACCTCCTGACACTTCACCCGCGCAAGACGCCAGCCTTTTTAACAATTGTTTACTACTCATCTCTAACGAAAACAACCCAACCGCCGCTCCAGACTTCGCCGCATGCAGTGCAATATTTAACGCAAATGCCGTTTTTCCCATAGAAGGACGCGCTCCAAGAACGACAAAATCACCTTCCTGCAATCCGCACGTCATCTTATTTAACGATGTATAACCAGTCTCAATACCAGTATTCTCTTTCGTATCTTGATGAAGCTCCTCATACAAACCAACTAACGCATCCTTCAAATCAAACTCACATACACAGTCCTTTTCCTCTAACTCACAAAGCTCCGTAATCGTCTCACCAATAATTTTCTCATTCTTCTCCGCAATAAGACGCTCTCCCATCTTGTGCCCGAGAACACCGGCCTGATACATTTTCCATGCACCTCGAACAAGCCCCTCATAATAAGAGAAGTTGGCAGTTGTAGGCACACCCTCTATTAACGCTATAAAATACTCCATCCCCCCGATATTCTCCAAAAAATTTGGATTCATCCTAGAAACGAGCGTCACAAGATCAATTGGTTGCCCCTCTTCTTCAATTTTCCGCATTAACCGAAATATAGACTTATGCACTGGCATAGAAAAATAATGCTCCGTCAAACGGCACTCCTTAATAAGCTCTCCATCAATTAAAAGAGAACCTAACACCGTCTTTTCTGCCTCCACATTTTGAATACTCATGGACGCCACCCACGTTCAGTTAAGAATCGCTGCAACTCTTCCTCTGACAGCGCATTCTTCTCCCACTCCTCGCACCTCGTCAAAAACTCCTCCGTCTCCCCGCTACTAACAGACGACTCTTTCTTCCTAAACTGAGCCGTATCTGCCTCAACCTCAGACACTTTCGTAAATCCTTTCCCGTGCCAACCTCTCAAAATCCCCTTCACATAAGCAACCGTCCGCTTATTATTCTCACACGCAATTTGAAGAGCCTTCAGCACAAGCTCCTCTGATAAATCAACCATCCACGCACTCAGTTCCTCTACCGTAAACGGAGACAAACTACCGAAATTTTGTTCATAAAAAGAAAACACGCGACTTCCCGTCTCTTCCTCTATAACCTCTTCTTCCGCCTCTTCACAAACCGGATCTGGATCCACATCCACATCCACATCAACAGCCAAATCACTCGGCATACCGAAATGTGCTAAAAGCATCGGAACATTCAGCTCCTCCTCTACGCACTTCTGAAGAAACATATGTACAAACTCCTTATTTTTCACACCCTTCAGCTCACGAAGCACACACTTCTCCACATTCGTATTCGTCACAGGATTATAACGAAGCCAATTTAAAATAAATAACTCCCTCGTCTCCGCATCATACAGAATCTTTCCATAATCGATGAAGCGCTGCACTAACTTATCAACAGTCCCCCTGTTATAACCCGTCTCCATCTCAGCTAACCGCTTCGGAAACGGAAAAATCCCACACTGCGTCGTCTTCGAACAAGTTAACAAATACACATAAAAATACCGCTCCTCCGGCGTCAAATCCAAAACAAAATCATCCTGCCAAAAATTCACCTGCACATTACGATACACCGCCATCCCAATTCCTCCTGTCCCGATTCAAAAGTAAAAAATTCTTCTTTGTACTATATATAGGAAGGAGGGGTGGGTTTTTGGCGTGTTATTTCAAATTTTTTTTTGACTACTACTACGGTGTTTGTTGTTGTTTTTGTTTTGTTGTGTTTTTTCTTAGTGATTTATTACTTGGGAGGGGCTTTGTAGGGGTATGGTAGGGGCATGGTAGGGGCTAGTTGTTGGGTACTTTGATTAGGGATGTTTTGTTTTCGAAGGTGACTTTGATCTTCAAAACTATTTTATCAAAGTACAATTTGAAGGTGCTTTATTGGAAAAGAAGCTTTCAAGTAAAGATTTTTATGAAATTAGAATAGCAGAATGAAGTTATTGTTTGTAATATACAAAAAAGAGCTTAGAACCCTTATAAATCAAGGATTCTAAGCTTCTTTTAATTATTCCGACTCAATAAAAGTTTAATTCTATTATAACAAGAATTACTTTTAAATAAGATCTTTATATATAATTACTTTATTAAACAAAACTAAAATCCAATAAGCTTGGTATCATTTTTACATCTCAGAGGTGTTTTACGTTATCCTATGAAATTATGTTAGTCCAATCCTTATTTCAATTGAGGATGTTTTTTTATTTTGTCTAACTCGAATAGATAAGTTCATCACCCTATCTTTTAAACCGCGTTTATTCATCCTGTTTTATAAAATAGGGTGATGTTTAATTATTGCATTTGCGGCACTCTTATCTTTTCTGTATCTAAAAGATTCGCA
The DNA here is from genome assembly GCF_046534555.1 of Bacillus sp. SIMBA_074. Taxonomy (NCBI): domain Bacteria; kingdom Bacillati; phylum Bacillota; class Bacilli; order Caryophanales; family Bacillaceae; genus Bacillus; species Bacillus sp. SIMBA_074. The sequence continues at coordinate 79,823 of NZ_JAWRYM010000004.1, read as the reverse complement.
CAAATAATTTCTTTTACTTCCTCGCGTGTTAGCATGTCTAATATTCTAACACCACCAATTTGATTTAAGATTTTATTTGCATTTGAGTAAGAATAGCGATTCACAATCATCTTATCTTGCTCAGCTAGCTCTTTAATGGCCTCTAAAATCCCTAATGAAATAGCTTTGTTAGAAATAATATTACTCGAGAACCAAGCAACTGCGTTACCACGGAATGCACCGTCTACAAAAAAGTCTGTTAAGTGGAATGGGTTACTTGGATGTTCCACATCTACAGTGTAATAAGCTATCCACCATAGTAACGATAAATTATTAATCATCAGCGAGCGCTTATGGCCTTGGTTAAAAATTGTCCTACTTTCAATACTACGGTCCTTATCTTGAGATGAAATTAAATTCAACTGATTTAAATGATAATCTATGTAGTACGTGTTGGCTAAAGCTACCCACATTTTCTCACTTTCAGCTTCTGAAATTGAAATATGCTTCAAACTACTCCATAGCGTTCGAATATTTTCTTTTGCAGCTTCACCATCAACTATTTCTAACTTCAATGGTACATAATCGAACACTGTCGAGCTTTCATGAACATTTCCAGGATTCGAAAAGAGTTTCGTAATTTCTACTGTATTATTTGTTTTATACAACGGTAAATAATCCGTTTTAAAATTAACTTTAAAATTTTCTAGAAATTCATCTGTTACATATGTAATAACGTTAGTCATGCGTAAGCTCCGCTCCTTTATAGAAGTTATATAATGCATCTTCTACAGGTGCATCTAATAGCTGCTGTGCAACTTTCATGGCATCAGCAGTTAAAATCGTTTGTTCGTCATAGCCCTCTTTGTTTAGTAAATCAAATAACGCCGGCACCCATAAACTATCTCTGTTGAAATCACCATTTTTCACGCGCTCAATTACATATGTTAATGCGGGCACAACAATCGTTACTAACAACATGCTTTGTTTAACTTGATCCGAGCGACTCATAACTTGATAAGCTTCGTGCGCATTTTTTGGTAAGTTGACTAAAATAATATCGCCATCAATATTAACATCCATAAACACATCATTAATCGCTGCAACACGAATCATCGACTTAGCATTTGGATTTTCTTTATTAGCAAATTTAATATTTAGCTCCGCCATCGTATCAAACGCTAAAATATCCCCTTTGATTAGCTTAAGTACATTAAAGTTATCACCGTAGTATTCATTATTGAAATTGGGATTACTATAATTTTCAATCACTTCATTAGCTAAAATCATCGTATTCACTTCAATTTTGCCACTGATCTCGTTAGCATTTAACGAAACCGTAAGCTCATTTTGTAACTTGGACGCTGTAAATAACTTACGATAACTTGAAGAAACCCCTTCTAAATGAACGGCATACACAGCCTTTCCCTCAGCAATGAATCGCTCTAACATCGCATCGTTTAATTTAAATTTCACCATAACATTCATTTTAGATGGTGATACTTTTTCAAAATGAATGTCGCTACTAAATTCGCTATTTTCATAGTCATTCATTTCACTACTTAAAACCGGATACGGAAATAAATCAGCTTTTAATTTCATATACCGTGCCCTCCATTTTTAACCGTAATTTACTATCAATTGAAATATCTGCACTGAATACAACGTTTTTCGATAGACTCTCTAATCGAACTGCGTTTCGTTTAATCGAAATTTCATTCGATTGACTTGCAACATCCACTACTTTCAATGGATATGTCACACCATTTGCACCTATTGACTTCAATTCAACTTCAATTGCTTTTGATTTCTTCAATACTTTCCCGACAATTCGGTACTTCCCTTCAGCTGCATTAAGCTCAATAATTTTCAGCTTAATAGAAGTAGACGGACCTACTCGTTTTTCCTTATTCGCGATAACTTCCTCATCTTCACTATTTGGACCTTTATCGCCAGGTTCTTTACCTGCCCCATAGTTTGTGTGAGGTGAATCTCCATCACCACGGCCCTCACGTTTACCGCCGCTACCAGAAGTATCACCATCTCCGATTCCAACAGCTTCTAGTACATTTTTTAACAAATCTTCTTCTTTATTGCCATCTAACGTTTGATTCGTATTATTTTTTCGCGATAACTTAAAATCCTCGAAATTATTTTTTATACCCGAGTCTTTCTGTTTTTTCTCCCCTTCCGTTTGTTGCTCATTTAAAGGCAATAAATCATTCACTCCGAATGCATCAATAACATCCGTACTGATATCTGCAAATGCCTCTTGTACTTTAGCCTTATACCATTGTAATAAATCCTTTAAAAAATCTGCTGCTTCTTGATGTGCTACCCCCTGCTTACGATCAATACTCCATGTATCATGATTAGCATTCTCTAAATCTTTTAAATACTCATTCAATCCTTTCCCTAACGCTTGAAATACGCCTGAGAAATTGATATTACCACTAACACGATTACGCTCATAAATTTTCATACCAGCTGCACGGGTTTGCAATACTGTACGATTAGCTGGCTCATGCTGCAACAAATATAGTTTAGCATCCGCTACATCTTTAACAAATGGATATTTTATAAAACGTTCATCCAAATCAAAATATAGCGTTTGCTTGCTTGTTAGTACTTCATAAAAACGATACGTTTTTAAAAACTGCGCTTTTGTATCCCCACTAAGTGTATTTTCTTCATATATACGCTTCATTAAAGAATGTACAGTTACATCGTTAATAATTTCTGTTTTACCAACTTTTACAACAAGCTTTCCTTGAATAATCGCAAGTAAAAAATTATTTAACGTTGAAAGAACAATATTTTGCGTCCACTCATCGTAATTTTTCAGACCGATTATAAAAATATCTGTCCCAAATTCGTCATTTTCTCTTTCAGGGTAACCAAATGTTTGCTGTTCAGCAATATAGTCTGTTTCAGCGTCCACACACGTCGCACGCTCTTGGGTAATGAAGTTTTCTTCTTTGATTTTGAATGAAACAAAATTCATTACACCTACTGACTTTTCAGTTCCTTCATTTGCTAGTGTATTATAAAACACCATCCGTAGATCTGAGGCTGCAAACGGTGCTGCTTTACCAATTCCTTTACTTCCCGCTGAATCAGTATCATCCTTTTCTGAATAACCGTCTCCCAAAACTAATGACTCATATTTCTTTTTATTTAACCCTGTTGTATTGTAGTCACTAATTTTTAAGACAGGTACTTTAGGTGCATGAAGCACATCACTAAAACGCTTTAAAAAATCGAGAGTGTCTTTATTATTTTTTTCCGTCCATAATTCAAGTGCTTTCGGCAATGCCTCATCTCTAATAGATTTAATATTGGAGATGTTTTCTGTTGGCATTTCAAAAAAGTCAAACCTAATTTCAACTGCTTCCTCCTTGCTTTTATCTTTTGCATCCAATGAGTTTTGCAGTACCTCACGCGTCAAAGACTCCGCAACATTATCTAAGAATATTTCAATTGATGGATTATTTACCCCCTTTGGAGTTAACCCTTGTCCATTAGGAAATTTCCACTTAGGCATATCTTCCCCTCCTGTATCTTTAAATAGTTGTTTGTCTATTTGAATTTAAACTCCGTAGAACGTTGTTTACTTTCTTCTATAAATTTATTTTTCAAACTTTTAATCTCTGAATCTAGCGTGTCAATAATCTGCTTTACTTGTTCATCTGTATACTCATAGTTATTTTTATTCGCTAAATTACCAATCAACTGTAACTTTTTAAGCGTATCTGAAACACGTTTCTCTGCTAATTCTTTAAATTTCTCAGCTTTTTTACTATTATATCCCACGAATATATCGATCTCCTTTTCAATTCACATATAATATAAAATATAATGTTATTAATTTAAAAATATAATAACATAAAAATCTTATTTCACGGAATACATTTTATATATATTAACTACATTTTATTTATTTAGTGATTTATAAACTGTTATTTTTATAAAAATGAAATGAACATAGCACCATTTATTCAAAAAAATTATGATAATCCGAACTTCATTTTGCATCAAATCAATAAAATCAAACACAACTGCTAATAATTCTAACTTTCGAGTTGCAAAATTAGTCCTTAAATACCTCCATATAAAAAGCCACCTGAATTTGTGAAGTGAACCCAAATAGTGGTAGATGAAAAAACAAGAGCTCATTACTCAGAAGAAACAAAGTAGAAAGTCATTGAAATGAAAAAGGATGGGTATTCAAATCGGATTATTATGGAGAAGCTTGGAATCAAAAATGTTTCTCAAATTAAGACATGGATGAAATAGTATCGTATGGAAAATGATATTTTAAAGTAAGCAGCGCTGATGCTAGGACGAAATATAAAAGTAGAACTAAAAAAGTTAGGGTATGTGGTTTCACGTCGCCGTCTTGGACGAATGATGAAGAACCAAGTTTTAGTATCAAACTATACGATTGCACAATGTAAACCGAAGAGAGTTAGCTGTAATGAAGAAAATATTTTAAACGAACTCAATCGTGAGTTCAACCACCAAGAAGAGCTAGCTGTAGTCATAAGTGATTTTACATACGTCCGCGTGAATAAAAAGTGGAATTACGTATGTTTATTAGTTGATTTCTTTAATCGAGAAATTATAGGGCATAGTGCGGGTCAAAAGAAAGATGCCGATTTTGTTTCGCAACGGTGAAAACAAACTTACCTTATTTCATACAAATCGAGGAAACGAGTTCAAAAACAAGCTAATTCAGGACACGTTAGAGACCTTCAAAAACAAGCTTTCATTAAATACGAAAGGCTGCCCCTACGATAATACGGTAGCAGAAGCAACCTACAAAATCTTTAAAACAGAGTTCGTTCACTATCGTCACTTCGCAAGTTTAGAAGAATTGACCTTAGAATTAAACGACTACGTAAACTGGTTTAACAAGATTAAAATCCATGGCACACTAGGCAATTTGAGCTCTGTTCAGTACAGACAGGAACACCTTAAAAAAACTGTCTAGTTTTGTGTTGACATACCAGCTTCTAGTATTTATAGATAGAGAAACGATATGACTTTTAGTAGCTAAAAAAAATTTCCTTCATCACTAAATGTTAAAAATAATTTCCCCTCTAAATCACCTCAGTCATATGTTAGACTCTTAAAGATTTTAATCAATTAAAATCTTCTTATATTTCTTTTCACGAAAAAAAGATAAGCTGGGCTGCAATCCCAGCTTATCTTTTAAGATATTTCGGCATATCTACTAACCTTTTTAAGTATCACATCTTTTATACCTTTTGCAAGTTTCATAAGTTTAAGTTGTCAACTATTAGCTAACAACCACTTAATGTATTTATCGCCACACCGTTTCTCTACTATGTACTTTTTGGCACTCCAACCCTTAGTCTGTTCCAAAGCACCTTTTTGATTCTTTATTGGTTTCTGAAATCAGTATATTAGTACAGATCAAGTAATCTCATTCAAAAAATTCTTTTACTTGTTGGTACATATAATCTTTATTTAACCACAGGGCTTGCTTAACCATATAATTATCTGTCAAAATATCTTTCATATCCTCAGGTCTATTCTTCCAAATTGCAGAACGGGGGAGCCAATCTGAATTTTTACTTTCATAATAATCTGACTGGGCAGCTGAAGGGCGAATGTGAAGAATTTGAGGACCACTCACTTGGCTCGGCAGATTGTTTTCTATTTTATAACCCTTCTTATTAGAAACACGTTTAAACGTTAACTCAACACCATTAATGAGGGTTTGTTTAATTGTTTCCCATGTTTTTTTGACTGTACCCATGAGTTCGTCTTCTGGCATATACCAAAATTTTGCACCCTTAAATATATCACCTTCTGGTGTTTCCTCGTAAACGACTAATAAGAATTTTGTTGTGGAAAGATAGTCATATACTCGAGTATCTTCCCAATCAAGGTTACTAATATCTTTAATGAAGCTAACATCCGATTCAAGTTTAAATCCTTCAGTTGTGATTCTTTTTTCAGATGCTTTTTTTCTCTGATTAGATTTTACGGTAACTGTTTTTACAGCAATTCCAGCCTTCTTAAACTCATCTGTTTCTTCTAAATCACCTTCTAGATTAAACATCTTCTGCGCAATTAGCCGTGAACTTGCTTTGTCATTCTTTTCTTGGATTCTAACACCAAATTTTTCTGCTAAGACTTTTTTATCCCTATTGCAGAACGGTTTAAACTGATCGATAATGATTTGTTCAAACGTTTTATGTTTTAATTCAGATAAATCTTTTATGATATGCTCTTGAGTACCAACCTGTTGAACATCGATTTTTTTATGTAATTCAGGATAGTCACTTTGATAAGAATCGTAAGTAATTGAACTCTTTAATTCGCCCTGTACAATTCGCTTCGTAATTTCCTTCATGTACGTTGGTCTTAAAGAAAAAGCTCGTCTATGTGCTTTCTTATCACTGAATGGTTGTGTTGTTTGGTTCTCTGCAGTTTTACTTCCTTTTGTCACTGCTCCAAGGTATTGTGTCATACCTTCGGAAATGTCCTCAGCCCTTCCCTGACGAATCATATCCATTATAATGTTCCAATCATTTTCAATGATTGCCCAATCATCGTCTAATAAATCGTTCAAATTAAAAAGAATAGAATGGGACATTAAGAAATCTGGATAGATTGGGTATTCCTTTTCTTCGAATTGAAAAACATCATCTGGATTATATTTATACAACATGAGTTCTACAAGCTTTGACTTTTTTAAAAAAGAAGAATTTTGAAAATCTCTCTTATATTCTTCATTAAAATCAAAAATGTTAAGAACTAGTCTTTCTTTGGCACCCCAGGAATTTTCTTTTTTGAAAAATTTAAGCCCAGCACATTTGAGTTCTACCCCTAGATTATTGAAATCAGCTTCAGGTCGACTGTTATTCGCTAGCCCGAACCAATCTTTTTCAACTGCATTCCCAAGCCAACCTTTATTTCTTGGGCTAGCGTACCACTTATCGATATTCTCCTGTGTGACAAGCTCCTTTATCATTTTTCCAACAGCAGCTTCACCACGTTCTTTTATTTCTCGAATTGTTTTATATTCTCTATCCATCGCCATCTCCTTAATAGAAAATCTTAATCTTCAGTGCAATTTTATTATAAATTACCTTCAACTTTTTGTCTGCATAGGTTATAATAATTCAATATACAATATCCCGTATTTTTTGAGGGGAGCAAAAGGTATGATTAAGCTACGCTTGAATGAAATTCTCAAGGAGAGAGAAATGCGCCAAAAGGACTTAGCAAAAGCTAGTGGGCTTCGTGAAAGTTCTATTAGTGATATGGTTCGAGGCATCCGTTCTACGGTGAACTTAGAACAACTCGAAAAGGTGATGGACTGCTTGGAAATTACCGATTACAACGAAATCTTTGAGAAAGTTGAGGAAAAAGTGAATGTCTAAGTATAAAGTATTTTCAATGTTTGACGGGGTCGGAGGCTTTGTAGTAGGTCTTGATAACGCCAACTTAACACTCAAAGAACCATTCTTTGAAACAACAAACACTAATCAATTTGAACCATCTCGTAAATCACAAGATGCATTTGAAGTAGGTGTCTATAATTATCCACATATTCAACACAGTAATGAAGATATCATGCAGGTCTCAAATAAATACCTCGAGGAAATGAAAGCTCATGGTGTAAACATGATAGTTGGTGGGTTCCCTTGCCAAGATTATTCTGTTGCCCGTTCTAAAAAACATGAATTGGGTATCGAAGGGAAGAAAGGTGTTCTCTTTTGGGAAATCATTCGTGCGGTTAACCATATCAAACCCGAATATTTGATTCTAGAAAATGTTGATCGTTTATTAAAATCACCATCTTCACAACGTGGACGAGACTTCGCGATTATGCTTGGTGCATTTGCTCAACTTGGCTACTCTGTTGAATGGCGTGTAATTAACGCTGCAGAATATGGGCGCGCTCAACGTCGTCGCCGTGTGTTCTTTTATGTATATCGAAATGACACACCATTTGCCTTGGCGATGGATGAAAAATATGGAAAGCCTAAGAAAGAGAAAAATATTATGACATGTGATGAAGGTACTTTCGATAACTACATCTTTCAAGATGGATTGTTCGCTCGTCAATTTCCAATTGAACAAGAAGCATACAAAAAACGTCACTACTCAGATACATTATCCGATAAAGACATCCTCAACGAAGAGTATATCGTAGACATTTCTGACAATTTCACAGGTACTATTTGGAATACTGGTATTATGCGTTATGGTCAATACTTCACGATTGATACATTACCGGTTAAGGAAGAACCAAAGACTTTGGGTGAAATTGTTCGAGAAGCGAAAGAATATTATGTGCGTAAACATGGTGAAGAAGAGTATAACCAATATATCTTAAATTATCAGTTAGACGATGACAATCCAAAGCTTAAAAAATTTGAATACTTACGTGGTCCTAAAAAAATTGAGCGAGTAGCTGATAACGGTCATAAATATACCTTTAGTGAAGGTGGAATGAGTCCGTATGATTCTCTCGATATGCCGGGACGCACAATGCTTACAAGTGAAGGTTCTGTAAACCGTTCAACACATTTGCTTAAAATCGATGGGAAATACCGACTGCTTACACCGATTGAAGCCGAATTATTACAAGATTTCCCTCCAGACTGGACCAAATTCAAAAAAGATAATCTTGAAAATGTCCGTGAGGTTTCAGACCGTATGCGTTTATTCTTCATGGGGAATGCCTTAGTTACAGGAATCGTTGAACGTATAGGAATTGAGTTAGGAGAAATCGTACGTGAGTACAATACAGTAGAAGTTTAAGTCAATACTATTTTTTTTAAGTAATCAATACACAAATACAACAAGCAAAAGGACTCATAATCGAGTCCTTTTTGTTATTAAAAAATTTTACTTATAAAAATGTTAATAAATAAGCATTTACAATTTAAGTTGTGTAACAATATTATTCCAACTCAATAGTTGTTGGTGGCTTACTCTTCATATTATACATGAAACGTTAAATCTTTTCTTTATCACCTAAATACTTACTTCTTTACTTCTTTACTTCTTTACTTCTTTACTTCTTTACTTCTTTACTTCTTCCCCACCATCCCCCATACCACCCATAACTCTCCTCCAAAAACCCCCTACTCTCCCCACTACCCTTATAAAAACTCTCCCAACCCCTCTCCCTCAAAATCGCCTTCCAACTATCACTCTCAACCATCCTCTTAATCACACCATCCCAATAAGCCACCTCTTCCTCAGTCATATCTTTAGGTCCCATAATCCCTTTCCAGTGCTGGAAGACAACGTCGATTCCTTGTTCTTTCCACGTTGGGATTTCTGGTAGTCGGTCTAGCCGTTTTGGTGCTGATACGGCTAGTATTTTTATTTTGCCGGCTTTGTATTGTTTTTCGGCTTCAGATAGGGTCATGGTTGCGGCGCCTATTTGTTTGTTCGTTAGGGCGTTTATGATTTTTTCTTTGTTTTCGTAGACGAAAAATTGTAGTTCGGCAGGATTTATGCCGAACTCTTTGCTTACTTGTACGAAGGATAGGTGATCGTCGTTTCCTAGGCCGGGGGCAACGCCGATTTTGAAGTTTTTCTGGTCTTGTTTTAGTTGTTCCATTAGTTCGTTTGCGTTATCTATATTTGAGTCTTTTGATACGACAACGACTTCCCAGTCAGATGCAAGTAGTGCGAGCGGTGTGAAGTCTTTATATGTTAGTTTACTGTGGCCTAGTAGGTTGTTCGTTATCAGTAAGCTTGAGTTAATCGCCAGTACGTGACCACCTTTTTGTTTCGTATATTTCCATCCGACATCACCGCTGCCACCTACTTTGTTGGTGACAGTGATTGGTTTTGTGAAGATTTTTTCTTCTGTCAGTGTTTTTTGCATCGCCCGTGCTGTTAAGTCCCATCCCGCTCCTTGAACGTTTGGCGCAACGATTTCTACTTTGTCTATGTTTACTGTATTCGTTTGAGATTTTTCTGAAGAACAACCAGCTATTACTCCTGTCATGATCCATATACATAGTAATAATCGTTTTTTCATAGTCCTCGCCCTATTCGATATTTTCGTTCTGGTCGTCCGATAATGCCGTATGTGTACTCTACTGTACATTCGTTTGTCGCTACTAAGTATTCTAAATATCTTCTTGCGGTTGTTCTGGAGGCACCCATTTGTTCTCCCATTTCTTCTATTGTAATTCCCTCTTCGAATCCTTTTATAATCCCTTTCACCTTTTGAAGTGTTAGTGGATCAACACCTGTCGGTAAGTTTTTCATGTCTTGTATTTGCGAAGTGCCGAAAAAATTATCGATTAGTGCTTGATTTACTTCATTGTTACTATGTAATAGTTGCTTCTTTCTTTTATAGTCTTCAATTGTGCGAACGAATTTTTCTAACGTGACCGGTTTTATAAGATAGTTGCTTACGCCGTTTCGAATTGCTTTTTCTAACATATGGTTTTCATTTGCCGCAGTAACCATAATGATGTCAACGTCTGGAAAGTCAGCATGAATTTTCGGCAATAAGTCTGTTCCGATTCCGTCTGGTAAATAGTTATCTAATAGAAGTAAATCGATTTCTTCCTTTTGTAGTAGTTCCATCGTTTCTTTTGCGTTCAATGCTTTTCCGATCACTTTTACGTCCTTTATTTTTGATAAAAACTCCTCTTGAATTTGCGCTACGCGGAAATCATCTTCTGCAATTGCAACCTTCAACATATGCCCATCCCCCTGTTTGTCATGTACTTTCTCTCAATGTTTTTGGAAGGTAAATTGTAAAAATAGCTCCCCCATTTTTCTCGTTTTGAATTTCAATTGTTCCCCCTAGTAGATCTACCATTTCTTTCACGTTTGCTAGTCCGTAACCACGATCATTTCCTTTCGTTGAAAACCCTTTTTGAAAAATGGTCGTGATTTTTTCTACCGGTATCCCTGCACCACTATCTATCACTTCAAACACAATGTCATGTCCAATATCCGTAACGAAGAAGGAAACATTCTTTTCCTCTTGCACACTCACCGCATCAAATGCATTGTCGATTATGTTTCCAAGGATCGTAATAAGATGCGAAACTTTTATATGGTCTGGTAACGGTTGAAGCGCACTATCTCCTTCAATATGAAAATCAATTTTCTTCTCAGACGCTGTTCCAATTTTCCCTAATAAAATAGCTTGTACTTTTGCATCATGAATTTGATGGAATAAAATATGGTTTTGGCTTTGATGAATATTGGATTCTTGCTGTATAAATTCAATTGCTTCTTTGTAATGTCCTAACTGAAGTAATCCTGATAAGACGAACAGCTTATTTGTAAATTCATGCGTTTGAGCGCGTAAATCCTCGGAATACTTTCTTACTTCAGATATTGTATTCACTAGATTTTGCAGTTCTGTTTTATCTCTAAAACTACATACAACGCCTACCGTACTGTTATTTTCGAGTATTGGTGTCATGTTTAAAATAAACACTTTATCTTGAAACCCGATTTCTTGATCGTTTTCTAACACTCTTTTCATATTAAATTCCGGTAAAACTTTTGAAATGTGCTGCTGCATATAGTCATCACTTACATGCAACATTTCTTCTGCCGACGTGTTCATCATTGTAATAAAACCATTTTGATCAATAGCGATAATCCCTTCTTTTATGGATAGTAGTATCGCACTTCGTTCCCGGTATAACGCTGCAATTTCATTCGGTTCTAAACCGAGTGTATCTTTCCTGATACTACGTGCTAAAAGAATGCCGCCAACAATTCCAACTAGTAACACCGCTAAAGAAAAGAGTATAATTTCTTTCGTTCTGCTCAGTATGTTAGATTCAATACCCTTTATTAAAAACTCTACTGTCACAACGCCTACAACTTGATCGTAGTCTCCGTTATGAACAATAATGGGTGCTTTCGCCATTAAAGCTGGACCACTTTCACCATTTCCTTCGAGTGTATAATAGCCACCAAAAGTAAGTGCTTCATAGTTATATAAATTGTTACTCTTTGTTCCAATCAACTCAGAATTAGAATGTGAATACATAACCCCATAACGATCTTCTATAATGACATAATCTGCACCAGCTTGCTCACGAACTTGTTCCGCAATGGATTGAATAGTACTTTTATGCTCGTTATATTGAAAAGCATCTTTTATAGCTGGCATAAAAGAAAGAGATTTAGCTGTTTGCAGTGCTAGCTGCTCTACTTGGCGCTTCGTATCAACGGACTGAATGTAAACAAATATTCCCGCTAATAGAAGAACAACAAATAAAATTAACGTAATAATTAAGCTTACTATTTTCGTTTGTAATGACACCTTGCGTGATTTCTTCATACTCCATATCCTTTAATAAAATATTCAAAACTATCAATCTCCTTTTTCTATTATTATGACAAAACTAATAATGAAGCAACTATTAAAACTATCCATGTACATAAAGTACAAAAAGAATAAAATTGTCATAATATTGAGATTTCAATTAAAGAACAGTACAATTCAACTACATTGAACACGCTTTCATAATTATCATTTTATTTATAAGCAAGAGGAGGAATTATTATGGCTCAAGCAAAATCTAACCGAGTCGCCGGCAATATCTTTAAAGGTTCCGTCGGCAATTTAATTGAATGGTACGACTGGTACGTTTACTCTGCTTTCGCTGTTTACTTCTCAGCAGAGTTCTTTCCTAAAGGAGATCCAACAAGCCAATTACTGAACACAGCCGCTATTTTCGCAGTTGGATTTTTAATGCGCCCTATCGGAAGTTTGCTAATGGGACGTTATGCAGATCGGCACGGACGCCGGGCAGCATTAACTCTTTCTATTACGGTTATGGCCGGTGGTTCTTTAATTATCGCCTGTACACCTAGTTACGAAAGCATCGGTATTATGGCGCCAATTATTTTAGTTCTTGCTCGTTTACTTCAAGGGTTATCACTTGGCGGAGAGTATGGAACTTCCGCAACATATTTATCTGAGATGGCTAGTAGTGGACGCCGTGGTTTTTATTCAAGTTTTCAATATGTAACGCTCGTTGCTGGACAGATGGTTGCGTTAGGCGTTCAAATTGTTCTTCAGCAATTACTAAGCGAACCAGATATGAAAGCTTGGGGATGGCGTATTCCATTCATTATTGGAGCAATGGGAGCAGTAGCTGTATTATGGCTTCGACGTACAATGGATGAATCAGAGCAGTTCTCAAATATGGAATCGAAAAATCGCGAAAGCGCAGGAACCGTTCGCGCTCTTATGAAACACCCGAAAGCAGTATTAACAGTAGTCGGCCTAACACTAGGAGGCACTGTCGCATTCTATACGTACACAACATATTTACAAAAGTTCATGGTAAACACAGTCGGTCTCCCAAAAGAAATTGTAAGCTGGATTAACTTTGTCGCACTACTTATTTTCGTCGTACTTCAACCAATTGCTGGACTATTATCCGATAAAATCGGACGCCGCCCACTCTTAATGGCTTTCGGTATTCTCGGAACGTTACTAACAGCACCGATCTTCTTCTTTATGGAAAAAACGACAGAACCAATCGTAGCATTCTTACTCATGATGGTCGGCCTCATTATCGTTACTGGCTACACTTCCATTAACGCAATTGTAAAAGCAGAACTATTCCCAACTGAAATTCGCGCACTAGGCGTAGGTTTACCATATGCACTAACCGTTGCGATATTCGGCGGAACAGCAGAGTTCATCGCATTATGGCTAAAGAGTATCGGAATGGAATCACTATTCTACTTCTACGTAGCTGGATGTATCGCGATAAGCTTTATTACGTATTGGCGTATGGATGAGTCATCGAAGACTTCGCAGATTGAGGCGGAGCTTGGTGGTGGAGATAAACTAGCTAATAATAAATCTAGTTAAAATTACGTATTCTATGTTCTTCGTTTACCTGAACTCGATTTGCTTTATTTAAAAAAGCATAATCCATTAATATACAATTTAAAAACCTCTACTTATATGTAGAGGTTTTTGTATGACGAAAAAACACATAGTTCTATTGTTATTTTACAAACACAGCTTCTGTTCGATATAGTGACAGCACATAATTTGAAGTTTAAATAACGATGTCTTGATAACCAACTTCTACAACTTGCTCATTTTCAAATTTCACCCCGACACCGTCCTCTTCCCAGGTACAATTGAATATTAATCCAACTCTTCTAATTCCATCTTCAAAATCTGGTAATATACTTAACCCAACAGGTTCCACCAATTTTCCTAGTTCTTGAATAGTTGTTATAATCGGCGCTATTTTATCAGCAGATTCATCACCTACCATATCTCTATATTCCATATATTCTTCTTTATAATACTCGAATATTGCTTGTTCAGCTTCTTTTGTAAGTTTGTTCATATCAGTAATGAACTTCCTATATGCTTCTTCTTGAACTTTAGGAATTAAATCATCTTCTTCTCCATCAATAGTTAAAGAAACTATTTTTTCCTGCCCAAAAATAGTTATCTTTTGTTGTCCGCTCCAATATAAATCGTGAACAATTTCACCAAATAATTCATGGTTTATTTTTTTCATAATTTTATTCTCCTAAATTTTTTCTTGATAACCAATTACGCCATATTTCCCCGAATAAAAAACATAAACTCATGTTAAACTTTTCTTATTCTTTAGAAACACAGTTATTACATTTCCATTCTTATCAATAACTACTCTCAAATTGTTAATACGCCTTCAATTAGCTGTAGCACCAATAGATTCTTTGAAAGTTTGTTCGTAACAAATAGTATGATTATAAATTTTAAAAATAAATGTTATAGTCACCCAAAATAAAAAGCGTGAGCTATTGGACCCACGCTTAAGAAGCATTTTAGTTTAAATGTTTTTATAAAAGTTAATTTTTTAGTTATTATTTTTATACATTTTTTGTGCTTGTCCCCAAACCTCAATTAAATTTCTAAGTTCATACGAAGCAAATAAATTATTAAAGGGTTGTAACCCCTACTATAAGAAATACTATTATTACCAAAGGAAGAATGATAATCATAAAGGACACTATTATTGTTAATAATGCTTTCCATGCTGAAAATTGGTGTGCTTCTCCTAAACATTTTAAGGAAATAATGATTGTCCAAATTCCAATAACTATATCAATTATGGCAAAAATAAGAAACAAAATCGTTAAAGTTATGCTACTATCCATTTCCGGTGTCTCACTCGTAAAGTTTTCTATCCCAAACAAGAAAAATGAAGGCACCCAAACTAATATAAGAGAGTAAACGTAAGGGATATAAGAATAGGCAACTGAGTAACGTGTTTTTTCAAAGGTACCTTGTCCACCAAGTTTTTTTGCCACCCAATTGAATAACGCTGGTAGCAAAAAATAATAAATTAAGAAAGCAACGAAGGTACCGAATATAACTATTGAGATTATTGAAAATGGACTACTTATTGAATCCGCCATATTTTTAGAAGATGCTCGATCTAAAGTCTGTACGAATGAGCCTAATAAAATGAGTAAAAACACATTCTTAGGTTTGGATATAAAAATTTCTTTCATTGTATCACGTGGTTTTGTCCAAATGGAGAACCAAGGATTAAGTGCACGTTTAAATTGATTTTCTGGAGTTTCCATATAAAAAACATTCCCCTTTCTTAAAACATATTAAATATAATTTCCTAATCATCCCAGTTATGTACATAGAAATATTAAAGCATAAATAGTCGGTTATTTAAATATAAATATTCAATCATTTAATTTCATCTGAAACTTAGGGGGAGTGCTTCTTAGCAATTACCTCTATATTGTCTTGCATTTTTAACTATGGGCTGAGTAGTTACTTTCATTTTTGAGTACCTCACATTCTTTAATACATTGGATAAACAGTTATAATCTTATCATTAATAAGAACAAACCTAATTTCCATTCCTTCAGATGTTTTACCAGAATATAATCTTCCACTTATACATCTTTTATTGCTATAAGCCTCGTGAATGGCTTCCATAAGAAGAATGCGCTTATATACTTGAAATGCAACAAATTCTCTTTAAAAGCCTATACGTATTTTCCCTCCATCTTCTATATGCTTCCGTAAATAATAGTACTTATGGAGTTCTATAATCATATAAAACAAAACAAACAAAATCACTGTGCATGCAGACATAAATACAATTGCCCCCATCTGTTGTGTTGCAATGCTAAGAATTATATTAGCAATTAACTGCCCCAATCCCGCTGCAATAGCTGCTACTTTTACACCACCAGTTCCTTTCGATGATTTTGATTTTTTTCTTGGTTCCTGAAGTTTTTCAATATGATTTTTATAAAAATGATACAAAGCAAAACCATACAAACCAAATGAAAGAATAAAATAGATGGGAGTTTGTAATTGTAACACTTCATAGGCATATTTTTGAGCTATAACCAATAATCCGACTGAACATATGGTGCCATATACTCCTCGAAATAGAGTGTATTGTAATTGTCGTTTCCGAGGATTGATAGCAATCCATATCGCCCACAAATTTAAAAAAATAACTGGCGGAGTTACTATATATACATAGAGTAATCGAAAAGGATTCGCGAACGCAGGCAAAAGAACAAACACGTCTGCCCCCAAAAGGACAAGGCCAATTACGTGGACTCTTATTTCATTTACAGGATAAAGGGCCATATAATGTGCAAAAGCTTTCTTATTAAAATCTATACTTTTTTTCATGTTAATTAAACCACCCCGCTACTGTTCCAATCGGTAAAAGTTTCATAGCTATTTATTCTCCTTTTTTCTAAATTTATCCATAATATTATGAGCAACTATATTCCATAGTAAAGAAAGTACGGTAACAAAAAGTACAGCTAAAGAAAAATAAATCCTATCCTTCCATGTATCATGTACAATCATGCCCAGTATAATCATTATTAACGCACCAACACATATAACTATTTTTGAAAATTTTCGCATTCTATTATCTCGCTTCCTTCTCAAACTTAAATGAAACTCCTGCGGAATCTATAATCATACCCACCTATTATAATCTCACCTTTGACACTTCTATCATAATCACCTAATACAGGTATATAATCAGGTATCTTAATTTTAATAATTTCCGCTTCATATGTTTGCAATACTATCAACGTTTCAAATGTCCTTTATACATTCCTTATCTAATTTTTAAAAATAAATCCAAACTATATATTTAAAAAAATAAAAGCGGACTCATAGAGTCAACTTTTACTTTTTATTTTTTAATATATCTTATGAAAGATTTAAAATTAATTCTGCTAAACTATCACAAATAACTTCGAAGCTTTCGCTTTCATAATCTTCTAACTTTACTTGTCCATTTTGATTATCTACAACTACCAAGAGACCGTTAAACTCCATACCAATAGGGATATTATTCAGTTGATTATCATGTGCGCCTTGGTATCCTTGTAAAGATACATAAAAATCATGCAGTTCAATTCCTGGTATAACAGGATTTAAATCAAAATCATAACCTAAATAATTACCTCCTAAGTCTAAAAACCAATAAGAATTATAATATTCTTTAATTGAATTATATAATTGTATTCCCAAATCTTTTTCTATATCAGAAAAATCATGAATTATATTTTTCTCTAAAGGTTTCCAGAATACGTATCCCTCTGTATCTGGTTCTCCTTCATAGATAAAAGTATCTGCTTCTACTAGCCATAAAGATTTTGGCAATGAATTATTACACTCTTGCCACTCTCTAATTATTTTATCAAAACAATTTTCCATTTCATTTTTCATTTTTTTATTTACCGCCTAATGTATGATGTTCAATAAATTTCTGAAGCATTTCTACATATTCTGCATCTTTCCCCCCATGCTCCAATCACTTTTTCTACGTTATGAACCCCTCCAAAACCAGGATGTAGTGGCATCGGAACACCAACAGCTTGACCACCACCAATATGGTGATGAACTAATTTAGTTCCACGTAATCCTGTAAAATTATATTGTGGAAATTTCCCTTTAAATCCTTAATGATTTATTCATATTTTGAATTCCCCTATCACATAAGTAATATCATTTCTTATTAAATTTACTGTGCACCAGTTCAAAGAATTTATTTGCACCAAGTGAAATTGCGCCAATAATAAGAACACCCATAATAAAATAAATCTTTTTAAATAAGTTGTAAGGAGATAAAATAGCAACTACAAGAAGTATTATAATTGCAACGAATGTGACTAATTTCCCAACTTTAAATGCTTGCATATCAGCTTTCCTCCTTCTGGATAAAAACAGCCAATATAGTCATACATCACAGATTCTTTAACCATAAGTTTTTATTTCCTTCCATAAATCACAATACTTAAAATTCAATAAACCTCTTTAAAAGGTTTCATGTGTTCTACCTCCACCTTCTATATGCTTCCTTAAATAATAATACCTATGGAGTTCCATAATGAAATGAAACAACATAAACGAAAGCATTGAATATACACACATTAATACAATTGCTACCATCTTTTGTGTTGCAAAACCAAGACTGATATTAGCAACGAGTTGACCCAATCCTATAAAAGCCACTACTCCGAAACCAGAGTTTTTTTTCGATGATTTTGATTTTTTGATTGGTTCCTGAAGTTTTTTTATATGATTTTTATAATAATAATTCAAAGCAAAAATATACAAACCCACTGAAAAAATAAAATAGATTGAAGTTTGTAATCCTAACATTCCATATGCAAACTTTTGGGTTATAACTAATAATCCTACTGAACATACGATGCCAAATACCCCACGAAATAGAGTGTATTGTAATTGCCGCTTCCTAGGATTTATAACAATCCATATTGCCCATACATTTAAAAAAGCAACTGGTGGAACTATTATGTACATATATATCGGTTGAACAGGATTCGCAAAAGCAGGCAAAAGCACAAATATATCTGTTATCCCAATCACAAGAGTAATTATAGTCGATCTTATATCATTTACAGCGTAAAGAGCCATATAATATTCAAAAGCTTTCTTATTAAAATCTGTATTTTTTTTCATGTTAATTAAACCACCCCGCTACTGTTGACCAAGCTTTTTTCGCAACCGTTTTCACCATATCCTTAATACTATCATCTTCACCATCACCATCTAAATCAACATCCCATTTTACACCTTCTGTGAAATATTATTCCCTTCTCGAAAAGAAGATCAACCCATTAATAAGATCTAGGCTTATCAAAAATTTCAAAAAGCCAAAGATTTTGCTGGTATCGAATCTATTGGGACTCACACTATGCGCAAAACCTTCGGCTATTGGTTCTATAAACAAACTAAAGATGTTGCTATGTTGCAAGATATATTAAACCACAGCACACCAAAGATTACACTCAAATATATTGGAATCAATAAAGAAGAAAAAGATAATATTCTTGATACATTTCAAATTTAATTTACTTAAAATTACTATTTCAACTGTCATAAAAAATAGTGGAAATTTATAAAGAAAGACCTTTTATTTTAAATTAAAAGGTCTCTTCTACAAACATATATATTAAGATTTATATTTTTTTACTGTACAAGGGATAGTTACGATGTACAAATCTATAGCATAGATTGTAACCCAAATACCTTTCCCTTCAGCTTCTAACTTTTTATTTAGTTGAGATAAATGCTCTGAAATTTTTCTTTTCCCCCATCTTCTAGGAAACCATTGAAAAACCTTAGGAACATTATGTTTCTTATTATACCGAGCATTCAGTCTCCAGAAAGTGAAAAAAAACAAAGCAATAATTATGATACAAAAAATATCAAAATATGAAATTCCTAAAATCATATTATATTTTCTCCATTTCCACTAAAACTCAGATAATTTACTTCTTAATTCTAATTCACCCTCTGTTTCAAAACCCTTAAATAATAAATGAGCAATTTGATTATGATTAAAAAATACATTATATTCTTTTGATAAATTACCATGAGGATATGGACAAGAAACATAATCCCATAATTTATTATCATCTTGTTGTTGCTTTCTACCATAAATCATAAGGAGTTGATTAATTTCTTCTACAAGAACTACAGAACCAATTGGTAATAATTCGCTTCCTATTGGTAATTTTGGTATATTTATATTTTCCATACAAAACTCCTCCTAAATAAACTAATTACTACTTTAAAAATAAAGATGTGATTTTATAAAAAATAAAAAAAGCTAGCGGCATCACTATGCCAAAAATTAGAGATAATATCATTTTCTCTTTAAAAGTAGCATCTGCTCCAAGCCAAACGGCTAATAAACTAGAAGGAACAGCAATAAAAACAAAAATAATTAAAATCTTTTTAAACACTTGCAATGAAAACAAAAAAACTTCCCCCTCATAAATATAACATTCTAACTCTTTTCTACTTTTCTACTCCAAATTTTATTCCTAAACCAACAGGTCCAAGACCAACACTTAATTCATTTTTCAATCCAACTTTTGCCTCTCCACCTATACTACCATAAGCTACATCTCCGCCAACAACTAGTTTCCAATCATCAATAAAAGGTAACGGTATTTTAACTTCTCCCTCAACACTATCTATTGGATGTAAAATTGTGTTTAATATTCCTTTAGGTTCATCTAACACCGCTTCATTTTGCCCTTTTTTGTAGTTATGATATTGCCCGATAATAGGAGTATTTTCTATCTGGCGAATAAATTTTTCGTACAACTGATCCATCGCTTCTACGTTATTTTCAACAGTATCTTTAAGTTTATCAAACAACGTTTCTTCTATGTTCTTCGTTTACCTGAACTCGATTTGCTTTATCTAAAAAAGCATAATTCATTAATATACAATTTAAAAACCTCTACTTATATGTAGAGGTTTTTGTATGACGAAAAAACACGTAGTTCCATTGTTATTTTACAAACCCCAAATTCTTCCTCATCTTAAAGTGGAACAAATTTATTACTTAGAGTGTCTAATAAGTGTATTTCTAATATTAGTTGTCCAGATTGGATACAACATATCCCGTTTGACATCTATTTTTATGTATTACAAAAAAAAGAAAGGACTTATTATTCCCAAAAGTAAAAAATATGTATTTTAATACTACGGTTAAGTATTACAAGTTTAATACTTTTACAGGTGAAGCATTACAAGTAGCAACAAAAAAGAAACACCCCAAACCGTGATTTATCAATCATATAAACGTTTTGGATGTCCTTTAACCTGTGAAATTTTAGCTGCAGTAGTATTGTTACCCTATGCCATCTTTAATTGCATTGGTATTTAGAATACCTAGACAAAATCCATATATTCTTGAAAGAGGTTGAAAATTTATGTTCGTTTTAAACAAGTTCTTTAACATTTTACATTACAAAAAGATTGTGCCTGTAGTATTACTTTCATGTGTATCACTTATAGGCTGTTCCAATAGTAACACTCAATCTGAACCACCTAAACAAACGAATCAAGCTAATCAAATTAAACAAGAAAATACAGGTAATCAATCTTTCGCTAAACTTGAAAAAGAATATGATGCTAAGCTTGGTATTTATGCACTGGACACAGGTACAAATCAAACTGTTGCTTATCATTCAGATGATCGTTTTGCATTTGCATCTACATCTAAATCATTAGCTGTGGGCGCTCTTTTACGCAAGAACTCATTAGAAGCTCTTGATCAAAGGATTACGTATACTCATGAAGATCTTTCTAATTATAATCCAATTACTGAAAAGCATGTTGATACAGGAATGACGTTAAAAGAACTTGCAGATGCTTCTGTTCGATATAGTGACAGCACAGCACATAATTTGATTCTTAAACAGTTAGGGGGGCCCTCTGAATTTGAAAAAATCTTGAGAGAAATGGGAGATACTGTTACTACTTCAGAACGATTTGAACCTGAATTAAATGAAGTGCATCCAGGAGAAACACATGATACCAGTACACCAGAAGCGATAGCTAAGACACTTCAATCATTTACATTAGGAACTGCACTTCCAATAGAAAAACGTGAACTATTAGTAGATTGGATGAAGAGAAATACAACTGGAGATAAATTGATTCGTGCGGGCGTACCAAAAGGATGGGAAGTAGCTGATAAAACAGGCGCGGGATCTTACGGAACAAGAAATGATATCGCAATTATTTGGCCACCAAATAAAAAGCCGATTGTTCTTGCTATACTTTCTAATCATGATAAAGAAGATGCTAAATACGATGATAAACTTATTGCAGACGCAACCAAGGTCGTGTTAAATACCTTAAAAGCTACGGAATAAATGATAATAGGTTAAAAGTTTTCTATTTTAGGCGGGTGTTTTCATCAACTAAAAATTTAATAGTGTCCCAAAAATGAAATTTGGTGCTAACTTGTAATAAAAAGCTCATTTTTATTGTTTGGGGATAAATGATTCTTTAAGCTTGATGGCGATTTCGTGCTATCCCTAAAACATCTGGACTTTAATAGCCAACTAAAAAATGCAAACAAAAAGACCTTTAATCAGTCGTTTTGTTTGCATTTCCTTTTTCTAAAACCACAGAAAAGATAAGTACTATAGTTAACACCATAATAAACCTTACTTCACTTCCATCACTTACAAAAAATGAATACAAAGTATAAATTAAAATTAATATTCCATAAATAACTTTGTGCAATGAACTCCCCCCTTTTTGCCGTATAAATTTTAGTGTAAAAATTTAATTCAAGCCCTATATCAAAATGAAAATAAAAAGCACCTGTGATATACACAAAGTGCTTTTCTCTTGTCAATTTATCTATTTTCACTATATTTATCTATTTTCTTTTTATAACTCAAATTTCTTCGAATCGTACTTTTCTAGAGTTTGCTGTAATTCATTTTTTTCATATGGAATATGTTTATCTGTCTGTACATCCTCAACATTTTCTCCACCTATTAATAATCTCCTGTACTTAAAAGAGTGCCCTGTTAATACTGTTGTAATCATTTTGTATTGCCCTCCTTTTGTTTGATTACTTGTATCATAAAACAAGTATCTGAAGTTGATATGTAGTTTATCTAGAGTGTATGTAAATTCAAAAAATCTCTAATAAAATGTTTATGTTGTAACGTTACCACCAAAACTAGTGCTTCAAACACCATGATTTGAAGAGACAGTAATCCATATTCTAGCTTGAATTCCTCCTACAGTTCTATATTGAGTAAAACTAGTTAATCCCTACAATATAAAAAGAGCACCCCTTTTGGATGCTCTTCGTTATAACTATATATTATTTAATTTCCTTCTTTTGTTGGTACCATTTTTCCTTCTTGAGAGTCTGTACCTTCTGTTCTTTCAACAGTTTTTGCATGCTCTGGTTTTTCAGGGGCTCCCATTTCAAATCCAGGTTGAGAATCTGTACCTTCTTTTGTTGGTACCATTTTTCCTTCTTGAGAGTCTGTACCTTCTGTTCTTTCAACAGTTTTTGCGTCTCCTTTAGGAGTTGCTGGCACTGCATCTTTAGGTAAATCAAAGTTTTGTGAGAAAGACGTTGTTCCATCTGCACTCTGTGTAATTACTTGATTTGAACTATCTTCATTTGACTTTAAATTGTCCATTTTCGCATCATCTGCACCTACTGCACCTCCCGCTACCAATCCTGTACTTAAAAGTGCTCCTGCTAATAATGTTTTAATCATTTTTCATTACCTCCTGTTTATTTATAATATTCATCAAAAAAGTATCTAGAGTTAATGTTTTAGTCATTATCTTTATCTACTTGCTTTTTGATTACATTTAGCATAAGACAAGAATCTATAGTTGATATGGACTGTATCTGGAGATTATGTAAAGAAAAATAGATGGTCAATTGTATATCCTAATGGATGCTTAGACAAGATTGAAACTTTATATGAGTTTGAACAATTGAGTTCCCCTTTGTTTTTAGGTGTGAGGTTTTTAGCTGGAGTGAAGTGAGGGACTAACCTTTTCTAATTTGAAAGCAAACTTTTTATTATTAGTTCACATTCAAAACACTGTAAATAAAGATGTTAAAAATCCGTGAACAAAAAACCACATCTCATTGATGTCCACCCCCTCAGAAATAAAGAACAGATTGAAGATATGAAATGGGTTCTCAAACGTCATTATTCTGAACGAGACTATATTCTCTCCCTTATTGGGATCCATACAGGATTCAGTGTCAGCGATTTACTCCAAATTCAAACAGAACCATAGTAAAGTTAAAACGGAAAAAGAGAAAAGAATTCAAAATCAAAGAGGGGGAAACGAAGAAAGAACGCATGATTAATCTTACTTCTATTTTTGATGAAGTCTATTCGTATACCAAATTTTAGAAAATACCTGGTTATTCCCATCCCGAAAAAGAGATCCATCCATTAGTAAGATCCAGGCTTATCGGCAATTACAAAAAGCCGGAGATTTTTCCGATATAGAATCCATCTGGACTCACACCTGCGGAAAACCTTCGGCTATTGGTTTTATAAACAAACATAAGAAACGTTCAATTAAAAGTTCGTTTTTTTCATGTAAAAAAACATTAGTAATTGGAATAGAACCATTATATTTTTTCAAAAAATCTATAAAATCAGTTGGTAATTTTATCTCACAATATTCCTCAAATGATCCAATTAATTCATCATTTGGTGATTGAAGTTTACTACCATTTTTAATCTTTATTTTGAATTTCATTCCAATATTCAGGAAAAAAACGAAGATTTCGCTTGTTTTGGAAGACCCCTACTTTTAACTTCTGCAACATATACTCCTACAGAATTTGGTTTCCTAATAATGTGAACTATCTCTCCACCCATCATCATATCTAAATACCTTTAGATTCTTTTGCAATGACTATTGCTGATAATTATCTAGGAAAAAAGACTTTAAAACCTGAGATAATGGGAGAAATATGAAATAATAGATAGAGCTGACTTCTATAAGAAGTCAGCTCTATCTATTATTTCAATTCTTTATTTTTTCCTTTTTTAAATTCTTTTTGTTTATCTAGCCAAATATGAATTAAATCTACTAATTCAATCGTTTCTATCTCACAAAAATCTCCCTTACCATCTTCAGCCAAATTGTCTAGGACAGTAGTTGTATCTTTCCGAATTTCTAAACCGCAAATGTTTCCATTTACTACTACGTAATTTTCTTTCCCATTTAAAACACTATGTATTTCTTCTAAAATCCAATCTCCAAACGCAGAAACTTCAACGCCTAAAAAAGTCTCAATAAGTTTAATTTCTTGAGGAAGCCTCATAACTAGTTTTCCATTGGTAAGTACTTCAAAGCTATATGGATATTTCATTACTATTGTACTCCTTTATACTAAAGATAAAATTTATTCCGATGGGAAAGCAGAGATAATTTTCCCATTCCCATCTATATACATGCTAATCCTTATACCCTCTGAACCTATTCCAGAATATGTGTTACCAAATTCATACGTTCTATTATTATATGCTTCATTTATATTATCTACAATCTTTTGTGGGCTCCAATCTTTAGGGAAAAATGTGGAAAATCCTCTATTTCCAGTTTTAGGGGTTCCATTTACTTCTACCCTAGCTTTATAGATGCCTTGATCATTTAATATCTCTTCTGTTCCGCTAATTATTTTTCCAGGTGTATTCTCCAATACTTCAGTATGATAACCCATTGCGTCACCACGCCAATTTATTTCACCCTCTAGGATATGTTTGAGTGTATTTGGTCTAAATTTTTCTGTATGTTGTAAATTAGATATAATTTCCCTATTAGAAAGTGAAGATGTATGATTTTCATCAACAAAATTACTCCCACCGGAATCACTTTCACCCCTAGCAAACTGATAGGTCGACAGCTTTTCTTCAGCTTTTTTAAAATCAGGCGTATCAGATCTAAATCGCAAACTATTTCCACCAGCAAAAGCAAAGCGATCTCCCAATTGTAAATTACTTGTAATATGTGAAATAGCTTGCGGAATCTTATTTTTTGCTAGTTTGGTCACTTTACCCGCTTGACCTAATTTACTTGCTTTACTTAATCCTTTATCACCAATAAGTCCTACTCCAACTTGTGTTAAAGCATAACTTCCCCATTTAGCACGACTTTCAGCATCTCCATTTATTACATCATTAATAAATGAATCCGATAATGCATTACACATGGTACTAAGGGTATCAATAGGGTGCAAAGCAGCGTTCCCCATGTTTTCCCACGTTTCCCAATCTCCTAAAGCTTTTATTCCGTCTATTGTATCGCTAACTGCTTGTCCCGTCCTATCTACAATACCGTCCCAAATTTTTTCACCAGTAGATTTTTCAGGTAGCTTACCACACATTTCACCTTTAATTTCTTTTAAAATATATATCAACCTATTAAAAAGCAAATAAAAGAAGACTAAAAAGCAAATAGTAGTCTTCTTTTTCTAATTAAAATATTAAAAACCAAAAAACTAGCTTTTTTGTGACCAATTAGCACAAAATCTCGTTCTGGGGGTACAATAAAATTTTAGCTTGATGGCAATGTGGCGGTAACCCTTTTATAATGATTTTGGGTAAGTTATAAATAGTCTCTACCTATTAATATTGTATAATTCAATAAATTTTTTAAGACTGTCTTCTAATCTCTTAATTGTGTTTGGATACTTTTTTGAATAACCCTCACACATTTTTTTTAAATAATGATAAAGTGTTTGATAATCAATTATTACCTCATCACCACTGTATAATGCAAATTCTACACCTTCAAATGAATCTCCATTGGCAATATCATACTCATCCAAATCTCCTGGAAAAGTACATGCGCCATATTCCTCTCCAAATCCTACTCCTTCACAAACTGAATTGATTACCTTTAAAAATCTTTCATCATCTACCATATTAAACACTGCTTGTATAGGAAAATGAGTTAAATCTAGTAAATCCTCATCTTTTAATCTAAATTCTCTTTGCATACATATCTCTCCTCGTATATCTTTAATTTATTCTGGAAAAAAAGAAGAGATTTCTCCACCTTTATGGTATCCTCTCCAAGTTATCTCTTTACTGTCAACACCTGTCCATTCTCTTGAAAGAACTCCATCACTAGTTTTTAATTTAGCGTCATTAGCTGCTTCAATTCCACGGTTAATAAATTCCTTATCACTTATAATTTTAGGATCATAAATGGTTTTTGTGAATACTTTATTTCCATACTCTCCTGTAGGAGTGCCATCCATATTTAACTTAGGCATATTGTATTCTACTGTTTTTACACCTAGAATTTTTGAAGGTGATTCACTGACTATTTTTATATCGTTTTTAAAGAACTCTTCACTGTTGTGTGCTCCACCATTTAGAGTCTGATCATAGCTTTTCAGCGTTTTAGTCAATAAGTTTTTACTTGAACAGTACAGCATAAAATTACCTAGCTGTAATTCAAATTCAGTCAAAACAAAAAACACCGCCTCTCATTAGTTTGATTTACAAACCAATAAAAGACGGTGTTTATTAAAATGCATTAACATTATTTGTTGGTACGAAAAGAAATTTGTTGGTAACTTTACATTACCGCTAAACAATCAAAAACACTGTTATATCAGCGTTTACGAAGCCTTATATTCAAGTCTCAGCTTATCCTCAACCATTGCGATGAACTCAGAATTCGTAGATTTTGCTTTTGACATGTATACTGTATAACCATCACTATATCAAGGCATTGTATATTTCATAACAATTATTAAAAGCTTCTATTTATTGGTTAGAAGTATAAGGTTTATCGCTTACCTAAATCTGATTGTATCTTCTATTCAAAGTACTTTCAATAAAAAAAGGTAATGGACATTAAAAAAGCTTATGCAGGTTATACATAAGCTTTTTTACTCATGATTAGATATTTTTCAAATGCTACACCTTAAAGCAAGTCTTAAAAAGATTAAATATAATAGTCAGGATTTCCATCCATTTTTATTAAAAATTCTTCTAAAGAATCCGCTATTTCCGTTGAACCATAATATATAGGACATTGACCTAATTCATTTTCCTGTTTAAATTTAATTGTTAAAAAGCTAATCTCTGATACTTCAAAAAATACTAGTGATTCTTCATCATCGACATCGTCGAAATTAGGATTATATTCATAAATATCTTGTCTTAAACGAAAATCTGCAACAGAAAATGGGTCCATGAATCTGTTAATAAGAGTCTTATTAGTCTTTAAAAATCCATAGCCAATTTCCTCATAGAAACGTTTTAGTTCTTTGGGGAATTGCATTTTCAACAAATCTTCTGCTTCTGCTATCTCTTCTTTTGGTAAAGGATAAAAAATAGGTGTTTGATTAGATTTAACACTCTCGTCTGCTACAATGTGTTTTTTCAAAAAATTAAACATAATTTTTACTACCTCCTATTAAAGAAGGGTTATTTTTAACGCTTCCTCAAGCATTGTATTAAAATCATTATATGTGTTCATTACCGTACCTGATGGTTTATCAAGTTCTAAATAAGTACCGTCTGATAAACTTTTACAAAACCACGCAATATTTGAATCGCCAAAGAAAAGATACTCTTTTTGAAATTCATTTTCATACCAAATCTCATTCGTGTCTATAAAGCCGCAAATATGTTCATCTTTTTTTGTTTCTAATAAAGAAGAATCAACTCCGTAAAGTACCAGTCCATCAAAGTCTAAACCATTTACAGTTTTAAGAAACTCTTCGTATTCCCTCGGTAAATCAACATTAAATTTCTCTTTTACATGTTCTCTTAATCTTTGAACTTCAGTATCCGTTGCGGGTGTATTCAGCTTATAATTAACACTTTTCAATATATCTCCAATTTCCAAAATCATATTTTTCCACATATAAAAACCTCTTTCTAAATTTATTCCCCTTTAGGGTAGATATTATATTTCGGTATAGGCCAGCTTATGTCTACACTATCTCCAGGTTGTAAGCCTTTAGTTAATGTACGTTGTGTATTAGTTATAGCTTTATGATATGGGTGATTTTGTATTAAAGTTAAATTTTCAAATGCATTTGTCCCTCCATCATCTAATGGAAGATTATGATGTACTTGCCACCCTATTGGAGGCTTTCCTCTTTTCATCAATTCTATATCCCCATCTAATATACCAGCATTCTTAAGTTCAGCAAGCTTAACAGGGTCATTAACTAAGGATTTAAGAAAATCTTTTCTGACACTTCTATCAAATTCCTTCCGAAGTTGATCAGTTTCTTCTCGGGTTCTCTTAGAATAAGTAATTTCATCAACTTTAACATCTTTAAGAATTACATCTTCTCCATATAATTTACCAACAAAAATGTCACCATCCGTAGTCCTTTTAGTATATTGATAAGGTGATAGCTTATCCTTAGCTGTTTGATAAGTATCAATAAAGCTAGATTTTAAAGAACTTCCCCCAATACCAGCATAAGCAAAACGGTTTCCAATGTTTAAATTAAAATTATTTAATACGTTTATTGCATTTCTATATTTAGCAGAATTAGTTACTCTGGACATACCTTTTGTTAGATTTGCAGTAGTTGCTACCTTCGATACTTTACTTAATCCTTTATCACCAATGAGACCTAGCCCAATTTGAGTTAAAGCATAACTTCCCCACTTTGCCCGACTTTCTGCGTCTCCATTTATTACATCATTAATAAATGAATCCGATAATGCATTATACATGGTACTAAGGGTATCAATAGGGTGCAAAGCAGCGTTCCCCATGTTTTCCCACGTTTCCCAGTCTCCTAAAGCTTTTATTCCATCTATTGTATCGCTAACTGCTTGTTCCGTACCATCTACAATACCGTCCCAAATTTTTTCACCAGTAGATTTTTCAGGTAGCTTACCACACATTTCACCTTCTTCAATTGAATTGGCAGCTTGTCGTGCCCTCTCTTCTGTAATCGCTTGAATAGAAGTTGTCCATTCCATATTCAACCCTTGTGTACTAAATGTACCACTTGCAGGACTAAAACCTTTTCCACTTTGTACCTCTGCTAAACCTTGTGCGATACTAGCAGCTAGTTGAAGTGCTGTATCATAATTACTACTAGAAGTATAATTAAATTCATATAGATGTTCTAATTTTTCTTGCAGTTTTTTCCTCATGACAGTAAAAAGATTTGCCATAGCTTCCATACCTGGGATTGGCATAGCTTGACTGATGGCTTCCATACTTGCTTTCATTCGGTCAATTTCTCGAATTTGTTCTAATATTTCTTGTTCAATTACATCTGTGGAAGCGACTTGTGATTGAAATTGACTTGGAAAAGCATCGTTCTGACGAATTAACTCTTCACACAGATAAATAATTCCTTGCGCTAAAGGACGAAAGGTTTGTACAAAAAATGATTTTGCACTGCTATATGTTTGCCCTTGTAACACAGTATCAGTTGCAAAAGCGTCAATCGACTGAATGGCTTGTTCCATGCCTTGAATGGTAGCGGTACATACAGCATTCATGCTTTGAGTTTGGCTTTGTACTTCTCCTAAATACATATTTAAACTCATGCATTGACCTCCCTTGCTAATTGTTGTTGTTGATAGGAAAGGTCGTTTTCTAAATCACTAAGGTCTCGTCTTTCTTTAAGCAGCGTTTCTTTTTTGTTTTCCAATTCAAATGTGACTTTTCTTTCAATATGTTTTGCATCTTGATATGTATTCATAAAAAACTGAGACATTTCTCTATCATCATGCCAAGTTCCTAAAATTCGATCAAACAAACGATGGCTTCGACCTCTCCATTCATAAAAATCTGCTTCCGCTTGCTCCTGAATGTGAATCGCGGATTGATTTCGGTCTTGTTCTTCAAATACACTTCTTAACTTTTGATTTACTTGATTGATTTGTTTTTCAATATCTTGACTCATCATATTCCTCCTACCATTTTACCTTTATGTAGGTTGTCACATTAGCGAAAAGTGTTGTGAAGTTCGTTATCCATTCTCTCAAACTCTTGGGCTACTGAATGAATATTATCGACCGCTTGTTGAAAGGCAGTAGAAAATTGTTTCGTAAAATCTAACATTTGTTGATTCGCTTCTTGTGCTTTGGAATTAACAGATAGTGTTGTACGCGTCGCCTTTGTTATAGAACGAGTTGTTGCACTTTGGATCATATTCGAAGCTGTTCTCATCTGCGTAGCAATTTGTTGTGCCGTTTGAAAATTACTTTGAAATTGTCCCATCACTCAAATCCTTTCTCTAATTTTCAGAACATGCCAAAGAAATCCCAATAGATATATGAAATTTCTCTATCAATATCACTCTTTTTAAACGTGTGTCCAGCTAAGCTGGGCACGCAATCAAATGAGCCATACAATATAAGCTGTATGGCTCATTTGAAATGCTTGTTATATAGAGTAAAACAATTTTTATTTCAAACCGAAATTACGTGATAATTCTTCATCATGAGAAGCAACAGCCTCTGCAGTTTTATTCAGCTGCATATTAATTTCTTGCAATAGCTGTGCAAAGCTTTGTACTTTTGGCTTTAATTCATTGAACTGTTGATCAAAACCTTCGAAAGCACGACCTTCCCATTCTCCTCTTAATTCATTTTGTAAGTTTTGTAATTGACGTAAAATATCCTCAATTTGATTTGCACCTTGTCCATATCGAGTCGCTTTTGATTTAAGCTCCTCTGGTGACATACGAATTTGTCCAGCCATTTTCATTTCCCCTTTAATACATAATAAGTAAAATATATTTTGGTTAATTTTACTAAAAATATTATAATGTATTATTTTGAACTTTTAAACGTTTTATCTTTCTATTGAATAGTAGAATATTATCAATTCTAATCATTAAATATTCTACTTTTTCTTGCTTTACAAGATTTTATGCAAAAAAGAACACCAAAAGGCAGTCCCTCAAAACTCAATCCTATCCCGCACTCCACCGCTTTCTCATACAAATAATTCGCAACGATAATATCTACTACAGCCAAACCAACTGATTTGAAAATAGTAATCTCTTCGTCTAGGGGTAGCGTCCTATCTCCATCAACTTAAAAATTTAATAGTGTCCTCAAAACGGAATTTTGTGTTAACTTGTAACAAAAAAAGAGGAGCTATCTCCTCTTAATAAATAAACACTATTTAATTTGTTCCTTATACTCATGGTTAACAAGTACATACCATTTTCCTGTATCAAATTTTTCTTTATTAATCACGTAAACTTTATTTTGTCTCTTTACCTCCCCTGGTTTTAATTCCTTAGTAATAGTAGAGGTCTCGCCTTTTTCAACCTCATAACTACTAGCTGCCCACACATCACTTTGGTAAGCATTATCATTTTCATCCACTAAATCCACTGATGGTAAAACGGCTAATTTCATCGATTCGTTTGTGATGTTTTTCCCTTCTACTTCTACAACAATAAAGACATGTCCATTTTCAGGTTCTTGGATTCCTATACTTTCTTTACCAACCTTATCTCTTTCTACAACTCTTTTTACAGTTACATCAAATTTAGGTGTATGAAAATCCTTGTTTACAGCATACTCTTTTTCTTTTACCTTTGATTTCTCTTTTGTTTGTTCTGTATTTTTCTGCTTTGCATTCTCTTTCGGTTTCGCCTCATCAGTTGTTTGTACTTTCTTTTCTTCTTGTTTAGAATTGGTTTCTTTAGATTCTGAAGAAGTTTTGTCGGATGTATTGCCGCAACCAGATAAATTGAATACTAAAGCGCCCCCTAAAATACATGTAGTCAATTTTTTCAACATCTCTTTTTATCCCCCAATAACACGATATATAAATTCCTTACTTATCATAGCAAAAAATACGATCTTAAATTGTTGTATTTTGTCGAATGATTAAGAATAATCAATCGTTTTTATTGCATATAAAAAACATGATCTTGATGTAGTACCAAGATCATGTTTTACGTTGATGTTATTTATAAAATACTTTATCCACATTATACTTCGCTTGAAATTCGTTAATCATATATGTTTCGTAAATTTCTCTTTCCATCGGATCTTCTACAATACATACATCAATACAATACACTTCATCACGATGATTTTTAATTGGTGATACATTATCTTCAAAATGCTTTTTAATACGTTGTCTTACTTTACGTGCTTTCCCAACAAAAAGAAGTTCGTCATTAAAATCATAGTTAAAAAATAAGGGGAATTATATGATAGGAGATGCAAATATAGACAGTCGCTGACCATTAGTCTACAACTAATCCCACACCCCCACATAAAAGAAAAAAGCACCAGGCCCCCCCCCCCCGATGCTTTCCCCCCTAAAACAAATGACAAGCCACCTCATGTCCCTTCGCAATCTCAACCATCTTCGGTACTTCCTGTGCGCATTTTTCAGTGGCGAATTTGCAGCGCGTTCTGAATTTACAGCCGGATGGTGAGTTTAGTGGGCTTGGTACTTCCCCTTGCAGAATGATCCGTTCTTTGCCTGTGTTTGTTGGATCTGGTTCTGGCATGGATGAGAGTAGTGCTTGTGTGTATGGATGTGCCGGTTTTGTGTATAAGTCTTCGCTGTCGGCAATTTCTACTATGTTTCCTAAGTACATGACTCCGATTCTATCTGAGATGTGTCTTACCATGGATAGGTCATGTGCGATGAATAAGTATGTGACGCCTGTTTCTTCTTGAATGTCCTGCAGCATGTTTACCACTTGTGCTTGGACTGATACATCTAGTGCTGAGATTGGTTCATCACATAGGATAAAGTCTGGTTTTACAGATAGTGCGCGCGCGATGCTAATGCGCTGTCTTTGGCCTCCGCTAAATTCGTGCGGATAGCGATATAGGTGTTCTTCTTTTAGTCCTACTTTTTTGAGAAGGTCTAGAATGATTTCTTTTCTTTCTTCGGCTGTGTAAGAGCCATGAATGTTCATCGGTTCGCTAATAATTTGGAATACGTTCATTGTCGGGTTTAATGATGCGTATGGGTCTTGGAAAATGATTTGCATTCGTTTTCTGTATTCTTTTAGTTCACTTTCCTTTAGGTCCGCGATATCTTTTCCGTCAAATAGGATGTTACCTGACGTTACATCGTGTAAGCGAATGATACTTCTTCCTGTCGTTGATTTCCCGCAGCCGGATTCCCCTACTAGTCCGAATGTTTCACCCTTTTTAATTGTGAAGCTTAGGTCATCGACTGCTTTTAATTGCTCTGTTTTTCTGCCGAATAGTCCTTTTTTGATAGGAAAATACTTTTTTAAGTTCCGAACTTCAATTAAGTTTTCTTCATGCATGTGAATCACCTACCGCCCTATCGTTTAGCCAGCACATGGAGCGTCTTCCGTTTTCGATTTCAAAATATGGTGGACGTTCTTTTTCACAAATGTCCATTTTATGTGGGCAACGCTCTGCGAATGGGCAACCTTTCGGCGGGTGTAGTAAGTTGGGCGTTACACCTTGAATTGGTGCTAGTCTTTCTTTTACTCCGTTCGATATTTTTGGCAGAGAGTTTAATAGCCCTTTCGTATATGGATGATTCGGCGATTGGAAAATATCAAGTACCTGTCCTTCTTCCATAATAAGTCCACCGTACATAACAATAACGCGTGTACAGTTTTGCGCAACAATTCCAAGATCGTGCGTAATAAGAAGTAACGACATATTCGTTTCGTTTTTTAAGTTTTTCATTAAATCTAGTATTTGTGCTTGTATCGTTACATCAAGCGCAGTCGTCGGTTCGTCCGCAATGAGAAGGTCTGGGTTACAAGACATTGCCATTGCGATCATAACCCGCTGCTTCATACCGCCGCTTAGTTCATGCGGATATTGTTTTACCCTTTCTTCCGGTGAAGAAAGACCGACTTGTTTTAGTAAGTTGACCGCGATATTTTGTGCTTCTTTCTTTTTCACTTTTTGATGCCGAATAATTACTTCCGTCATTTGCTTACCAATTTTCACAACTGGGTTTAATGCCGACATTGGATCTTGAGATATGAGTGAAATTTGATTTCCTCTAATCGAACGCAATTCTTTCTCCGATTTAGAAAGCACGTTTTCATTTTGAAAAAGAATCTCTCCTTCTTTCACTTTCCCTGGCGACGTAACGAGGGCCATAACGGATTTCGCCATAACGCTCTTTCCGCTTCCCGATTCGCCAACAATCCCAACGACTTCACCCTTTTTCAAGCTAAATGAAACGCCGCGAACCGCTTCTACTTCGCCGTCTTCTATGAAAAAAGAAGTCTTTAAGTTTTTCACTTCTAATAGTTTTTCAGACACGCTTTTCACTCCCCCTCATTTAAAGCATTAGTTCTCATGATGAGCCCCTTTTGGCGCGAAAGCTTTTTTCAACGCTTCACCGATTACGTTAAAACTTAGTACTGTTAATAAAATAAGGAACCCTGGGAAGAGTGTTAAATACCAAGCTTCACCTATATATCCTTGCGCATTATTTAGCATGCTGCCCCAAGAAGAATCTGGTTCTCTAATACCTAATCCTAAGAAGCTAAGTGATGATTCCATTAAAATAGATGTCGCAATCGTTAATGTCGCTGCGATTATAATGGTTGATAAAATGTTTGGAATGATGTGTCTTACAATAATCATCAATGATTTTTGTCCAGATACTTTTGCATATAAAACGTACTCACGCTCTTTTACAGATAACGTTTCTGCCCTTACGATACGCGCGGTATCCATCCACGTTAATAATCCGATAATAAGAACAAGCGTTGTAATTCCTGGTTTTAAATACGCATTTAATAGTAGCATTAAAAAGAATGATGGAATTGACATTAAAACTTCAACAATTCGCATTAAGAAGTTGTCTAACTTTCCGCCAAAATATCCGCTAATTGTTCCTACTGCGGTCCCGATTGTAATGGAAACAACCATCGCTAGAAAACCAACAGCAAGGGAAACTCGTCCGCCATATAACGCTCTCGTTAAGTAATCCCTTCCGTAATCATCTGTGCCGAACGGATGACTTAAACTCGGTTCTTGTAAACGATCTGGAATAGACATTTTGCTAGGATCATACGGTGATACGAATGCGAAAAGAGACGCGATTGTTAAAACACCCAGTATAATAACTCCCATTACTACAAACTTATTTTTTGTAAAACTATTTTTTATCGTTTGAAATCTCCTATTGTTCATTCCAAATCACCCCCTCATTCGAATGCGTGGATCTACTACGCCATATAAAATATCAGCAATTAAATTACCGAGAATTAACATGAACGATGATAATAATGTGATTGCCATAATAATTGGATAATCAAATCTAAAAATAGCATTTACCCCGAGTGAACCAAGTCCCGGCCATGAGAATACTGTTTCCGTAATGAACGCTCCGCCTACTAAACTCGGAATGGATAATCCGAAGATTGTAATGATCGGTATTAATACGTTTCGAAGTACGTGATTAAATAAAACTGTTTTCTGTGAAGCACCGTACGCATATTGAATTTGTACGTAATCTTCCTCTAATTGCTGAATTGTACTTGAGCGAATATATCTCATATAGACAGAGATGTTTTGGAACGCTAGCACCATGCAAGGTAAAATACCGTGCTGGACAATATCCAAGAAGGAATCTTGACCGACTGTGCGCATACCCATACTCGGAAGCATGTTCAACTTTAAAGAGAATAAGTAGATTAATAGTAAAGCGAACCAAAAGACAGGCATTGAGATTCCTACATAGGAGATGAAGTTCACAATGCGATCAAAGAACGAGTTCTTTTTCACACCTGTAAATAGTCCAAGCGGTATTGCGATTACAAATGAGACGAGTAAAGATGATCCCATTAACCCGATTGTTGCGGGTAATCTTTCTGTAATAAGTTCTAAAACAGGACGATGGTTTTGAAGTGAGTATCCAAAATTCCCTGTTAAAATATTTTTTAACCATAAAAAATATTGCACGTAAATCGGCTGATCTAGTCCTAAACTTTTGCGAATACGTTCAACGTCAATCGGACTCATATTCGGCGTTACAAAGTTTCGAACGGGATCGCCCGGCGCTAGTTTTATTAATAAAAAAGAAATAATAGAAATAACAAATAAAAGCGGAATTGCATTTAACAGCCTCTTTGCAATTACTTTATACACAAACTTCCCCCCTCAAGATAAAGTGAAACTTTAATCAGTGGGACTTCCACCTAACTTCCTCGCATTCGCCAAGTTTTGAGGTGGGAGTCTTACTGCCCATTAAAGCGGGATAAAGAAGCTGATTTTCACCAGCTTCTTTACAGTTTCTTATTTCACTTCATAAATCTTTGATAGATCTTCAAACATTGTAACTGGAATTGCTTTTGCTTCTTTTAATCCATCAAACTTTTTATCTACTGCAATAACTGCTTTCGGATATGCGATTGGAAGATAAGGTAAGTCTTCTCTCGCTGTATCTTGAATTTTATGGTATAGCTCTGCGCGTTTTGTTTTATCTGTTTCAACCGCAGCTTCTTCCCATAACTTATCGAAGTCAGCATTTTTATAACGTGCATAATTGTATTCCGCATTGCTTAAGAATAAGCTCTTATATGAATCTGGCTCTGGTCCCATTATGTAACCACCAAATGTAATGTCATATTCTTTATTCTCTTTATCTAAGCCTTTTTCACTTGCCGCACTAGCATCTAATGCATTTAGTTCAACTTGTAAGCCAACTTCTTGTAATTTTTGCTGTGTATAAAGTGCTAGACTTTCCATGATTTTATTATTCGTTACATACATAACGCGGATTTTTTCTTTATCTTTTACACCAGCTTTTGCTAATAAATCTTTCGCTTCTTTTTGATCATACTTATACTCTTTAATATCTTTCGCATAATACATAGCGTCTGGCGTTAAGATTGAATTTGCCGGTTCTGCAAATTGACTAGAAACGAACGCTGAGTTAATCATTTCTTTCTTATCTAATGCATGCGCAATTGCTTGGCGCACTTCTTTTTTCTTCATAAGATCTGTATTAAAGTTATAAGCTAAGTAGAATAATCTACCTTCAGGGAATGTGACCATTGAGAAGTTCCCAGTGCTATCTAATTTCTTAAAGTCTTGCGGTTCGATCATCTTCATATTAATTTGACCATTTTGAAGTGAAACGTTTGCTGTATTACGGTCTTTTACAACGCGGTACACGACAGAATCTAATTTCGCTTTACCAGCAAAATAATCGTCGAATCGCTCTAACGCAACATATTCATCTGATTTAAACTCTTTTAACTTAAATGGACCTGATCCTACAGGTTGTAGGTTTTTCTTACTCTTCACTAAATCTGCTTCACCTTCAAATACATGTTTCGGAATTGGGAAGAAATCGTTCATAACCCCTTCGAAAGATGCACTTACTTGTGGTAATACAAATTGAGTCGTTAGCTCATCCACTTTTTTCACCTCAAGCGGCTTTCCTTTAAAAATAAAGTTTTCACGGCTTGAACTATTTTGCTTCTCATCTAGAATAGATTTGAATGTAAATACAATATCATCTGATGTAATTTTCTTACCATCATGCCATTTCAAATTATCCTTTAATTTTAAAGTCCATGTTAATTGATCCTCTGAAGGCGTAAAGCTCTCAGCAAGAACAAACTTTTTCTTACCGTCTTCCATATGATACAGCGGTGCATATAAAGCTTGCTGTATCGTTAATGACACTCGATCATTCGCATAAAGCGGGTTCATCGTATCTGGATTATCACTAACACCAACCGTTAACGTTCCTCCATCTTTCGGAGTCCCTGATTTACTAGTTCCTGCTTGCTTCGAAGAATCTTTCTCCCCTGAGCAAGCCGCTAATGCAATAAGTAATAGTAGGACAAATGGTAATGCAAACAACTTCTTCTTCATATTTCGACCCCTCTCGACTATTTACACCTATAAGAAAACTCGGAATTAATACCGAGTTTTCTTATAGGTTTTAAATTACCACTACCCGTATGTATTGTCAAACTTTTTCGCAAAGATAGACAGTTTGAAATCTATTAATGAATTCTTGCAATAAACTATATTTATGCGGGGAGTAAAATAAAAAGACCACGAATAGGTAGCCTCGTAAAATGAGTTGAAAAACTAGCAGCCTACAGAAAGTTTCTCTGAAATGGTTGTTATATATAATTGAAAATGTAGAATGAGATTAAAGATAAAAAACACTTTTAGGAGGCTCTTATGACATTTGATGAATTGAAAAAAAACAAACCAACAACCCCATGGGTTGAGCATGATGAAGATGGCGAGTTTTTCACTGAAGAAAATATAAGTGCAACAAATAAGGTTCTTGACACTTACATTAACCATCTAGAGCAATTAGGCGAGACTCCAACCGAAGTCGAAGTAATGCAAGTCGTTAAAGAAGTAGTTGTTAATATAAATGAATTAAATGAGGAACATGACTATTTTATCGAAACAATGGAAAGAGAAGATCTCTATGAATTTATCGATACAGCAGCACGAATAGCTGGCTTAGAATCCGAAGAAGATATAACAGAAGAATGGCGGGAATGGTAAAAAAATCTGCATACTTGATATCTAAATTTACTCCTTCATAAAACTTTGTCCCTTATTCTCCAATTGGAAAATAAGGGACAAACAAAGCTAATCAAATACTGATATACATTAAAATCTCCATTCATTTCCCATTACTTTAAAATACAGTTTTTCAAACCCACTAAAATACTTACTATAAATACTTAACATTTCAATATATGTATGAATAACTTGACTTAAATCAAAATGAACACCATCTTTAGCTAAGTCATAGCTATCGTCTAGACTATACAATTCAAAGTATTCCGCCTCCCAATGCACCCCCCTGTTGACTAAAAGTCTAGTGGTGCATTTAATTGATTCTTCAATGGTCAGTTCATGTTTTTTTAGTTTTTCATGAATGACGGAAAGAGTTAACTTAACAGTGTATTCTTCATCAACTGTGCTACTAAACTCAAATAACTTCCCTTCAATATCATCTATCTTTGCTTTAGACATTAAGGATATCTCAATTATTTCATATGGCGGACTGTCACTTGCTTCAATCAATTTATCACACCATTGAATTACTTCAGCTTTACTCCACAACCCACAGCAAAGCCCTAAGCCATAAATACAAGTTAATTTTCGAACTAAATCCAAGGTTTCTCACCTGCAATTTCTTATATGCATTTTTGTTTAATTTTAACAGAATATATGATATATCACATAATTTCTTTGCAAACACTACACATTACAATTGAGATGCATACGCGCATTATAAACAAAAAGACCACCAAAAGGCAGCCTCACAACTGAATCATAGTACCCATTCCATTCTCCACCGCTTTTTCATACAAATACTTCGCAACAATTATATCTACTACTGCTAAACCTACTGATTTGAAAATAGTAATCTCTTCATCATTCTCCCTACCAGCCTTTTCCCCGCTTATAATCTGACCAAGTTCGGCGTGGATGTCGCTCGCTTCAAATAATCCTTCTTTTATAGGAACTTGAAGGTCACCCGTTTCTTCGAGTGCTGCTTCTTTTGATTCGACTACTACTTTGTTTGCGTTAGCGATGGCGTGAGATGGTAGTTCTTGCATGCTCGGTCTGAATGAACCGACGGCGTTTATGTGGACGCCTTTTTGTAGTTTTTCTGAGAAGACTGGTGTGGATGCATTCGTTGTTGTGACGATGATGTCTGCTTCGCTTATTGCTTCATTTGGATCCCTGTAGACGTAAGCCGGTTTATTGAATTTCTCTTGTATATATTGCGCGAATGCATAGGCTTTTTCTTCCGTTCGGTTGTATAAAATTACTTTTTCGATATCTCTAACCGCGAATACAGCTTCTGCAATTCCTTTCGCTTGTTCACCGGTACCGATAATGCATAAGTTTTTTGCGTTATGACGAGCTAAATGTTTTGTCGCTACTCCTGACAAGGCGCCTGTTCGAATCATCGTTAAGTACGATCCTTCTAAAAGTGCGATTGGTTCTCCCGTTTGAAAGTCTGATAGCATAACGATCCCGTTTATCGTTTTCTTTCCTATCTTTTTATTATGTGGAGCTACCGTTACTACTTTTAAACCGAGCGCTTCGAGTCCTTCCGCTACTGAAGGCATAATTAATGCGGTATTTTGCTCGTTCGCAAATGGTAATGAGCCGCGAATTGGTGTGATCGTTCTTTCTGCTGAAAATTCTTTTAAAGCAAGCGCCGCGTATTCAATGACTTCCTTCATATTTACTAAGTTTCGTTGTTCGTTCGCGCTTATGACTAGCATATCTTTCCACCTCCTCCTCTTATCCTAACAAAAATCCCCGATTCAAATCATCCCTCGGATCTACAACGAACTGATGAAATCCTGTAATAAATGCATTCCCCGTTACTTTCGGAATGACAGCTCCATATGTATCTACTGCGGTTACCGACAATACTTCCCCCTCGAATTTCCCGTTAGTAATGCATTCGTGGACGAAAATTCCTCCCTTTTGTAACGCATCTTTTTCAAAAAGAGTTGCGATTCTTGCGGATGTTCCTGTACCGCAAGGGGAACGGTCTACTTGCCCATCAGCAAAGATCGTTACATTTCGTAAAGTAGCGTCTTTTCCTTTCGGTTCATCTGAGAAAATAACTCCGTATATTCCTTTTAAATCTTCTTCAAGTGGATGTTTTACTTCCATTTGACTTTCAATATAATGTTTAATTTTACCGCCCCACGTTTGAATTGCAGCTAAATCTTTGAAATCGACTTTCAAACCAAATTCTTTACTATCTACAACAGCGTAGAACGCCCCGCCAAATGCGATATCTACTTGAAATTCATAGTCATCTATTTTGATAG
The DNA here is from genome assembly GCF_046534555.1 of Bacillus sp. SIMBA_074. NCBI lineage: Bacteria > Bacillati > Bacillota > Bacilli > Caryophanales > Bacillaceae > Bacillus > Bacillus sp. SIMBA_074. Next base: position 38,202 of record NZ_JAWRYM010000004.1, on the reverse strand, counting down.
GAACGTCTTTTTTGTATACGAACGAAGGAACGTTTTCAAATGATACAGACTCTACTTCGCTCCCGTTAAATTTTGCGTACGCAATAACTTCCCCGGCAGGGCTATCAATAATGAACTTTTGTTTTTCCCCTATCACTTCAAACATACCAGTTTCAATTCCTACTGTAATAACAGCGATAATTCCATGACCACACATCGTACTCCAGCCTTCATTGTGCATAAATAATACGCCAAAATCAGCGTGAGGACTTGCGGGCGGAGTAATGATACAACCGTACATTCCGTGATGTCCTCTCGGTTCATACATAAGAACCTCGCGAAGATGATCCAAATGTTCCATGCAGTATGCTCGTCTTTCTAATTGCGTTTCTCCTTTTATTTCTGGCACTCCGCCCGTAATGATTCGAAGTGGTTCCCCAGCTACGTGAGCATCAATTGTTGTGTATATTTTACTAACCTTCATTTCTATCTCTCCCCTATATGTTAATACTATTTTCAATGCAAGTATCATGCCAACGCATAGAGTATAAAGTGAAACTTTAATCAGTGGGGGGGCTTCATCCCCCACTGATTATTAGCCCACACCAATCGGGCTTTTACGGGCAGTTAATGCGGGATAAATCTGTATACATTTTTTGAAAAATACATACTACTGTCTATTTTTTTATACAGTAGGTGATTATTAGCCCTAAAACAAAAAGATCCCCCGAAAACTCCGGGGGTGATTTAAGCCATAATTTTGCGGGATTTGAGTTGAAAATCGAATTTATTCTTCACTCTCCAAGCTTTCCCACTCACTCAAATACATGACATCTTGTTTTACTTTTTTCTTTTCAGGGAGTAAACATAGAAATTCTAAAGAATTGCCGTCAGGATCATAAAAATAAAGATTTGCACTAGGTGTCCAAGTTTGAACCATAGGCTCGGAAGGTTCAAGACCGAAAGCAGCCCTTGGGTTTATTCCTTTATTAAGAAGCCATTCTCTTGCATGAATGATTTCTTCATAGTTAACCTTGAATGCAAAGTGACTTGTATGGAATGCTTCTTCCGATACTTCCCAAATGCCCAGCATTTGTTCCTTCTTATTTTCTTTATCAAACCAAAAGAAAGCTACACGGCGTTCTTCAATAGTGCGAGCATGAAATAATCCAAGTTTAGTATAAAACTCTTTTGCCACTTCTAAATTTTTTGTTTTAACATGTGTTTCATATAAAGTACCTGGAAACAAAGCATATCCCTCCTTTATATTTTTAGAAATCCTTACTATAAAGCCTACTTTAATAAACTAGAAATAGAAGTGATATCGTATTTTCTTTAAATATTTTTCAATTTCGTAGTCCTAATGCTGAGGAAAAACTACCACTGATTAAAGCTTCACTTTGTGAGAAGGGATTCTTCAAATTCATGATTCACGGTAATATTACGCTTCAAAACGAGGCGGATTTATGACTCAAATCACCCTGACCCATCAAACCCTAACCGCCACCACATCTGGCACTTGCTTAGCAATCTCCTCACCAATCTTTATACTAGCCGTTGCCGCTGGAGATGGTGCATTGCAAATGTGCAGAGAATTGATGCCGGGGATAATACAAAAGTCATCAACCATATTTCCGTTTGATAAAATGGCTTGTGCCCTTACTCCTGCATGGGTTGGCACGATATCTTTCTCTGTAAGTTCTGGTATTAAGCGCTGTAAGCTTTTTAAAAATGATTGTTTACTAAATGAGCGCACCATTTCTTTTATGCCTTCTTTCATATTTGGCATCGCCATTTTCCAAAAGCCTGTGTATATCATTGTTTCCATGAAGTCTTTCATATCAAAGTCCGTTTTCGTATAACCTTCGCGCTTAAAGCTTACTACTGCGTTTGGTCCTGCATGTACATCCCCGTTTATCATTCTTGTGAAATGAACACCTAAAAACGGGAATTCTGGGTTTGGAACTGGATAAATTAAATGTTTGACGAGATTGCGTTTTTCTGGGACAAGTTCGTAATATTCACCGCGGAACGGAACAATTTTCATATCCGTTAATATGCCTGTCTTTTTCGCAATACGATCGCTATGTAAGCCGGCGCAGTTAATGAGAAATTTCGTTTTAAATACACCTTGATTTGTCTCAATTGTTACAGCGTCTTTCTTCTCAGTAATACGCTCCGCTGTTGTTCCTAAATGTACTTCTCCCCCGCTTTCTTGAATCAAACGGGCAAATGCATAACTTACTCCTTTATAATCAGCAATTCCGCAAGAAGGAACACGGATTGCGCCAAGTCCTTTTACATGCGGTTCAATTTCAGCTAATTCTTCCTTATCTATTTTCAGAATATGTAAATCGTTTTGTAAGCCCCTTTCATATAAGTTATGTAAAAGAGGAAGTTCGTCCTTTTCTGTAGCGACAATTACTTTTCCGCACATGTCATAAGCGATGTCATTTTCTTTACAAAATTGAACCATAGCTGCATTTCCTTCTTTGGCAAACTTCGCTTTATAACTCCCTGGTTTATAATAAATTCCAGAATGAATTACTCCGCTATTATGTCCAGTTTGATGATGTGCAAGTTCCTTTTCTTTTTCAATGATCGCGATTTTCGCACGAGGGAATTTTTTCGTTAAAGCCATTCCCGTTGAAAGGCCAACAATTCCTCCGCCAATAATTATAAAGTCATACATCCTACTTCCCCCTTAATATGATGAAAGGCAGGCCTTTTTTAAGACCCGCCATACAAACTTATTTAGAAAAACAACCACGTTGACGCATTAGTTCTCTATATAAATCTTTATTTTTTTCAAATGCAGCTCTTCCGTGCATCCAAAATAAGTTGTTTAAAAGAACTAAGTCACCAATTGGTAATTTCAATGCATGTGTTGCTGGTGAGTTTTCAACAGAATATGATAAGTCTTTCAAATAGTTTGCTTGTTCAATATTATCTGGATAGGCAAACTGATCAATAAAACAAATACATGGTGCGTTATTCACATCAAAAAACGTTTCACGATAGACGATTTCTTGCGCATTTTTACTTGGTGGTGCTTTATACGTAACCTTAACAGATGCGAGCGAATGATTTCTAAATTTCTGAAGATCTTCCCAATCGTCTAAATGTAGTAAACGGGATTCTCCTCCTACTGCATTTTGCTCTTCAATTTTCATCATAAGAAGCCAATCTGTCGGCTCATCAACGAATGTACCGTCTGTATGCAGTGTAAATAATCGGTACGCTTGACGAAGATATGAATCACTACTATCCGTATCTTTCACATTAAATCTAGCATAATACGTTCCTGTCATTGCATCAAAGTTTGGCTCCCCGATTAAATGTGTTAATGCTGTTGCAAATTTCACGTAGTCTGCTGGATCTGACGTTTCACCTTGTACCCCAATTGTAAATCCGCCCGTTTCACGGTCATGAATAATGCCGCGAATGTTATCCATAAATGATTGCCCAAAAATCTTTCTCATTCCATCCGCAAGATTAAATCGAGAATAAGGAATATATTGCAGTGACTGCTCTGAATGCTCTTTTACCTCTTCAAAAAACTGCTTAAGCAATTGCTGGTTTAGCGTAATATGATATAAACGTTTATGCTCTGGATGAGGAGCAATTTCATACCCCTCATATTTCTTTGCAAATTTCATCTTCGTACTTTGTTCTGTAATAATCGACATTTCAATTCCTCCCTAATTTAAATATGAAGAACTTATTGACGTTTTTTACAGACAGTTATCCTTATCTTCTTATGCTGAGATTCGGTCTTACTGCCCTAACATCGAAAAAGCCAGTCATACGCATCCACGACATAAAATCGTAGAAACGTACAACTGGCTCATAATTACGAGTGTTCTTTAATCTCTTAAAGTACAATAATAATAGACAGTTTGTATGAAAATATTTGTAAAACAGGAAAGCAAGATCGAATATAGAGAAGGCTAATTTCTCGTATGGATCTTATTAATTAAATAATAATTCAAAATATTCTAACTGTCAATTCGTTTTTTATTATTTTCTCTACATACTTTATACATTTTAAAAATCCCCTTACTTTCTACGCACCCTCTTTTTTTCATCTCTTGTTTTACAACTTACACTTCATTTAACTTTTTCATAGTTCTTGCCTCCTCAATAAAATAAGCCAGTCGTATCTCTTTAAAAGAAATACAACTGGCTCTCGTTTATGGTTGTAAACTAGATAGTTTTTATGGTGTTGTTTCCTCGTACTCTCCTCTGGGCTGTTCATCATTTAAATAACTTACATATTGGCGATGTAAATCTTTCACCGCACTAACGATAGCATTTTGCGCTTTTCCTTGATAATGGTCCGTAATATCTTGAACGATTTCTTCAATACCATCTTGCAAACTATGTCCTCTCAACATTTGAGCGACGAAGTCTCTACCATGCTCTGTCGCAAGCGTACATGACGCTTCAATAATGACATGATATTTATGATCTGCCTCAATTGTAATTGTTAGTGTCTCGTACATACTGCGAACAGCCATCCCTTTCGGAAGTCTCGAATGTCCTGCCATAAAAAAAGTCCCTTTACGCATATTTCATCCTCCATTACTATGTTAAGAGCCAGAAAAACAATGTACACATTTGCATTGAATTTTACTACCCTTATCCTTATAGCTCGTACTTCTGCTAAGGAAGTTCAAGTGGAAAGAAGTTGTTCCTCTATTCATTTTCAAAAAGGTATTCGGGCTTACAGCGAGGCTAATCACTGTCATCCGATAATAAGTTAATCATAATGAAAATAAACTGAATATTCAATATTAAACTCCGCGAATTTCATGAATAAACAAGAAAATTCTCTCGCCCAGGCACATATACTGTTCAAAAGAAAGAAGGAAGTGGTCTCATGTATTACGGAACGAAAGGCTGGTACGTAGCTGAACTAAAGAAATTAGGTGTTCGCTATCATGAAGGACGAAAACTAGAAAGTTACCGCGGACACGTATTACGCAATTTACTAATTGCACAACAAGAGAAGACGAAAGAAGAGTAATTTACTAACAAAACAACTCTCAAGATATATCGTCTATTCAACAAATCCCGTCAAATCTCCCATCTAAACTACCAACTAATCACACATTGATACAAACCAAAAAAAGGTCACCTACACAGGCATGCCATCAACTTAAGAATTCAGAATCACCACAAAATGAAAAAATAAGCTTTTTTGTCACAAGTGTAGCTTTGTAAAAAAGATTGATTAAAAACATCAAACCTCTATAGATTTCTTAGAGGTTTGATGTTTTCTCGTTGGATATTTATGTTAATCTAACGATAAACATTGTGAAGAAATGTACTTCAACTAACGGGGCAGGTTAGTTGAAGATTGCTTTGATCTTTGTTCAACAATTGGGCCATTTAGTTGAAGATCTCATCAAATAAGTAATGATATTTAAAGGAATAATTCATTCTGATAAAGAACATTAAAAAACGTGATGATAAGGAGGCGATTGTATGGCAAATCATGTAGAAAATCTATATAACTATCATGTATGGGCAAATCAACGGATTATTGATCATCTTAAGACACTTTCTCCTGAGAAATATCAAAAGGAAATGAAAAGTGTCTTTTCTTCTGTTTCAAAGGTTTTATCTCATCTCTATTTGGTGGAATATGGATGGCTTCATACCCTTGAGGGTCAGAGTATGAATGAAGCAATGCAATCTTCATTTCAAATTCAAGAAAAGATTGAGAAACTGCCCATTGAAGACTTAGAAACGGAATTTCATACTTTAACATCCCGGTTTAAAACCTTTTTGAACAGACAGGAAGATATGGAAAAGAGAATAATGTTGGATAATCCATGGGCAGGATTAAGAGAAACAAGTATATCTGAAATGGTCTTACACGTTGTGAATCATGGAACCTATCATAGAGGGAATATTTCAGCTATGTTACATCAGTTGGGTGATTCTTCAGTTATGACTGATTATGCTTTTTATTGGTATTCTTGAAATGTTATTCATTAAGGCTCAGTAAAATAATCAAACTTTTTTATAAAAATCTCATACTTAGCTAAAAAGGGTAACTCCATTTTGATCAATCTTTATTCAAAATGGAGTTTTTGTATTTGTTGTTAAATAAAAAAGGATAATCAGCCTCATAATGGACTAACTATCCTGTAATTTATTAATTTAATAAACGGGTGACCTTTCCTATTCACAAACAAGAATTTGTCTAGAAAATGATCCTTTTCTTGTGATACAGCGATCTGCAATTTCAAATCCTGCTTCATGGATCATGTCGTCCATTGTTTCCATCGTGACAACGACTACCTTTTTAGCGATGCGGCGCGCGCTTGAAAGAATGGAGAACTGGTCTTCTGGTGTTGCATGCGTAAATAAGTCGTACGGCATATCGATAATTGCAACGTCGTAGTTCTCAGTAATTTCCTCGATTGGACCTTTTGTTACTGTTCCTTCAAACCCGAAATGTGCAATGTTTTTTCTCGTTCCAAGCACCACAAGTGGATTTATATCTCTACCAACGATGTTAATTCCCATAGAAAGTGCTTCTACTACTACTGTTCCAATTCCGCAGCACGGGTCAATCGCTCGTACTCCCTCCGGGTTTGGTACAGCGATATTTGCGACAGCTCTAGCAACACGTGTGCTCAGTGATGTCGAATAGCTATGCGGTTTTTTTATGTGATGATACCAAACTGGATCACTTTCTACATAGTGTCCGAAGTACCATCGTCCTCCAAGAGGAACAATTCCGAATACACGCTCTGGATTACGAACATCCGCTTCTCCTTCAATATGCATACCGAGGTCTCGTTCAATAAGGCGTCTTTCTCCATATTCAATTTTATTTTCTTTACCAAGATCATTGATTTTAACGAAGATAACTTTGAATGTCGCTCCCGCTAAATCAATTTGTTCCACTTGTTTTAAAATGCTTTCTAAGTCGTCCCCTTCATACATAACCTCGACGCGCTCTTTAATAAACGGACTTCTACTCGGAGCAATCTTGACTTCACTTTTTAAAATATTAACGTGAGACTCCATCCCAAAGAACGAGCGCATTTCCAAGTAACATAAAGCACGCTCCTCTTCGCGAAATGCATACGTATATATACATGCAGGTGTTTTACTATGATTACTCAATCTATTATCATCCTTTATCGTTTAAAATTGTTATGATCAAAATTACTCAAATACTTTTTTCATATAAAATTAAATGATATCATATGCCCGAAATAAAGAGAAACCTTTATAATTTGTTTTATAGATAAAAAGAGACTGCCTATGGCAATCTCTTTTATTTATTAACGGAAAGAAGATACGTTGTTACCCATTGCTTCGTAGTAATCTAAAATACCTTGATAAATAGCTTCTGCTGCACTTTGTCTCTGTTCTGGTGTAGCAATTTTATCTGCATCACTTTTATTATCTACAAATGCTAATTCTGTTAATACAGCTGGCATTGTATTTTCTCTAGTCACGTATAAGTCCTGATGTTTCGCACCACGATCTTTTGTTCCAAGTGCATTCACAAGACGTTTTTGAATTTTTTCTGCTAATAAACGACTCTCTTCTACATTTGGATTCGTTGCTCGTGCTCGTGCTGACTCATAATATAATGTTTCTGTGCCTTGTCCATTTTTAAATTCAGAACCATTAGCATGGATACTTACAAAAATATCTCCATTATTTTTCTGTGCAAACTCTACTCGTTTTTTCAATGAATCTGTTGAGTCTACTCCTGGACGAGTATCATCTGTACGAGTGAATAACACAGTAAACGGTGTCTTTTTCTCAAATATTTTCTTTAATCGTAATGATACATCTAATACGGTTTTACTTTCTTTCTCATAATAACCAGGGTTCCCCGAGTCAATTCCACCATGACCTGGATCAATAATAATCGCTTTACCTTCTAGGAAGTTACCTTGCTTCACTGGGTTTAATTGATTTTTATCCACCCATTGGAAACCAGCCCCCATACGGATACGAATCCAGCTATCTTTTTCTTCAATAACAGTTACTTGTTGTGCTTTATGTGTGCCTGCCACTGTAGACGTATGTGAAGCTTCTTGATATGTAGTGAATTCTTGATTAATAGACTCTGTTTTTTCTTGTGATGGTGTCCATTTCTCACCTTTACTTGTTACAACCTTTAACCAACCATCCGCTCTTTGCTCTTTCACTTCAAGCATTTGTGGCTTATGTTGAGTGTCAGTAATACCAGATGATAATGATGCTTGATGATATGTAATAAAGTTTCTATTCATATACATTCTTTTCGATGTATTTGTTTTATTTTTATCTGCCATCGCGATGAACTGAGCTGCTTCAGCACGAGTTACAGTACCGTCAGGATTCCAACCATTTCCTGTACCCATTGAAATCTCTAAAGCTACTAAAATATTAGCTTGTTTCTTACCCCAATGAGGTTCCAAATCTTTAAACTGCGTTGGAAGTTCTCCAATAATTTTCTTATCTAATGAATATGCTTGTACAAGCATAGATGCCATTGATGCACGGTTAATTTGGCTTGATGGATTGAATTTCCCAGTACCATCTCCACTAATTACACCTGCTTTTTCTACCGCAGCAATATATGGTGCTGCCCAATGAGTTTGCGAATCTTTAAAAGATGGTTTCGCTTTTGGATCAATTGGTAAACCAAGAACGACTGCTAATATTTTTGCAGCTGATCCTTTATCTACTGCTTCCGATGGAGAAAACGTTCCATCTGGTTTTCCATCAAGCGCTTTTTTCCCTACTAAATAGTCAACCGATTCCTGCGCCCATGTAGGAACATCCGAAAACTTTTTCCCTGCTGCGAAACTACTTACTGGAGATGATAATAAACTTGCGGCTAAAAGACCAGCCGCGACTGCACGATACTTCATAAAAAATAATACTCCTCTCAAAAATCATTTATAATAACGCGTAATCTTAATATGCAAATCATAATAAATCCGAACAAAAAAAATTAGTGCGCCTCTATCATTTTATAATACTAGAATTCTGTAGTAAACCTACTTTCTTAATATTGTAAAATAAAATACAATTTAAGTAGTTTTTATACACAAAAAAGTGGCTGATTCATAGAATCAACCACCCTCTCACTATTCTACTATCATTTCTGATAACACATATGCATAAACAAGTGCTTCTGTATGTGCAATTGAGCTTTCATGCGTACGCTCAAATGCGTGAGAAGAATCAATACCAGCTCCAATTAACGCATGTTTCACATCAAATCCGGCGCGAATCGCAGCTGATGCGTCTGATCCGTAGTATGGATAAATATCCACTTTATATTCAATAGCGTTCGCTTTCGCCAGTTCAACTAAATGCTTACGTAAAGCGTAATGGTATGGACCGCTAGAGTCTTTCGCACAAATGGATACTGTATATTCATCAGATGTTTGTCCATCACCTAACGCTCCCATATCAACTGCTAAATATTCTACCGTTTCTTCTGGAATATTTGAGTTTCCACCGTATCCAATTTCTTCATTATTAGAAATTAAGAAATGTGTTGTATATGGCAATGTTACCTTTTCATCTTGCAATCTTTTAATCAATTTTAATAGAATTGCTACACTTACTTTATCGTCTAAATGACGTGATTTTATGTATCCACTCTCTGTAATTTGAACGCGTGGATCAAATGAAACGAAGTCTCCTACTTCAATTCCTAACTCACGTACTGCATCTGCTGAAAAGACACGCTCATCAATACGCACTTCAATATTTTTCTCATCGCGCTTCGCTTCCCCTGCATCTTTGTACACATGGACAGAAGTTTGATGCATTAAAATTGTACCTGTATATTTCTTACCGCTTGACGTTTCAATTTCGCAATATTCCCCTTCTACAGAGTTCCAGCGAAATCCACCAATCATAGATAGACGAAGACGACCGTCAGGCTTAATTTCTTTCACCATCGCACCTAACGTATCAACGTGTGCAGTTAATAAACGATGCTGCTCATCATTCTTTCCTTTAACTGTTAAAATAAGAGCACCTTTATTATTACGCTTCGTCTCTACATTCCATTCACTTACATAGTTTTCAATAAAACTAATAATTTTCGCCGTGTTTCCAGATGGACTTGGAATAGAGACAAGCTCCTTAATAAGTTCCATCGTTTCTTTCGTATGATGTGCCATTGTCGTTTCCTCCTCATTTTCTCTACTATTTAGTATAGCGAAATTACGATAAAACCTCTACTCATATAGCATAATTTTCTAAATTATATTAAAATTTAGTTTAGCAAGTGAAAAGGAGATAATTAAAATGAATGTAACGAAAAAACATGTACATATTGCACTTATTTGGTTTTTATCCTCATTACTATGTTTACAAGTTTCTTATGTCATTCACACTACTACTTCTATTGCAATCGGCTGGACATTAACAGCTATCTTTTTAATCGTTAGCCTAATTGCAGCAAAAAAGCACAGCGCTACTGAGTAAGCTGTGCTTTTTCTATTAAACTACTCTTCCGAAACGTCCATCAAATAAATCCCTCTTGTAAATCCGCCGCGCTCTTCTTCTTTTTGCTTACGAATACGCTCTATATCTTCAATTGTTGCACCTTCTGCACGCGCTAATGAAACGATAATTTCAAGTGCATCTGCAAGTGAATCTAGCGCATGTTCACGCTCTTTCATCGAAGCAAATTCACGAATTTCTTCTGTACCAATTTTCGCTAACGCTTGTATGTAAGCTTGTCCTGTTAATTTTTGTGCTGTATATGTTTTTCCAGACATTAGAATTTTCTCTGGGACACGATCTCTTACTAATCTGTTATAAGTTGACATAATTTATCCTCCACTATCTACATATCTTTTTCTCTATTTAAAGAGTCATGCATTCCGTACTGCAAGAGTTGATGTACTGTACAAAGTATAATATATAGGTAAAATTATACCGATAATTTTCTTCATGAATTACTCGTTAAAAAAAGTGCTAACACAATTATACTAAAATGTGTTAGCACTTTCTTCCCTTTATCTCGAATTAACGGGCAGTAAGACTAATAATCCGCGGGGGATAAACAAATCCCCACGGATTAAAGTTTCACTTTATTCCCCTTTAAATGCTGGTAAACGTTTTTCTAAAAAAGCAGCAATACCTTCTTTATGGTCCGCTGTTTGTCTCATCGCATATTGACCACGCTTTTCGAGCTGAAGCGTTTGTTCTAAATTAGAACGATTCACTTCACATAAAATTTGTTTCGTTTGAATCATCGCCTTGATTGGTTTGTGTAACCATTCATTAATTTTTTGCTTCACAGCCGTTTGGAAATCCTCACCGATTACTTCGTCAATTAAACCAATATCTAACGCTTCTGTCGCTGATAATTTCTTCCCTTCCCAAATGATTTTCTTCGTCATATTTTCACCGACGCGCTTTTGAAGGAAGAAATGGCCGCCACCATCTGGAATTAAAGCGATTCCAATAAAGTTCATCGCAATAACTGATGATATATCTGCCATGACATAATCAGCTGTTAATGCAATACTTAATCCAAGTCCAGCAGTCGGCCCATGAATTGCACTAATAACAAGCTTTGGCATCGTATATAACGTCACAACGATTTCAGAAATTGTATTCATGATGCCTTCAAACTTACTTTCATCATTACTTGAAAGCATTGATTTAATATCTCCACCCGCAGAAAAACCACGGCCACTTCCGCACAACACAACAACGTGAACAGAACTTTCCGCCACTTCTTTCAACTTTTGTAATAACTCTTTTAACGTTGGTTCATCTAATGCATTTAAAACCTCTGGACGATTGACCATAACCGTTGCTACGCGCCCTTCATATTTCACAACAACAGATTCCGTTTTACTTGTTACTTCCATTATATATACCCCTCTTTTCAACATAAAGATTATACTTATATAATTATAGAAAGCATGTTAAAAATCCTTCTTTTTTCTTAATCTTCTGTCTAATTTCCTCGTAATTTGTATATATCTCCGTATAAAACATACAATTTTGTTAAAAAATATAGAAATTAAAGTCGGTTTATCCATGCTTTTCATCTATTTACCATTACAATGAAATGGTGTATTCTTAAGTTTGATGCAAAAAAACAAATATTGAAATTCATTCACCTTACTATATTAATAAGGCTTTTATCCCCATCTCTTGGGTATTGAACTAAAGGAATGAAGAAATGGAGGAATATATGGTTAATAAGTTGAAACAAACGGATAACTACTTCCCGCATTTCCTATTGCTATTCATTGTGTTTCAACCAATTTTAGATTTATTAACGTCTTTTTCAATCTATGTATTACACATGAGCGCAACAGTTGGAATCGTAGTCCGTTTCGCCTTTATGCTTCTTGCATTAGGTTATCTACTTCTTCATAGAAATCAACATGGAGCGAAAAAGTACATTCTCTATTTATGCCTACTCGGTATCGTACTAGCAATTGGTCTTGTAAATAATATGATGATTAAATCCCCAGTTTCATTTGGCGAAGAAGTGAAATTTATTTTAAAGAGCATATATCCAATTGTACTACTGTTTGGATATATTATCGTCTTTAAAGAGTTAAAAAATAAAGAATATGCATTTCATAAAATCATTACATATTTCTTATATGCAACTTTAATTTTAAGCATCACACTAATTGTTGCGATGCAAACTGGTACAGATTTCCCAAGCTACCCTCACTCAAAGATCGGTTCAAGAGGTTGGTTCTTTGCTGGAAATGATTTAAGTTCTATTTTTGCAATTATGTTCCCAATCGTAGTACTCTATTCGATTCATAAAACAACTTCTTTCTCGAAAATCTATTACTGGATTCCAACAATACTCGCGATGTATGCAAGTATTATGGTCGGAACTAAAGTAGGATATGGTGCAATTGTTCTAACGCTTGGCGTGGCACTTTTATTCTCATTCATTGAATATATGGTTCATCGCAAAAAAGAAGGAAAAGGATTCACATATCTCGTAAATACAGTTGTTGCCGCTATTATACTAGGAGGTTTAATTGCCCTTACACCGCATACTCCTATCGCAAAAAATATGGGCATCCACATGCAAATATACGAATACAAAAAATCAGTACAAGAAGAAAAGGATAGAAAAGAAGGAAAAATAATTAAAGAAGATCCTGACGCAGAGAAAAAACATGCAAAAGGTGAACTAACAGACTCTGAGGTCAAAAGTTTAATTTACAGTGATCGCGATAAGTTTTTAAAAGTATACAAACAATACTATAAAGACGCACCACTATCACAAAAATTATTCGGAATGGGCTATGCTGGTAACTATACGGTTAAAATTAAATTAATCGAAATGGACTTCCACGATCTATTCTTTGCATTCGGAATCGTCGGTTTCCTTATTTACTTAATACCGCTTCTATACTTCGGTATTAAATTATTCATTCGCATCATAACAAACTTCAAGAAAATATTAACTGTGAAATATATGCTATTAGCTAGCACCATTATATTATCACTCGGAATCGGCTTTATGTCCGGACACGTATTAACAGCGCCGTCCGTTAGTATTTTCTTCGTCGTTATACTCGCCTACTTAATTGTTGATTTAGAGGCGGAATAAAAGAAGCAGCATCCAAATGGATGCTGCTTCTTCTTTTTTATACAGTCTAATCGGCAAAGACTAGACCACATTTATGACCTATTTTTTTATTGAAAAGACGCCCGAACCTCCTCCAACACCTCATCAATATTATCCTTCGTAATAACAATACCGAAGTCTTTCGGGACGTTGCTATCTTCCTCATTTACAACTTTATGCGCAATCAACTTTCCAACTTCCGGTCTGAAATGATGCCCATCCATATAGTTATCTAAATTCGTTGTAACGGAATTTAGATACATGAAATGGTGCACTTCTCCAAATACATCTACAGCGTCATGAAGCCATTTTTTATAATCTTCCCATCGCCCTGATTGAATCATCGTACGGAACAGAGGCTCTGAAACAGGCGTTGTAAAAATATAAAACTTCGTGTTCGGATTATGAGCCTTTACTGTTCCTAATATTTCTTTCATATTTTGATACTCATAATTCCCGCCATAAATCTCTTTACTAAACTTATCTACTTGCGCCGCTATTTGCGCATCACGTTCTTCTTTCGTATAATCGCGCATCGATTTTATATTCTCTCGATTGTACCGGTCAAGATTCGTACTATGATGGGTGGAATTTGCAATTGTATTCTTTGAATAAGTAATCCCGTCCATACTTACATACGATTTAATCGGATACAATAAACTTTGCGCCTGATTAATATACGCTTCTGGTTTATCAAAACCAATTTCCCTATTTTTGTTCGTTCCAAGGAAATCTAAACCAAGTACAATAGACTCGAGTCCACTACCTTTTTGTTCTTTTGCATATTCAATATATGCATCATACTCACGCGGATCTGTACTGCTTACCGCATAATTAAATGCGTTTAACCCGGTGAAGTCATTCTCGTTAATAAAAGTCGTTCTACTACTTCCAAGTATAACTCCATCATATGTAAACGGACGGTACGTTATATAATTTGTTTTCTGTTGTCTCTCGTTAAACCCGTACTGAACATCATTCCACTTATTTTTATGCGGGAATAACCAAAGTGAATCTATATAGCTATTAAATATCCCGACACCTGCCAGAGGAACAAAAACACATACAAAAACGAAAATAAGCCAATGTTTGTTTTTCATATTCTCCACCTAGAAATTAAAGTATAAAAACTCACTAATACTCGTTAAATGTAACACGCTATATACGAGTAATACTGCAGTAAATAAAGCAGTCCATACATTCGGACGGAATGAATCTTTTAACTGAATTGAATTTTTTAAGAAGAAACTAATACATAACGCTCCGAAAATATACGCTACCATTTTCGGATCTAATAAAGAGACATGGTACCCTTCACTAAATGAAACACCGTACTCTTTTAAAAATTGCAGCTTCTCTATTATAAATGCTGGGAATACGCTATTTGCTAATTCGATTCCATTTAGTCCAAACATTCCTTTTAACACTTTCACCGCATCATGCATCGATGTTGCCCTAAAGAATACCCACGTTATATTAATGAAGAAAAACGTAACGAACCAACCAGCAAAGGCTGGCATGCGCCCTCCTGCTTTACTCCATAAGCGATGAATGACAGAAGCCAAACCGTGCAAGAATCCCCAAAAAACAAATGTCCAACCAGCTCCGTGCCAAAGTCCACTTATTAAAAATACAATCATAATATTTACGTATGTACGCGTAATTCCTTTTCGATTTCCTCCTAGAGAAATGTATACGTACTTCGTTAAAAACTGGCTAAGCGTCATATGCCAACGATGCCAAAAATCTTGTATATTCACTGCTTTAAACGGTGAATTAAAATTTTGAGGTAATTTAATATTAAACATTAAAGCGATTCCAATTGCCATATCACTATATCCACTAAAATCAAAATACAATTGGAACGTAAACGCTAACGACGAAAGCCACGCTTCAACAAATGTTAATGATTGCTGCACATCAAACCCTTCATGTACAAAGGGTGATAATACATCTGCAATACCTACCTTTTTGAAAATACCAACTGCAAATACAAATATACCAAGAACGATATACTTCGATTGCCAGCGCTTTTTACTATCGTCAGCAAACTGCGGCATAATTTGCGCATGATGCACAATCGGCCCTGCAATAAGCTGCGGAAAAAATGTTACAAACAATGCGTAATCAAGAAAATGACATGCCTTCGTTTCCCCGCGATACGTATCTACTAAAAATGCGATCTTTTGAAACGTATAGAAACTAATCGCGAGCGGTAACGTTAATGATAATAATGTAAAATGAGTTCCAATTAATGCATTAACATTTTGCAAGAAAAAATCATAATACTTGAAATAACTAAGCATTCCTATATTAAATATTAACCCTACCGTTAAAAGAAGTTTACTCTTATGTTTTACGAGCCTCATTCCGATAAAGTAGTTCACAATGAGTGACACTAACATAAGCGGTAAATATTTCACATTCCAATAACTATAGAAAAATAAAGAGGCCGCAACGAGCCAAGCTTTCGCTAATGTAGCATGTCCAAATTTATTTAATAGAAAATATAAAAGAAATGCTATCGGTAAAAATAAAAAAATAAACTCAAATGAGTTAAATAACACACCATCTCTTCCCTTCCAAACAAATCACACCTTATTCATCTTATCTTATCCAAATAGTGAGTGTCAAAAGGATTCCGCTCCCCTTTTCTTCTATTATATAGGATAATCATTTTAATCGAATTATTAACATGATAAAATATTAAAGGCACTTTTATTTAAAAGAATATATAATAGAAATGTCGGTTTTTTGCACGAAATGTATTTTGAAAAAAGTGAGGAGAGTCCTTTGGTATTTAGTAGTTCTGTTTTCTTATTTATCTTTTTACCTCTCGTATTATTTTTCTATTTTATAGTGCGTGCCGAGCTACGTAATTTCGTATTACTTGCATTTAGTTTAATTTTCTATGCATGGGGAGAACCTCGATTCGTCCTCTTAATGCTCTTTTCTATTATATTAAACTACTGCTTCGGCCTACTCGTGCATCATTATGATAAACGAAAAAATATGAAAGTCACATTTTTAATTATGGCTGTGGTCGGAAATATTTTATTACTTTCTTATTTTAAATATATTTCCTTTTTCACAGACATTTTAAATCAAACTTTGCATTTATCTATTCATGTGGAACCTATTCCACTACCAATTGGAATTTCATTCTATACGTTCCAAGCGATGTCATACGTCATCGATATATACCGTAAAGATGGCGCAGTTCAAAAGAATCCACTTAACTTAGCACTATATATATCAATTTTCCCGCAGCTTATTGCCGGACCAATCGTTCGTTACAATATCGTTGCTGATCAAATTAAAACGCGCATCCATTCTTTTGAACGATTTACAGAAGGTATCCAAATTTTCGTTTTAGGGTTAGCGAAAAAAATGTTAATCGCCAATCAAGTTGGATTTGTCGCAGATAAAATCTTTGCCTTACCACCATCTGAAATGAGCGCTGGAACGGCTTGGATTGGTATTATCGCCTATACACTTCAAATCTATTTCGATTTCTCAGGATACTCTGATATGGCAATTGGACTTGGAAAAATGTTCGGATTTGATTTCCCGAAAAACTTCAATTATCCGTACATCTCGAAATCCATTTCAGAATTTTGGAGAAGATGGCATATTACACTAGGCTCTTGGTTCCGCGACTATATATACATTCCGCTCGGCGGAAACCGTGTATCCAAACTAGCAAATCACCGTAACCTCTTCATCGTATGGGGATTAACCGGTTTATGGCACGGAGCAAGCTGGACATTTATCGCCTGGGGATTATATTACGGCTTTATTATCTCGATTGAAAAAGCTGGATTCGAGAAAATATTAAATAAGCTATGGAAGCCGCTGCAACATGCATATGTACTAATCATCGTTATGATCGGTTGGGTCTTCTTCCGAGCTGATAACTTCGCATACTCGTTCCAATATTTAAAAGCGATGTTTGGCATAGAGAGGCAATCTTTCATCGATGACAACACAATGCTATATATACATGAATACATTGTCATATTTATCATTGCCTTTATCGCAGCGACACCAATTTTGAAACGTGTTAAAAACATATTAGAACTTGCACCCAAAACGTATATATTCACGATGCAAGTTGTACGTCCTATATTATTACTAACATTATTTATGGTTTCGATTATGTATTTAATTAATTCGACGTATAATCCATTTATTTACTTCAGGTTTTAACTTATCCCGCTATTTTCCGGGCAGTAAGACCCCCACCTCAAAATTCAGCGAAAGCAAAGAAGTTAGGTGGGGGGCGGGCTGCCCGGAAAAGCCCGATTGGTTCAACTAATAATCAGTGGGGATGAACAAACCCACACTGATTAAAGTTTCACTTTATGTAGGAAGGAAAAGTTATTATGAAAAAATTGGGGAACATCGTCCTATTTATCGGTTTTCTCACCATTATCTTTTCATTTGGCATATTATCGCTTCTCAAAACTGACCGAGCAGTTTCGCCCGTTGAAAATCGTCCGCTCGCTCAAAAACCAGCTCTTACAAAAGAAGCTGCCTTAAATGGTAGTTTCTTTAAAGACTTTGAGACATATACAAACGATCAATTAATCGGAAGAGATGATCTCATAAAAAACTATACGCTTACCCAAATTAAAATGGGCAAGTCTCTCATTAACGATATTATTCTAACAGATGATAAATGGCTTCTAAAAAACCCTGCTTGGGCTACAAAATATAATGAGATTGACCAAGCTATGCCAGCTGTAAACGACTTATCTCAGTTTTTAAAAGAACAAAACATTGAGTTTTACTTTGCTTTACCACCGTCCAAAACGAATGCATTATCATTTAAATTACCTTCTCATATTCACACATATGCGCAGGAAAATTTAAATTACTTTCTAAATAAACTTCCTGCAGACGTAAAGCCAATTAAACTCATGGAACATTTTAAGAAAAACTATACAAATGAAGAAATACAAAGTATGTACTTTAAAACAGACCATCACTGGAATATGGATGGTGCCTTCTTAGGCTATCAATATATAATGAACACAATCGCGCAACAATCTTCTATATATAAAGGAAAAGAAATAAAAACAGAAGATTACACTCGTACTTGTGCTCCAAATACACATCTAGTCGGAAGCTTTAACAACCAGCTATACCAACTGATCGATGCGACTGGAGAAAAACTATGCTACTATACACCGAAAGCTGGTTTCAACTTTACGAGCGTAGCCGCAAAAGATGTAAATGGCACAGTATATCGCACATTAGATGAGCTATACGGCGTAGAAAAACAAAAAGACACAACATCATACGCCGGCTATTACACAAACGACTATCCAGAAATCGTCATCGAAAATAACAATGCACCAAATGATGTACGAGCTTTAGTCCTAAAAGACTCATTCGCAAACGCAATCGTACCTCACTTAGCACAAAGCTTCAATCACACATCCATCCTCGATCTACGTCACTATCACGAAAAGGATGTATATCAATACATTAAAGACAACAACATTAACATGGTATTGTTCGTGTATAGTGATTCGAATTTGAGCGGGGATATGTTTAAGTTTAAGAAATAATTATTAAAAATAGGTCTCTTTAGAATCCTCTAAAGAGACCTATTTTTTTCGAAACCAAAAACAATCCCCATGTCATAATGACATGGGGATTGCAAATCTAATTATTAGATGTTTTCTTTAATAACGTTGATTGTTACAGCTTTTGTACCATACTCAGTAGTTGGTGCAAGTCTGTCTTTCACAACTTTAAAGATTACTGTACCTTTATCTCCAAACGCAGTTGTTACACCTTTGAAGACGTCATTTTTCTCAGTAACAGTTTCGTCAGTTAAGAAATTAAATAGTTCGTTTCCTTCTTTAGATACTGTATCATTTGATTTAACAGCTGTTACATAACCAAGCGCAACATCGTTACCGTCAAATGTAGCATTGTCGTTACGATCTAGGTAAACTTTACCTTGCTCTGTACCTTCATCAACAATACGTACTTTATGTTCTGTTGAGATGTTTAATTTGATGCCATTTAGAACATCATCTTTATCACTCTTCACAACGTCTAGTACTCTGTCGATATTAACTTTGCGGTTTTCGAATTGCTCAACTTCTACATCTTTAAATTTAACAGATGTAATTTGGATGTTTTCTTGTGTAACAGTAATTGTTGCGTGTCCAGCTGTAGCGCCATCTTTAGTTAAGATAACATCTGTAACACCTGCTTTTTTACCTGTTACTTTTAATGTTTTTCCTTCGATTTTCGCTGAAGCGATACCTTCATTACCTACTCTTAATTCATATCCTGCTAAATCAGCTGCATCAGCATATACGCCTTCTGTAGTGTAATTAGATAATTGATAGTTTACTGTATTTCCAGCACCAAGTGTAGTGTCAGCAGCTTCACCTTTTTGACCAGCTTTAGAAACAAGCTCTAAGCGTGGAGCTTCATGACCGATGTTGCTCTTCGTAACTTCAACATGAAGTGATCCGTAACCTTCACCACTTGCATTTGGATTTTGGAAGTGGATTGTACCAGCTCCAACTTTCGCACCTTTAACTTTAATAGAAGATGTACCGATAGAACCTTCATTTGTCGTAATAACCTCTAATTCAGTTACAGCGCCTGTTTGTGGGAACACTTCTTTAATAGCACCTTCATTCGCACCAAATGGATCGCCGTATTGGTCAGTTGTTACGAATGTTACTGGTAATTCTTTACCATCTACAACTTTTAATTGATCTGGGTTAGCTTTTACAGTTGTAAGTTTACGAGTATCCGTTTTTACAACGAAATCAAATGATTTTGTTACATCGCCCACTTTAACAGTAATTGTTGCAGAACCAGCTGCTTCTGCTTTAATTTCACCGTTTTTAACAGAGATAACACCTGGGTTAGATGATTTTAAGATAATCGCGCTAGGATCAACAACTTTGTTCTCTTTGTTAATTTGAGCAACAACTTTATGGATACCAGCTTTTTCACCAGCAACTAATGTTTTGCTGTTTAATGTGAAGTCAGTTCCACTTAAAGCTTTAGCATAATTTACACCAGCTTTATCTGTATCTACCGCAAATACAACATCTTTAATTGCTGTTGCTTCTGCATCAAGATTTTTCACTTCGATGATACCAGTGTTAGAAATTGTGATGCCGCCACGTTTTGTCACTTGTACTTCAACTTTGTATTTACCTTCGTCGATACCAACTGCTAGTTTACCAGTTGTTGACTCTGCAGTACCACCTTCAAAGATATTTGCTGGAGTACCATCTAAATTATTCGCAACAAATTTCACATCATGACCAGCGATATCTAAATACTCGATATCAGCGTTGCCTTTTTCTTCATTTAATTTGAAAACAACTGCTTGGTCTGCACGATCGTCATCGAATGTAAGTTGTTCTACGCGTAATTTTTTCACTTCGTATACATACTTCACATTAAATGAATCGCCTTTTACTTTAACAGGAAGCTCTTTATTTGGAGCGATTTTTCCGCTTAACGTTACAACTGCAGATTTTCCATCTTTACTTGCTTCAAGTGCGATTGCTTTATTTCCTTCAAGCGTGACATCTTCAGCAGTAAGGTTGTTTAATCCTGTACCAGTTAAGGTTAATTGTGTTGGCTCAGTAGCAGTAACGTTTGTTACTTTCGCAACACTGTTATCTGATTTTGCGAATTTTTTATCTGTTACTGCGATAAATTGAGCTGCTTCTGCACGAGATACAGTTTTATTTGGCTCCCATTTGCCACCAGTACCTACAGAGATTCCAAGATTAATTAGGATGTTTGCTTTTTCTTCACCCCAATGTCCTCTTAAATCATCAAATGTTGTAACTAATGTGCCATCTACTTTTTCTTTTAAGTTATAAGCACCTACTAGCATAGATGCGAAAGAAGCACGGTCGATTTTTCCTTCTGGATAGAAGTTATCTTTACCGTCACCTTTAACGATACCTGCTTTTTCAACTGCTGCGATATATTTAGCAGCCCATGTATTTTTAGCATCTTTGAAAGATGGCTGAGCATTTTCATCAACTGGTAATCCTAAAATTTGAGTGAAAATTACAGCTGCAGAAGCGCGATCAATTGCTTCAGCTGGGCCATATGTACCGTCTGGCTTACCTTTGATTGCACCTTTATCTACTAAGTAGTTGATAGAATCTAATGCCCAATGATCAGCTGGAACATCCGGGAATGATTTACCTGCTGCTGCTACTGGAGATACAACTCCTGCTACCATTGCTGCTGTCATTGTACCTGCGATTACTTTTTTGTAAGAGTTAGTCTTTGCCATTTTATTATTTTCCTCCTTTAGGACTATGTGCTACTAGTTTCATATCATATGTAATTTGAAAACTAGTTACTTAAAAAGCCATAAAACAATAAAAATACAAAATATCATGCGAAAAGTAGTTCACATAATAAAATGATACAAACCGTTAAATGTAAATATAAGGTTTAAATACCATTTTTTGAAACAAGTTCATCATACTATACAAAACTATTCGTTATCAAGAACTTTCTCAAAAGAAGATTCGACACATTCTGATAATTCAGTCTTTTTATTGTATTATTAAGATATTAATAATACTAAAATATAGAAATGAACAAACTTTTTTTCCTAAAAACTACTATCACCGCGCTTCGTATATTTTTCATATCAAATACACAATTGGAATTATAGCACATATTTCCACTTCATCACCTAAATGTTTTTTACAATAAATACAATTTTCAGACTACATTCGACTTAAATTATTATAATTCGACATTTTCTACTTCTTTTCGAATGTTTTTTTAACGAAAAAAGGTGTTAATTTACAAAAAATTTACATATTAATAGGGGGATTTTCTAATTTTGAAAACGCTGTCATTTTATTTCTCAATAAACTAACTATCAATCTTCAAAATATGATCACTTTTTCACAGATTGTTTTATATGAAAATTAGACCATAAAAAAAGAGCCCACATAATGTGGACTCTTTCCATTGAAATAAATTTCAATTAGCGAGCTACTGTTACTGGTTTGAAAGCAACAAGTTTGTTAGCTGCTGTATCAACTGTATTTAAAGTTGCATTATCTTTAAGTTCTTTAGTTTTAAGTGTTAATGTACCAGTTGCTAAGTTAACATCTGTTGGAGCTGTTACTTTAAGTACTACTTCTTTAGCTGCTTTGTCATCAGCTTTTGCTACTGTTAACGCTACACCATTTAGGTCAATAACAAAGTCAGTTGCATCAACGTTCACAGCTTCAGAGAATGTTAAAGTAATTTCTTTAGCGTCAACTTTTGTAATTTTAGCTGACTGGAATTCAGGAGCTTTTGTATCTACAACGTTTAATAATAGGTTTTTCGTACCCATTTTCACTCCGTCTTTGTTTGCAACATTAGCTACTGTAAATTTAACTGTTTCTGATTTTTCGAAAGTAAATGTAGATGGTAACTCAATAACTGCATTTGTACCGTCTAATACGATTAGAGCACCTTCTGGTAATTTAGTACCAGCTAATGTGTAATTGTTTACATTAGAAGCTGATTCAGCTACTTGGCCACCTTTTACTTCTTTATCAAAGTTTACTGTAATTTTATTTGTAGCTTTATCAAAAGCCACGCCTGTTACTGCTGGAGCTACTTTATCTGTTTCTTTTTCAGATTCTTTTTCTACAACTTTCACTTCTTTAGTAAATGCTGCAGACTCATTACCAGCTGCATCTTTTACAAGACCTTTTGTAGCAGCTACTTTGTAGTTACCTTTTGCTGGGAATGTTAATGTAATACCTTTGCTGTTGTCTTTTGCTGCTTCGATTGTCACTTCACCAGTTACATCTCTGCTTGTATCTAAATTGATTACACGAATTTTTCCGTCTTGTTTAGTTACATCTTTATCAAAAGTAAATGTAGCTTCTTTATTTTGATCTGCCACAACTTTAACTAAGTTAGGAGCTACAACATCTTTTGTAACTTTTACTGCTTTAGATACTTTAGTACCTACATTGTTTGCTAAATCTTTGTAGCCAACAAATTCAACTGTAAGATCTGCAGCTGTTTCTTTATCTGTAAGAGCACCCGGTACTGTAACAAGCGCTTTTGTTTTATCTTGATCAAGAGCAATTGTAGCCTCTTTTACTACTGTATTACCTTTTTTTACAACTACTGTACCTTGTGCAGAAAGTTCCTCTGTAAATGTAGCTTCTAATGTAGCTGTACCATTAGCAAGGTCTTTTCCTTTAATTTCTTTTACTTCTGGAGCTGTAACGTCTTTTTCTACTTTGTAAGTAGCTTTACCTTCGTACATTTCCATTTCGTTACCTGATAAATCTTGAGCACCCGTTACGATAACTGAGAATTCTTTACCGTTCTCAAGGTTTAAAGTGTTAGTAGAAGTGAAAGTATTATTTTCAACTTTTCCGTCTACTTTTTGACCATTAACGATTACAGTTACAGCTTTTGCTGTATCTAATTTTTCACTAAATACTACTTTAACTTTTCCGTCTGGAGTAGATACTGTAGATACAGTTGGAGCTACTTCGTCATTAAAGAAGATAACTTCTAATGCTTTTGGAATTTCTTTACCATCAGCAGCTTTTAAGCCTTCAACAGTTAGAACGTAAGCTTCTTTATTTTTAAGTTTTGCATCTCCATCTAAAGTTACGATTACAGATTTTTTATCTTCACCGATTTTTGTAGTAACTGCTGTTGCGTTAGTTCCTTGAGAAAGAGTGAATTTCGCGTTCTTCACATCTTCTTCTTTCACTGTAGCGCCAAATTTAACTTCGATCTCTTTAGCGTTGATTGCTTTAATAGACTCAACTTTAGCTTCTGCTTTTTGTCCGAACTGCTTGTCAGTCTTAGCAATGAATTGAGCTGCTTCTGCTTTAGTTACAGTTTTTTCAGGCTCCCAAGTAGTAGTTGTAGTACCTGCAGAAATTCCTAATTCAACTAGGATGTTAGCTTTGTCTTTACCCCAGCTAGGTTTTAAATCTTCGAATTTAGTTTCTGGAGTACCAGCTACTTTAGTGTCTAATTTGAAAGCTGGTACAAGCATTGCTGCCATTGAAACGCGGTTGATTTTTCCGTCTGGAGCGAATGTGCCGTCGCCTTTACCTGCAACTACACCAGCTTTTTCTACAGCTGCGATGTATTTTGAAGCCCAGTGGTTTTGAGCATCTTTGTAAGTTGGTTTAGCGTTCTCTTCGATTGGTAAGTTTAATGTGATAGCCATCATTGTAGCTGCTTCTGCACGAGTTACTTCTTGTTCAGGAGCGAATGTACCTTGATCTGTACCTTTAATTGCGCCTTTTTCTACTAAGTAGTTAATAGAATCTAATGCCCAGTGATCAGCTGGAACGTCTGGGAATGATTTACCTGCTGCTGCTACTGGAGAAACAACACCTGCTACCATTGCTGCTGTCATTGTACCAGCGATTAATTTTTTGTAAGAGTTAGTCTTTGCCATTTTATATATTTCCTCCTTCAGGAATGTAATACTAGTTCCATAATGTTTTAAATAGATATTCTATTTAATGTTGAAACTAGTAAATATAAATGTAATTAAGATCCTATATATAGAAATGATTCCACAATATAGAATAATAAACATATTACACCGTTTTTACCCGAATTTAAATTCTTAAATTCGACAAAAAAGTGAATTTTCGTAATTCTAACGTTCATTCTTTCGACTTTTAATTCAAATAACCCGATTATAAAATCAGAATATTTTAAATGTACGAAACAATACGTCAGAACTACATTTGAGCAATATTTGTATAACCATTTACAACTATAGCAGAAAAACGTTTACAATTTCAATATCCAACTATGAAGATATTACGACATTAATCGACACGATGTTTCTGTAATTTTCGACATCATTCTTAAATTCATTTTTCTGAACAAAACCTGCCTCGTTATCCAAGTGTTTTTGTATAAAACGCTTTATATCAATATTACTTATATGCTAATGTTAGGATTTTAAGATTAATAACTACTAAAAACATACATATTCAGGAAAAATAAAACTCGAACCTTTTGTTTTTTTCGACATTATTCTACATTTTTTATATTTTTTGTCGACATTTTATTTTTCTTCAATACGCTTCTCTTTCAAATTCTTACTTACATAGCAAAAAAGAACAGGTGATCCCTGTTCTTCTTTCTACTCAATTATTGAATAAAAAGAGGAATGGCCTCTATTCCATTCCTCTTTTTATAGACTCTTTTGCATGCAAGTCATTAATAATATATTTGGACGCTATGGAAATTTGCTCTCGCAATTCCTCTACCCTTTGTCCTAACATTTCCTGTACATATTCTGTCTGCTCTAATTGCTTAATCGCCATACTATGTAATGTTTCTGTCGTCCAGTCTCCATCCACATTCCCAATAATCGGCTGATTTACTTGTTGTAAAAACGAATCGATCTTTGGATCATACGAAATTCCAACCATAGGCGTGTTTGCAACTGCCGATAATATAAGAGCATGCAGTCTCATTCCTATTAAAAGAGAGCATTCTGATAAAATAGAGATTTTCTCATGAATATCCATTTTATAAGGGAGCATGTGCGCTTCTTCTCCCATCAAATTAATGATATCCCTTGATGCATTTTGATCAAATGGTCCATGCATCGGTACAAATAAAATATGATATCCCTCTTGCTTAAGCTTTTTCAGCGTATCTGCTAACTTCTTCATATAATCTTCTTTTGCATCCCAGTACCTTACACTAACCGCAACGACCTTTCCTTGCAGCGCATGTTTTTGAAGCCAATCGGATTTCTTTTCTTCTGGCTGACAAGCTAATACTGGATCTGGAACAAGTTCGATGTCTTTCTTAATACCAATTTCTTTTAAGTACAAAAAAGAGTCTTCATCACGTACTGATATATATTCAGCCTTTGATACATGCCATTTCACTAATAAACGATTTTGCTTCTTCGTAATAGGTCCGATTCCTTGGGCGTAAATATAATACGGCTTTTTCAAAAAACGGGCAAGCCGCATAATACCCGTATAGTATAAAATACTCTTAATACTCGTCTTATCTTGTAAGAGACTTCCGCCTCCGCTAATTAAACCATTACTTCTCTTTATTTCTCGGTAAATCGCTCTTATATCCCATCGGTTTACTGCTTCTACACCGTACATTTTTCTTGTATAGTCGGGGTCATTTGAAAGTACAACAAGCTCAAGAGTAGGATCCTCTTCATGTAGCGCTTTAATAATTGATTGCAAAATTGCTTCGTCCCCAACATTATAAAAACCATAATATCCTGATAAAACTAACCGCACTCTTAATCTCCTCCAACATTTCGCAATCAACTCTTTTTGTAATTAAACAAATTGTTATCCATTCCTTGCCGAGAAAGGTTTGATAACTTCAAATTGATTTCTTTCACAAACATCTAACAAGTCATACCCATGTATAATATTGTTCATTTTCTATAATCAACGATTTTATTTACGTAAAAATGGAATTTGTTCTTTCGATATCCAGTTTAGTTTCAATGCACATATGCCATATAACACTGAAGCTATACTTAGCGCCACAGCGCTATATACCATTGCTAAAATCCTGGAATCTGTCACATTGATTAATGTAGACCCAAAGTATAATGCTATACCTAAAATACTAGATACTCCAATCACAGCCAAAAATTTCCCTATAGCTATTGGATAGGAAAGATCTTTTCTAATATAAATATGATTTGCGATACAAATCATTATATAAATAATTAGAGTACTATACGCTGCTCCATTTATACCGAATTGGTTTACTAGCGCTATATTTAATACAATTTTTACAAAACTTACACCGATGACAATCCATGCTGCTTGCATCGAACGATTAATCCCTTGCAAGATTCCTATTGATAATACCATAAGTGATGTGAAATACGAGCTACCAATTAAAATAGCTAACATGCCACTTCCTTTTGTATCTGTAAATAATGCAACATTAAGCGGTACTGCAAGCGCCATAAGCCATATCGTTATCGGCATTGTTAAAACGTGCGCAAATTCATTTGTACGTTTTACTGTCAGTTTAGCTAAAGCAATATCTTTTTTTGTTAAAGCAGCTGTTAATAATGGAATTAACGGAAATACTATCGCACTTGCAAATACAACAATTAATTGCGTAAATGCAAAACCACGGCTATATATACCAAATTGTTCCTGAATAGTTGTAGAAGATTCATGTAGCACATGTGGAATTGTTACAGAATCAACTAAATTTAAAACAGGCATCGATAACGCTCCGATTGCAATTGGAATTGAAACACGGAGTATGTTTTTCGCGTTTGTCTTAAAATCTTGTAATGAATATGTTTCGCTCTTATAGCGATACGTGCTTTTCACATATTTCATTCGCAAATATATGAGTGACGTAATAACACCAAAACAAGAACCGATCATCGCTCCGCCAGTTATGATATCACTACCTTTATTCCAATATACAAATATATAGGCTATTGTTAGCATAAAGAATACGCGTATCAACTGTTCAATTACTTGTGATACACCAGTAGGTATCATATCTCCGAACCCTTGGAAATATCCACGGTACACTGCCATATACGGTGCGATTAATAAAGCAAACGAAGTAACAATTAATGCTAGCCTCGTCTCTTGCCCACCAAGCATATTTGCAATGCCACTCGATCCAATGATAATAATTAAAAATCCGAGCACCCCAAATATAACACCGATAATAGATGCGGACGTAAATAATTTAGCTATTCCGTCACGATCATTCTTTTCATGAAGATCAGCTATTAACTGGGATATTGCTAGCGGGACTCCCGCTACTGATAAAGTTAAGGCTATCATATATACAGGAAAAACAAGGCGAAAAATTCCAAGTACTTCATCCCCTGCTATATTTTGCAATGGAATTTGAAAAAAACTCCCCACTACTTTCGATATAAACGTTGTAACGGTTAAAATCGCAGCGCCTTTTACAAACTTTTTATTCATCTTCTATCTCTTTTCTTTCAATATATAATCTACATAAAATATTAAATCCATATTATTCATTCAACTTGAGAATCATCACTTTATCTCATTTAGTTATCATACCAAATTTCTTATATATTGAATACTCTCTTTCTTTTTATGTTTTAAATATAATATGTGCCATATATATGTTTTTTTATCCAGTATTTTCTTCAATTTACTACTTCTACTTGTTCAAGATAAACATGTGCTATAATGTAGCTATTGTCAGTAAGAGGAGTGTTTACAACATGCTGAATTCGGTAAAGAAATTGTTAGGAGATTCTCAAAAAAGAAAGCTAAAAAAATATGAACAACTCGTTCAAGATATTAATGATTTGGAAAAAAAAATGGCTGATTTACCTGACGAAGAATTACGTCACAAAACTGTCACATTCAAAAGTATGCTTACGGATGGTAAAACAGTTGATGACATAAAAGTAGAAGCATTCGCTGTTGTACGCGAAGCCGCAAAACGTGTGCTTGGATTACGCCATTACGATGTGCAGTTAATCGGAGGACTTGTATTACTAGAAGGTAATATTGCGGAGATGCCAACTGGTGAAGGGAAAACATTAGTTTCCTCTCTCCCAACATATGTACGTGCCCTTGAAGGAAAAGGCGTTCATGTTATTACTGTAAACGATTACTTAGCGAAGCGTGATAAAGAGTTAATTGGCCAAGTCCATGAATTTCTAGGCTTACAAGTTGGATTAAATATTCCTCAAATCGATCCTTCTGAAAAGAAACTTGCGTACAAAGCTGATATTACATACGGTATTGGAACAGAGTTTGGCTTTGACTATCTTCGCGATAATATGGCTGCTTCACAAAATGATCAAGTTCAGCGCCCCTATCACTTTGCTATTATCGATGAGATTGATAGCGTTTTAATTGATGAGGCGAAAACGCCACTTATCATTGCCGGGAAGAAATCAGGTAGCTCTGATTTGCATTATTTATGTGCAAAAGTTATTAAATCATTCCAAGATACCCTTCACTATACATACGATGCAGAATCGAAATCAGCTAGTTTTACAGAAGACGGTATTACAAAAATAGAAGATTTATTTGACATCGATAACTTATATGATTTAGAGCATCAAACTCTATACCATTATATGATTCAATCATTACGTGCCAATGTCGCTTTCCAGCTTGACGTTGACTATATTGTGCATGATGAAAAAATACTACTTGTAGATATTTTCACAGGACGTGTTATGGATGGTCGCTCTTTAAGTGACGGCTTACATCAAGCACTAGAAGCAAAAGAAGGTTTAGAAATTACAGAAGAAAACCAAACACAAGCTTCTATTACAATTCAAAACTTCTTCCGTATGTATCCGGCATTATCAGGTATGACAGGTACCGCAAAAACGGAAGAAAAAGAATTCAACCGTGTATACAATATGGAAGTTATTCCAATTCCAACGAACCGTCCTATTCTTCGTGAAGATAAAAATGACGTAGTATATGTAACAGCTGATGATAAATATAAAGCTGTGCGTGAAGAAGTTCTAAAACAGCATAAGCAAGGACGCCCTATTTTAATTGGGACGATGTCTATCTTGCAATCTGAAACTGTTGCTCGTTATTTAGATGAAGCAAACATAAAGTATCAATTATTAAACGCTAAAAGTGCAGAGCAAGAAGCAGACTTAATTGCAACTGCCGGGCAAAAAGGTCAAATTACAATCGCTACCAATATGGCAGGCCGAGGTACTGATATTTTACTAGGTGAAGGTGTCCACGCCCTTGGTGGATTACATGTAATTGGAACAGAACGTCATGAATCTCGCCGCGTTGATAACCAGCTTAAAGGACGAGCTGGTCGCCAAGGTGATCCGGGAAGCTCTCAATTTTTCCTATCTTTAGAAGATGAGATGCTAAAGCGCTTTGCTCATGAAGAAGTAGAGAAGCTGGAGAAATCACTGAAACCTGACAAAACGGGGCTTATTAATACATCTAAAGTTCATGATTTCATTAACCGTACACAATTAATTTGTGAAGGTGGTCATTTCTCAATGCGTGAATATAATTTAAAATTAGATGACGTAATTAATGATCAACGTAATGTTATATACACACTACGTAACAACCTTCTAAAAGAAGAAACAAATATGATAGAACTTGTTATTCCAATGATTGAACACTCTGTGGATGCAATTGCTAAGCAGCACCTTTTCGAAGGAATGCTTCCTGAAGAATGGGATTTCACTAGTTTAACAGCATCTATTAAAGAAGTTTTAGCGGTTGAAACTTTGCCGCCATTATCTGCGAACGACGTACATTCGCCTGAGGATTTACAAATCGTTTTAAAAGATACAATTTCTAGCTATATCGAACGTGTACAAGAATTAAATGACCATGCGGATTTACAACAATCACTGCGCTACGTTGGTTTACACTTCCTAGATCAAAACTGGGTAAATCACTTAGATGCAATGACTCACTTGAAAGAAGGTATTGGCTTAAGACAATATCAACAAGAAGATCCAACTCGCCTTTACCAAAAAGAAGGTTTGGATATTTTCTTATACACTTACGGTAATTTTGAAAAAGAAATGTGCCGATATATCGCGAGACATTTAGCAGTTCCAGAAAACGTACAATCATGAGGTGAAAATTTATGTTATCATTCCTGAAAAAGGCAAAGAAAAAAGGAAAAGATACTACTGTTTCTAGTAATCAATTATTTGGACAAGAAGAAACTACTTCTCAAAATAAAACGGTAAAGCCAGTTCTTTACTTCCATCCTAGCTGGGGTGACGTAGCACAAGAACAAAAATACATTTATCAATTTTTACATAAAGAATTACCACGTTTACAAGAATATCAAATTTCTTTATCAGGAATTGAAATTGAAGAACGTGATGGCGCATACGATGTAGCTGCATTCATTCGCAGCAGTGTCCCAAAACCAATTTCTTTCGAAGAAGTTACATTACTTCTATTAAACAAAGATAAAAAGCTGTGCGCACGTAAAACATTTAACCTATCTGCACTTGGCGATATTCCTGAAAACGTGAATATGCCTTTCGTATTTACATTTGAGCAAGAAACAATAACGGAAGCTGAACTATCTCAATCAGATTGGGAATTAGCTTTCGAACTTGAAAGTAAGCATCAACTAGATTTAGATCCATCTTGGGAATCTCAGTTACCTGAAGCAAGCAAAGATGCTTTACGTAATTTTGTAGACAATTTAACACCTCCAAATGAAGGTGAAATTAACTTCCTAGGTTTACAAGCCGCACTGAAAGAGAACGGTGATTTACATACAACACTTCTAATTCGTAACGGCTGTAAAGATAACATTCAACTAGAACAACTTCCTCTTCATATTGAAGATGCTTCTGGAGAAGTCGTTGTTAAAGGTGCTTTCACGTTACCGAATCTTGAAATTAAAGCGAATACTACAAAACCGTGGTCATTTGTTTTCCCTGCTTCATCCATCTTGAAACAAAATATGGATTTATCTAGCTGGAAAGCATTTGTACCACAAGACTAATATACAAAAAAGCCTATCCTAAAAGATGGTCATCACACCTTTAGGATAGGCTCTATTTTTTATGTAAAATCTACTTCGTTACTAATAAACGTTCAATATGATACTCAGCTTCTAGTTTACACATTTCATCTACATGCTTTACTTCGCTCTTGTTTAACAGCTCTAATTGTTCTTCGCTCGGCTGCTCACTAATAAGCTCATTAATTTTTTCATTTACTTTCATCGCTAATGCTTGATGGAAATCTGGATGTCCTTTCAACTCGTCATCTACTTTATTAATCCAAGTTGATTTTGTGTATAAATATTGTTTCCACTGTTCAACAAATTGCTGCATATCAAATTTTTCTTCATTCCATTCAATTTCTTTCATATATCTCTCAAAAGAAACAACAATTGATCGTGTAATCCCGATCTTCACTCCATGTGGTAACTGTTTGTACATCAAATATTCCCTCCAGCTTAAAGCTCTTCCTTCTGAATATAAAGGAATCTCAAAATTCATATACCTTCTTATAATAGCACATTGCTAATCTAAGATGTTACTATACTGTGTAGAAAACCAATTGTCAACAGACGTATAACATTTAGATATAATGATTTTATACATAGTAAGCACATATACAAATAACAAGAACCTTCACACTCTATAACGCAATTCATGTGAAGGTTCTTATTGTTATATTGCCTTAACTTTTAAAAACTGCAGCTTCTCTTTTTGCTCATCATTCGCCATCATTACTATCGTCTTTTCAACATGCGGATGTACATGTTCAAGTGTCACACGCACTCCTGCTTTATCCGATTGCTCAACAAAGTTTAATAAGGCCATAGCTCCTGATACATCCATATAATGTACACCTTTCATACGCAAACTAACTGGTGACTTCACATCTTGTAAAGAAGCAAAAATACGATCTACTGATAGAAATGAAAGTGGTCCCTGAATCGTATACGTCGCTTCTTTTTCTTTTATAATAGAAGCTTTACGTTCTTTACACTTCACCATGTATATAATGAAGGAAAGAATAATGCCAAACGCAACAGCAACCATTAAATCGAATTTCACTGTCACAACCATCGTCACGAACATAACAATCACATCACCTCTTGGTGCTACATGTGCTTTCTTCATGCTTTCCCAATCAAACATCCCGATGCCAGTTAAAATTAAAATACCTGATAATACAGCAAGCGGAATATATTGTACCACTGAACCGAGTCCCATAATGAAAATAAATAATATGACACTATGCATACAAGCCGACAGTGCCGTCTTCCCCCCGCTTCTTATATTGACGATAGATCTAACAGTTGCACCTGCTCCTGCTAATCCACCGAACAAACCACTCGCAATATTGCCAATACCTTGTCCGATTAACTCTTTATTACTTTTATGACGTGTCCCCGTCACATTATCCATTACGACAGACGTTAATAACGAGTCAATTGATCCTAGTAAAGCAATACTAAGTGCTGGTAATACAAGTGCTAACATGCCATTTGCGTCTAAATTCGGTACGTGAAGAGATGGCATCGCCTCTGGAATTGCACCTATTTTTTCAATCATCTTATTTAAAGAAAGAGTTCCTACAACTGGTAAGTTTACCGTAATTCCTTGTAGCATAGAAGAAAATAACGGCAACGTTACTGTAACACCTACTAATGCTACTAAACTTGATGGAATGGCCTTAATCCATTTTCCAGAAACAATCATTACAATGATCGTTAATAACACAAGCAGAAAGCTATTTTGTACGTGCTTCATTTCACCTAAAATAATAATCAGTGCAATCCCATTCATAAACCCTGAAACAACAGGATACGGAATGTAACGAACGTAAGAGCCGAGCTTACATACACCAAATAAAATTTGAAATAACCCTGCCATCATAAATGCAATAAAACTTGCTTCTAATCCGTGAGTTGCAATAACGCCCGTTGCAATTACTGTAATCGGCCCAGTAGGACCCGTTACTTGCCCCGGTGTACCGCCAAATAACGCCGCAAACAAACCTGCAAAAATTGCACCATACAATCCGACAAGTGCTCCCTCAGACGTTCCCGTTGCAGCAATACCAAATGCAATCGCTAGCGGCAAGGCAACAATCGCAACAGTAAAGCCTGCTAAACATTCCTTTGCTATTTTTTGAAACATATAAATAACCACCTTCG
The DNA here is from genome assembly GCF_046534555.1 of Bacillus sp. SIMBA_074. Taxonomy (NCBI): domain Bacteria; kingdom Bacillati; phylum Bacillota; class Bacilli; order Caryophanales; family Bacillaceae; genus Bacillus; species Bacillus sp. SIMBA_074. The sequence continues at coordinate 3,914 of NZ_JAWRYM010000004.1, read as the reverse complement.
TATAAAGTCCACGTTCCATTGTACATCTAAAACAAATCATTCGTTAGCGTATTTATAAAAAACTCTTTACAGTCTCGTGAAGTAAGCGTCTACATTTACAAATGGCCTTCCCAAGTCAAACTAAAAAACAGCAATATGACGAATCTACCTTTGGAAACAAACTTGACTATGCTATAATGAACAAATTAAATCTTTTACTATATACTTGGAGGCACTATGCTAACTTTTGAAGAAAAATTATCAATTATTGAATCTTTCCCGGAATTAGAAAGAAAGAACGTATCATTAAAACGCGTAAACTTTCACTTTGAAGAAAGTCGTTTAGATAAAAAGAACGTTGTATATCATTTACACCCAAATGGAAACGGATTTGTATATGCAAACTTCATTAAAGGTTATAGAACAGATGATAAAGGCATGATTAACATCCGCGAGTTTTCAGAAGAAGAACTGCGTTCATTAATTGAAAAAGTAATTGAACGTCTATCACAGGAGCAAGAGGAAATTGTAGCACCAATGGAACCTGCTGCCGAAGAAGAATGGCGTAACGAAGACGGACATATCCTAACTCTTATTCAAGAGGATGACATGTGGAACGTTTACGCTGGCGTAAACTTAGACGGTACATTCAACTCTTATCCAGAAGCTGCGGAATACCTTGATGAAGAAGGTTTCTCACGTAAATAATACGATCCAATGAGGCCGTCCCAAAAGTTTTTTGGGACGGCCTCTCTTATTAATAGGCAGGTTATTATTGTCGTATTTTGCAGTTAAGTCGATATATTTAGGAATTAGGCTTTTGGAACAGTTCCATCCATTAAATTATGGCATCAAAACTTCTTATTCTCACTATCCCCTATAAAAATTTGAATTTGACAACTATACGTCTCCGTATTAAAAATATCACTAACTAACTCCACTTCAATAAAACTCTCCACTTCTATATTATTTTCTTTTATGTATTTAATTATGGTATTTCGACGTTCTTCCTCATTTTCTTTACTATACGCTAATGTTACATATTTCCCGCCCGGTAATACTTTTATATTTTGCATCTCTTCCATATGTACATGGTCTTGTACTTTATTAAAAACATACTTCGGCTCTACATCCCAATTTTCATTTACATTGTAGAGAATCCCCATTTCCATTGCCATTTTCTCTTCATAATCTTGCACGATCTTCTCTAAATCGGAATAATACAGTAACTCCTGTAAACTTCCTACTTCTTTACAAGGCGCAACAACGACATAACGCTGTTCAAAAAATTCAATAGAGATTTCATCACTCTTTAATATTTCCCGCGAACTCCCTACTTTCGCATGTAAGTCATCAATCGTTTCCATTACCTCTTCCATTTTCTTTATATGCTCTTCCGCTTCCTCTCTCTTTAATTGTAAAAATTGCAGCAATTTATCCATATCACATTCCTTAAAAATCTCTTGAAGTTCTACTATACTGGTATTCAACTCTCTACAGCTTTTTATAATATCAATGTGAATGAATTGATCTATAGAATAATATCTATATCCTGTTGACTCATCAATATATTTTGGAATAAGAATTCCCATCTTATGATAGTACCTTAACGCTTTTATCGTAATATCCTTTATTTTTGCAACTTCTCCAATAGAAAATAATGTTTTCACCTGAATCTCTTCCTTTTTATTTTTTCGCATGCAACTATTGACTCTCCCCTTAGAGGAGACATTACTATTTATAATAAGTCATTTACATTAATAAAGGGAGTATACAATTATGAACACAGTAAAATATAGAAATCTTGTCAAAGAAGACTATGAGCCTATAAAACATTTAATTGGTGAGGCATTTGGATTTAATGAATTCATTACAGATAAAAAATTTTTAAATTCAATATTAAACTTCTACCTACACAGTTGCATTTTAGGAAGCTCCTTTAGTAAGGTAGCTGAAAAAGATAATAAAATTATCGGTGTCATTTTAGGCGATTCCGAAAAAGATAAAAACCGTTTAAAGAGATTCCATAATACTGTTAGCTTTGCCTTTAACACGCTGAAACTATTCATGACGAATAAAGAGAATAGAGAGTTTTTAAAAGCATTTATAAAAGTTCAAAAAACATATAAAGAACTAATTCAAGGAAAAGAAGATCATTTTCAAGGCTGTATACAATTATTCATCGTATCCGAAGAATCTAGAGGTCTTGGAGTTGGGAAATCTTTATTAAATCACTTATTCCAATACATGAAAAAAGAAGAAGTGACATCTTTATATTTATATACAGATAATGAATGCAACTATGAATTTTATGACAGACAAAACTTCCAACGTATACAAGAAAAAGCAGTTAATTTTGGACCAAAAGAAGAAGATTTCAACATATTTTTGTACCGCTATAACTTTAACTAATAGTAACATTTACACTTCAATGCTCTTTGCTAATTAGCAAAGAGCTATATTAAGTATGATATCACTCACGAGTGGTTGTCAAAAAATCATACTAGCTTAAATCCTCCAGCCAAACTCTTCTACTACTATTGTTTCAGTTCGATTAGTGTGAAAAAGAGGAAGATGTGTAACAACTTCAATTTAAAAAGGAGCGCACAACATGGAATGGATTCACGAATTATTTCAGCAATATGGGTATTATGTAGTACTTATTGGATTACTTTTAGAATATATTGCTCTTCCGTTTCCAGGAGAGCCAACATTAGCCTATGCAGGATTTTTATCACATCAAGGTGATTTAAGTTTACCAATTTTAATTATTTTATCCTTTATTGGGACAAGCGTAGGTATGACATTCCAATACTTTTTAGGAAATAAACTTGGCATGCCTTTCATTCAGAAATACGGGAAATATGTATTTTTAACAGAACGAAAAATTAATTTAACGAAAATGTGGTTTGATAAATACGGATATTTTCTAATCTTTATCGCCTTTTTCATTCCAGGCGTCCGCCACTTTACAGGATACTTTGCAGGAATTATCAACTTACCGTTTCGCCGCTTTGCGATGACAATTTATTCAGGTGCCCTATTTTGGGTATCATTCTTCTTAATCGGTGGTTACTGGTTAGGGGAAAACTTAGAAGATATATTCATCGTACTTGAACAACACATTTGGAAAATTATCTTCGGTATTATTATCATTACGCTAATCACTCGATTTCGCAAAAAAATAAAGCATGTGTTTATAAAAAATCTAAATTAAACGTGCAGCATGTTATTAAAATCGTTCATCCATAAACATTATCCAGCTTAGCTGATTACGCAAATAATAAAGTAAAACTTTAATCAGTGGGGGGTTTACGGGCAGTTATCTCCCACCTAACTTCCTCACATTCGCCGATTTTCGAGGTGGGAGTCTTACTGCCCGTTAATGCGGGATAAAAAAAGCGGAGACCCATAGTCTCCGCTTTTTTACATACATATTGTTTCCGAACTAACTCTCAGGCTCATTAATTTTTTTTACGTCTAAACAACATCGCTCCAAAAATTAATGCGAACATACCTGCAATAATAGAAGTAGCTTCAGTTGATGCTCCCCCTGTTTGAGGAAGTAATTTTGATTGCTTATTATTTTCTTTACTAGTTGGTACTTCAGATTTATTTTGTACATCTTGTTTACTTTGTACTTCTACTTTATCTTGTACATCTTGTACCTTTGGTGTTTCCGGTTTGTCTGTTACCTCTGGTTTCTCTAATACATTTGGTTCCTCTGTCACCTTTGGTGTTTCCGGTTTTAATGACTCTTCTATTTCTTCTGTTGTTTCTTCTTTATTTTCTTCTTCCTCTGGTGTTACTAAGATCTCCGGTTTGTCTGTTACCTCTGGCTTCTCTAATACATTTGGTTCCTCTGTCACCTTTGGTGTTTCCGGTTTTAATGACTCTTCTATTTCTTCTGTTGTTTCTTCTTTATTTTCTTCTTC